>CAZXUA010000076.1:0-20976 GCA_964643755.1 uncultured Desulfatiglans sp. | reverse complement strand
CTAAATCCTCCTTATGCCCTGATTTATATCCTCGGAATTGGCACTGATTTATATTACGGGTTACAATGGTTTTCTGAAATTGAACAGTTTAATCTCCTGAATTTTTTTTGTTTCCATATAAGGGCCAAGACCTTTAATAAGTTCGGTAAATCTTCGGCAGGTCTCAGCAAATTGCGGCCCCATAGAGGCCGAATTATAATATATATTGACCCTTTCAGGCTCTATACCCATATCAATAAATAACCTTTTCGCATGTTGTACAAGGGTGGTCGCCTTTTCATTGCCTGATACATAGTGACAGTCGCCTATAAGACACCCTGAAAGAAAGACACCGTCTGCTCCACACTCTATTGCATAAAGGATATTAGAAAGAGATACCCTGCCCGTGCATGGAACCTGCACTATTTTTACGTTAGCAGGGTACTTGATCCGCATGCTCCCTGCCAGGTCAGCGGCGGAATAGGAGCACCATCGGCAGCAGAAGGCAATGATATTGGGTTCAAAATCGTTTAACGTTAAGCTGCTCATAAAAAAATCGACCTCTATTTTTCATATCAATCCTTCAAATTAACCCATTATGAAGCGCTTCCTTAAAGGAATGGATTTTTCAGGGTATTGAGATAGAGTAAACAGGCGATGTTGTCAATCAGGAAATGCCTATTGATATCCTGTTTTGTATAGGAATAACCAGTTTGACAATCATTTTGACCACCTATATTTTATTAAAGTTTTATTCTAACCACTGGAGTTATTATGCGCATATATTTCAGCTTTACCTGAGTTAATAGATCAGGTTCTACCCGGGCTTGGTAGATTAGGGCAAGGCTGAAATTTTTTCACAATAATAACGTCAATCACCTTTCCCTGACCATAAAGGTCAACATGATATCAAACAAGTATTTTTCCGGGCTGATGAACATAATATTTGCATTAATAAGGCTTGGAGGATATAGGTAATACAATGAGGCTTGTAAAGATCAGCGCAAAGGTTGAACGCCGGATAGAGGAGTTAAGGCAATCAGGCAAGACCGGTAAATCAATAGCCCAGAAGGCGGATAGCATTATTGAAAGCCTTAAATCAGGGGCATTACTGGATTATACGGAAAACGCAGGGGCTTTTACAAAATATGGCGAAAAACGGCTGAAGGGGTGCCGAAAATATGATTTTGGAAACGGGTATAGGCTCATTACCCTGCAGAAGGATATGATGATCCTTGTGCCTTTTATAGGCACTCATGATGAATGTGACAGGTGGCTTGAAAAAAATAACAGGTCAAAGCATATAGCAGAGGGAAAGGGGACAATGGTTTATGTCCCGGAGACAGCAGGGAAGATGATGGATAGAGATGATGAGCTCTGTTATGAAGCAGACGATATGTGCATGGATGAAATCCCCTTAGAACTGGATGAACAGATACTGAGAACTGTATTTTGCGGTATTGTAAATGGGGCAAAAAAAAGGGTTATGTGAGAAGAAATAATTATGGATTTTAAAACAGAATGGAAACAGGAATACGAAAGTCTTAAGACCTATATTTCATCAAATAAAGAGATATTGATTAGTCCTTATGAGACCTCAATTCCAAAGCCATTGCGCGATAAGTTCTACAACCGGTTTGATCAGGTGCGAAAGGCCTTCGTTAGGTCTTGGGAGAGCCACCTTTTTATTGATATATGCGCCCTTGGAAGAGCATACAGAGATGCTGAAGAGCGGCTTTTTAAGATGCTGGCTCTAAAAAAACATATAGAATTACAGGTTGATCTTGCCACTATCCTCAATAATCCTGAAGAGGGGATGATGCGCCTTATCTATGACCCCCTTTTTGAACTTATTCAGTGTAAAATCACAGAGAACGATTTTGAGGCAAAGGCAACGAAGAATCTTAACCAGAATGCCCTTGCGATGTACAGGTTTGGTTATGAATTCTGGGCAGCCATTTCCATCATGCTTCTGCTTGAACCGGATGAGATCTTTAAGGTAAATCTTGATGCGGATGATAAACCATTTTTATCAGGGCTTGAACAAATAGCTTTTGGCGCTCAGAGCCATCATGCTTCAATGCGTATCCCGGAGTTGATTCTTCATTCAAAAAGATTAAACGCCCATATCGCATTTAAGATGCCCCTTAGAGGAGAAGTGGATTATTACAATCTTCCGGTTGAACTTCCCACACAAAGGATGCTCAGGGATCGCACCGGTGACACCTCTATGGCTCTTGCTGACAGGGTGATATTATTATCGGTTATACAGGATCTCGATACAATACCTGTATTTGCTGATCTTCATGAACGGAAAATCCATAGCCCCGATCTTACAATCGAGTTTCTAACTGCACATGATCTTTTGGAGGATGGCGTTTTGTCCCATATTCAAAACCGTATGCAGATTATGAAGCCCCATACAGGAGGAAGCATAGTGGTGGTAAACCCGATAGCGGGATCGGATATATATGAAACAGATGAACATATAATGGTCTGTTCAGCGGGTCTGGATGAGAGAAGGTTAAAACCTCTTATAGATAAATTGATTTAGCAACCTTTAACTTTTATAACTTCAGGAGGAAAGATATGGCGGATGGGAAAAATAATATTGACCGCAGGAGTTTTCTTAAGAATGCGGGGTTCATCGTCGGGGGTAGCGCTATCGGCGCAGCAGGCATTGCATTAAGGCCTGAAATGGCATTGGCAGCAGACGCTGTTAAATCGGTGCCCAAGACTGTTACACAATTCAGGTGCCCTATGTGCAACAAGGATTTCGCTAGCTTTGCAGAATTGAAACAACATTTTAAAACCGAACACCCTGAGAATGTTGAGCCCGTCACAACAAAGCTCAACATAAATGGTCAGGATTGCGAGGTGCTTATTGAACCCCACTGGACACTCCAGCGCACACTCCTCTTCAAGCTGGGTTTATCAGGCGCAAAGCATATGTGCGGCAGGGGCGCATGTGGTTCATGCACCGTGATAATGGATGGAAAGGCCATCCTTTCATGCATGACGCTTGCAGTGGAATGTGAAGGCAAGAAGATACAGACAGTCGAAGGTATTGCTGCTGACCCAAAATGGAGACCGCTTATTGACTCATACTGCAAATGGGACGCCATGCAGTGTGGTTACTGTACGCCCGGGTTTCTAGTGTCAGCAAAGGCCCTTCTCGATAAAAAGGCCAATCCTACAGAAGAGGATTGCAGACAGGCGCTGGCCGGCAACATCTGCTGCTGCGGCACATACAATCGTCATCCCACCGCGATTATGGAAGCGGCCCCCCAGATAGCTAAAGGAGGTAATTAATATGGCTGATCTAACTATAAATGGAGACAGAAAGGATTTTAATGTAGTAGGTAAGCCAAATCTGCCAGGCAAACTTTCATGGGCAGTGGCAACCGGCGTGGCAAAATTTGGCGCAGATTATGTGGTGCCCAATATGCTTGAAGCAAAGTTCATGCGCAGCCCCCATGCCCATGCAAGGATAAAAAGCTACAACAAGGCAAAGGCAATGGCTGTACCAGGTGTTGTGGACATAGTCACATGGGAAGATGAAGACGTGAAAAACTTTAAACGCAGTGGCGGTATGGGCGGCGCCCCGGCTCCATTCCTTTCCGACGTTGCTCATGAAGAAAATGTGGAAGTGGGATTTGTAGTTGTTGCAGAAAACGAGGATATCTGTGATGAGGCATTAAGACAGCTTGATGTGGAATGGGAGATATTGCCCCATTCAGTGGATATTAAAAAGGCAAGAGAACCAAATGCGCCAGTGATAAGGCCGGAGGACAGGGCAGGGGTCTCCAGTATGTTTGGACCCCCAAACAATTCTATTCCGAAGCAGGGTAATGTTAACTTCTCAAACCAGAATAAAGGGGATGTGGAAAAGGGCTTCAAAGAGGCTGATTATATAATCGAGTATGATCTTAATATGCCCACCTACGCATCCGCTTCACCCAACCCTCATGGCTCTGTTGCATGGTGGTTTGATGACCCATACCTGGGAAGAGACAATATTCATATAGAAGGGGCTGTGTGGCATGCGAGCGGCGGTAAAAATGCGATTGCGCAGATGTATGGTCTGCCACCGAGAAAGACCGTGCAGGAGGGGCTTTTCCAGGGCGGTAAATACTGTGACTGGACAATACGCAAATCACAGCAGATCACACCCTTCCTCTCCAGGAGAGTGGGAAGGCCTGTGCGCTGCATAAACGAGCGTAAGGACACATTTGACTTTATGGTACAGCAGCGCTTTATTCACATGAAGGTGGGCTTTACAAAAGAGGGTTTGATTACAGCCTTTGATGACTTTTCAATAGCCGATGGAGGCACCCCGGGCAATTCATTTTTCGGGACAATAGGCGACCAAGGGTACTCCCCTTATATAGGGACAAAATGTGTTAATATACGGCAGAGGATGGAGGTTGTAGACTCTAACCGCGGCCATATGGCCTTCAGTTCACAGTTCTGCCCGTTTAACTGGGACTCAGTCACAATGGCATTACATATGATCGCCGATAAACTTGGAAAGGATGTAATCGATATTGCAAGGCTTAATCTCCACGGGCCGGACGGGCAGGAGGACATGAGGCCTGTCCCCAGCTTTGACGCCTGTATAGACGCCGGTCGCAAAATGATGAAGTGGAACTGGCATAAAAACGGGGCAAAGAAACTGCCTGACGGCCGGATGCACGGTGCAGGTTTCAGGTATCAGATGTGCCCGAGGCATGCAATGGGGTCGGATTTTCATGCAGTGCTGGAGCTAAGGGACGGTGTGGTGCACCTGCCTATTCAGGGACCCCATGCAGGGGTATTCTCAGTTGAAGGTGTTACAATGATAGCGGCTGAAGAGCTTGGCCTTAAATATGAAGACATCAGCATTGATTATGATCCCAATGCAATATTTGTCTCCATAAGCGGAGGGGCAGATGGGCTTGTAGCAACCGGCTGGGTTATGAAACAGTGCTGTCACATATTAAGGCAGCGCATCTTTGAGGCGGCGATTGCCGAGGCCGAAAAACCGGCAATGGGAGGGTTTGGCTTTGGTCCGCCTAAAAAGGCCGCTCCAAACCCCTTAAAGGGTAAAAAACCGGAAGATCTTGATATAGTGGATGGAAAGATAGTGCTCAAGTCAGACAAGAGCGCCGGGGTGCCGCTTAAGAGTATTCAGGCAAATGTATATGCGACATTTTCCGGCCACCCGCCAGCACCTTTATGGCCCTCTAAGTATGATCTCTTAAACACCCTGTACTGTGAGGTAGCAGTGGATACTGAAACCGGAGTGGTGGAAATACTTAAGTATGGGGCAGCTGTAGATTCAGGTAAGGTTATAAGGCGCACCTCCCTTGAGAGTCAGCTTGATCAGGTTGCATTCTTCAGCCAGGGATGTCAGATGTTTGAGGACTACTACTATGATGAAAAAACAGGCGTAAAACTTAACCTGAACATGATCGAGTACAAAAAACCGGGTATGCTTGATGTGCCAAAGCTGGATGTGAGTTTGATTGAAACCCGCGCAGGGAACGGTGTTTACGGCGCAAACGGCATCAGCCACTCCATGGCAAACACCCATCTTATTATGTGCGCAATATATAATGCGATTGGTGTATGGGTTGATCCGCCTGCAACACCGGACAGGGTGCTTAAGGCATTAGGGAAGATATAATAAAAGGTTCAAGGCGTAAGGCTCAAGGCTCAAGGTTTAAAACCTTAAGTCCACATAAAATAAAGGAGAAAAAATGAGACCATTTAATCATACAAATGCAACGTCAATTGCAGAGATCAAGACAGCCCTTGCTGATGGTAAGACAACCCTGATAGCAGGCGGGACTGATCTTGTTGGCACACTTAAGGATAACATTCTAAGGGATTATCCCTCTACTGTTATAAATCTCAAGACTGTTCCGGGTCTGGATTATATAAAGGAAGAGGGTGGAGTGCTGAAAATAGGGGCAGCCACACACCTGGCTGATATTGCAGCGGATGCAAACATCCAGAAAAAGTATACTGCCCTTGCGCAGGCAGCATCCCGGGTGGCATCCCCACATATCCGTGATATGGGCACGATAGGTGGTAATATTGCCCAGCTTCACCGCTGCTGGTATTTCAGAAAGCCTGAAAACCGCTTTGACTGCAAGCGCAAGGGTGGTAACACATGCTTTGCCATGACAGGCGACAACAGGTATCATTCAATATTCGGTGCAATGGGTGGCTGTATTGCAGTGCATCCGAGTGATACTGCCCCTGCCCTTATTGCGCTTAACGCAAAGGTGGTTACAGACAAAAGGTCAATCGAGGCGGAAAACTTTTTTGATGTAAAACAACCTGGCAATACCGTGCTTGAAAGGGATGAAGTCATTACCGAGATCCAGATACCTGCGCCACCAAAGGGTGCGAAAAGCGCATTTATCAAGTTTGCCTTAAGAAAATCCATTGACTTTCCTATTGTGAACTGTGCTGTTATGACAGGCGCAAACCCCAGGGTATGCCTTAACGCTGTTGCCCCAAAGCCATACAGGGCGATAAAGGCAGAAGAGGCGCTCAAGGGGAAAAAGATCAGTGAAAAGGTTGCAGAGGAGGCGGGGGCAGCAGCGGTTGCTGATGCAAGGCCGCTCAATGCAACAAAATACAAGGTGCAGATAGCGAAGACCCTTGTTAAAAGGGCGATCCTGGCTGCGGTCTAATTTTTTGCAATGCCATAAACAGGAAAGAGAACTATACTCTTTCCTGTTTCTATTTAATACTAGGAGTCTCCGCTATGGTTGATATTGCTGGCAGTAATGGTGAAAGAAAAGATTTCAAGGTAGTTGGAAAGCCCAACATTCCAGGTAAATTATCATATTCCCTTGCAACAGGTATGGCAAAATTTGGCACTGATGTGATAGTCCCGGATATGCTTTATGGAAAGTTTTTAAGAAGTCCCTATGCCCACGCGAGGATTAAAAGCATTAATACAAAAAAGGCTGAGGACCTGCCTGGAGTTTTAGAGGTAATCTGCTGGGATGATCCTGAATTACAGGCCCTTGGGGGTGGCGCAGGGATAGGCGGAGCGGGTGGAGCTGGAATTCTTGATGAAATGGGTGCGCCAATGCTTGAGGATACCGCTGAAATGGAGGATCAGGAGGTCGGCGCAGTGGTTATAGCGGAAACAGAGGAACTCTGTGATGAGGCCCTGCGATTGCTTGAAATTGAGTGGGAAGTGTTGCCCCATATTCTTGATCCTCGTGAGGGGAAATTACCCAATGCGCCAGTTATAAGGGTAAATCCCAATGCTAAAGGCAATGTTGAAACTGCAAACCGCCAAGAAGGAGATGTAGAAGAGGGTTTCAAGTCTGCTGATCAGATTATGGAATTTGAGTGGAACCTGCCATATTACAGTTCTCATATACCAAATCCTGCTGGAGGTGTTGCATGGTGGTATGATGATCCGCTTCACAGCCCTGGAAAAAGTATTTGGATTGAAGGCGCCACTCAGGGCCGTAGTCATATCGCCAAAATGTATAAACTGCCCCAGGATAAGGTAACTGAGAATACTATTTTTCAGGGAGGTAAATACTGCGACTGGGGACTTAGAAAGGCAGTCATGATTACACCCTTTCTGGCAAAAAGGGCAGGCAGGCCGGTTAGGGTAACCTGCAACAGGCAAAATATGTATGATCTCGCCATTAACCAGCGTTTTGGATCATTAAAGATTGGGTATAAGAATGATGGCACTATCACGGCTGTCAGGGATTTTTCAGTGGTGGCCGCAGGAGTCAAGACCAGCGCAAGCTTTGGCACTACAATGGATATGAATTACGGTCCATTTTTTACAACAAAATGCACTAACCTTGAGTTTATCTGTGAGGCTGTTGCTACAAATACTGGCAAGATGTACCTGAGCGCGCAGCACTGTCCTTTTACATGGGATACAATGACAGTTGCCTTCCATCGGATCGCTGATAAACTAGGGATGGATCCGGTTGATGTTGCCACAAAAAATATTCATGGCCCTAAATCACAGACAGACACATCCATACCGGAAAGCTATCGATTATGTGTGGAAGCAGGGAAAAAGGCCATGAACTGGAAGTGGCACCAGGCAGGCGCAAAAAAACTCCCTGATGGAAGGATGCACGGCCAGAGTTTCAGGTATCAGATGAGTCCGCGACACGCATTTTCACATTACGCATGCACCGTTACTATAAAGAATGATGGCAAGGTCTACCTTCCTTCCCGCGGTCCTTGTACCGGTATCTACGCCATTGATGCTGTCGCCCTTGTTGTTGCAGAGGAAATGGGTGCCAGGCCGGAAGATGTTATTATTGAATTTGACCCAAGGGCGCATTTTACCCCGGTCGGTGGGGGAAGCGACGGCACCACAGCAGGCGCATGGGTAGCCAAGGAGGCGGCTGTGGCATGTAAAAAACTGCTCCTTGAGACAGCAGCAGAACAGTTGAAGGTTAAACCAGAAGAGCTCGATACAAAAGATACAATGGTTATTTTCAAGGCAAACCCTGAAAAGGCATTCCCCTTCAGCCAGTTTTCAGGCATAGATATGGCTGCGAGTTTCACGGGAAGGCCGCCATTATCGGTGTGGAGCCAGGGCAGGGGGAAGATACTTGATACCATGAACGCCCTCTTTTGTGAGGTGGCAGTAGATACTGAGACCGGAGAGGTTGAGGTATTAAGGCACGTTATAGCAGCAGACACAGGGAAGATACTGAGGCCGACATCACTTGAAGGCCAGCTTCACCAGGTTATGATGTTCAGCGAGGGGACACAGCTTAAAGAGGATTTCTTTTTTGACCCTAAGACAGGCGTAAAGCTCCATACAAATATGCTGGAATACAAAAAACCGACAATAGCGGATATTGCCCCGGTTGAATCAATACTGCTTGAAACAAGGGCTGGAAATGCAGCGTATGGAGCGAACGGTATAAGCCATTCACTGGCTAATACCCATGCAATAATATGCGCTATTCATAACGCAATAGGAAAATGGGTTGACCCGCCTGCAACGCCTGACAAGGTTCTCAAGGCGCTGGGAAAGGCATAATATGTAGTTAAAGGTACATCCGCTATTAATCTGGCGGATTAAAAGAGTAAATAAATTATATGGAGAAATAAATGTTAACAGTAACAGCAAAGGCAAACGAAAAGATAACGGATTTTTTAAAGGCACAGAAAGAACCCTCATACATAAGGCTTTTTTTGTCAGAAGGGGGCTGTTCCGGGCCTTCTCTGGGGATGGGTCTTGATGAACCTGAAAAAAATGACGAGATTATCAAGGACAATGGAGTCACCTATCTTATAGACAAGGAACTGCTGGAAAAGGCCAGTCCAATAAGCATTGACTTTATTGAGTCAGAAAGAGGTTCTGGATTTTCCATATCTTCCAGTTTACCAAAGGGAGAAGGTTGCAGATCCTGTTCAAGCTGCTCATGATTTATAAACCCCGTCCCTTGCATGGTACAAGAAAGGTTAAAGCCCCACTATTTGAGAGGAGTTTTAACCTTTTCCGCCCCTGATTGCATAAACCTGAATATTTCCGAAAAATATTTCAAATATCCTGTGGATGTGGTAATAAAATACTGTTTCTGAGGTGCAATTCCATATAGGATATGGCGTTGCATATTGTAAGGGAATTATTCCACATAATAAGGTTTTTATCAACGCAAATTTTTTAAGGAGGGTATAAAAGATGAAACATGTAAAATCAGCCATTTTGTCAGGCATATTGATCTCAATTCTTTTTATTGGAGTTAATATGGCATCCGCCCAGGGGCAGTGGGAGGTGGTGATCCCAAAGGCGATTGAGGGAATCAAGGTGCGTATGGCGGCCTTTCATGATGAAAACTTTGGTGTCTGGGGCGGGGCTGGTGATGACGGAGCCCAGCACTATACCCTTGATGGCGGCAAGACCTGGACAATGGCCAAGACAGGGGGCTGCATGTTCTCCGTTGATGTTGTGGATGTCAACATCATATGGCAATCCTGTCTGAGCGGAACAAGCCTGACCACAGACGGCGGAAAAAACTGGAAGGTCATTGCAAAGGATGTAGGCGGCATGGCTAGTATACTGGCCTTTGCAGATGACAAGACAGGATGGGTCGGTTCAGGTACAAAGTTCAAGATGACCTCAGACGGCGGGGAAACATGGTCCGATCTGGCCCTTCCAAAGGATGTCACTGCTGTGGCCGCAATCTCACTCCGCACACCAAAGGACGGATACCTGTTAGATAAGAGCGGCATACTGTATATTACCGGGGATGGCGGCAAGAGCTGGACATCATGTCCCCTTGGGCTTAAAGACCCTGTTATTCAGGGGTTTGGCAGCGGCGGATGGATTAATGAGACCCCTGAGGCAGCTATACGTTTCACAGACGCCAATAACGGCCTGATTGCTTTAGGTCTTTCAGACAAAGAGAGTATGATTGCCCTGCGCACTGCTGATGGCGGAAAGAGCTGGAAAGAGGAGGCCGTGCCCGCCAAAAAGGGGAAACCATTTATTTCAAGGGATGGAAGGTTCCTTACAGTGAGCAAGTGGCAGGAAGGGCTCACCCTGCTAAAGGCAAAATAGATTTTTAGATCAAAAGGCTTTCACCCTGAAAAAGTGAAAGCCTTTTTGATCTTTTGGGCAATAGGGATGCGGCAGAGATTCAGATTTGATCGCTTCATTATTAGCTATGCATCCTGGCAGTTAAATATCATAGATTACAGATCATGATTACACGCATCACAAAATGGCTTTTCCCATGTCTCCTTTCACTGAACCGGGATAGTTGCTGTATCCATATCCGCTGCATCCTGCACTGGGTCGCCCGTTTTATCCTTGCAGGCATCTTTATGTACAGTGGCTATATCAAATGGGACAGCCCGCTTTTGTTCGAGGCGGTTATTTATAAATATGAACTTTTTCCAAATTCATATGTGCCTTTTATGGCGCGCTATTTCCCCTGGGTGGAGATGGGGCTAGGTATTTCTCTACTGATCGGTTTCAGGAAAAAGATAAGGTATCTGGCCGGTGCAGCCATCCTGCTGCTCCTCTTTTTTATAGCCATTCTCACCATTACCTATATTCGCGGGATAGATGCGGATTGCGGCTGCTTCAGCTTTGAAGACCCCATATCTCCTATGACCATTGCCCGTGATTCTCTTATGCTCATACCTGCCTTATATCTTCTGTTTGCCGGGTCTCTCTTTCGCAGAGGCGTTGAAAAATTGTATCAGGGATAGTTAGTGTCCATCCAAAAACTGTCGTTTTTGGATTCAAGCGGTCAGCGTTTAGCAAAAGACTTTCAAATCAAAGAGTTACCTGGCAGGTAAAAGACCCATCCAGAATTTGCCTCTTTCTGGATGGGCACTAATTAACCTTCTGCATGAGATATCGCTATTTTGCTTCACCAAAATGAAAAGAAACCCTCCCTATGGTCTGGGTTTCTTTTCATTTATGCAGAAATATTTATTCAGTTAATTCTAATGTTTAATCATCTCCCATTTCTGGTTGTAATTCTTTTCAAAGCCAGTGCTTCTGTACTCAGTGTGGCATTTAACGCAGGTTTTCACATCCGGTTTAACTTGAGAAACAACGCCCGGGTCTTCCAGGTGGGGAGTCCTGTCACCATGACAATTCTCACACTGGACATCTCTTAGTTCCTTTTGCTGAGCCTTCATTGTGAAACCACCTGCCTCCTCAAAACGTGTTGTGTGGCATACAAGACAGTCAGGATTGAATTGTTTTCCCTTATCTGCCAGTGTCCGGAATGCCTTTGCATGGGCCGATTTCTGCCAGATCTCATACGCCTCAGCATGGCATTCATTGCATTTACTCGCTCTTGGGGTGAATGCCTCTTCCTGTGCAGAGTCTCCGGCGGCAGGTGTTGTATAAAGTTTGTTTACCTCCTGGTTATATTCATCAACCATCGCCTTTACATTTGCATCATCAGCGATCTTATCATCAAGTGGAACCAGTGTATTGCCAGCGGTTTTAGTCCCGTCAGCAGCCTTTTCAAGAACAAGCATGCCCTGATGCTGCTCCTTTTCACTGGACTGAACAATATATGTATTATTTGCCTCATAGGGGGTATCAAGTTTCTGTTTATGGTGGCCTCCAACAATCACATCAATACCGTTTATCTTTCGGGCAAATATCCAGTTTTGACCCATGTGCTGATGTGTCAGGACAATAATAAAATCCACCTTATCCTTGAGTTCGGCCACCTTGGCCGTTGCCGTTTCTAAAGGGTTAAGCACTGATAATGAAGACCCGACAATATCCCCGAATGGTTTTGCAACATCATTTGTGGTACCCATAATGCCGATTATACCAACCTTTATATTGTCTATAGTCTTGATCACATATGGTTTGAATAAAAGCTCCTGTTTATCATTTACAATATTGGCTGAAACAAATGGGACATCATACTTTTTCTCAAGCTCTTTCAAGTAATCCACCCCAAGGGCCAGATCAAGTTCACCCACATTAATCGCATCAATGCCAAGATCCTTATAGACCTTTGTGAACACCTCGGCCTTAAACCTGGCTGAAGGCATGTTTGAATCCTTTATTTTGTCGTGCTCATTAAACAGATCGCCTGAATCAACAAGAACCAGGTTTTTTTCTGTCTTTCTGTATTCACGGATATATGTTGCCTTTTTATAAAGCCCGCCAAGCATCTCATCACCGTCACATCCGCATGGTTCAAGATAACCATCTACATTGCCGGTGTAGGCGATGACAATCCTTTTATTTGCCTCTGTGCCTGTGGAGCCCGAAATCGTTAGAATCGTAAAGAGTAAACAAATAACCATTGAAAAAAATACTGTTTTAATTTTCATATTGAAATACCTCGCTTAAAAATTATCTGATAAATTACGATACCCCTGCAAATATAAGCCTGCAGAGGATCGTTCAGATGCCAGGTTGGGAAAAAACTTGATCGTTCAGTATTATTAAAGTCTGCTCCGGTATGGCATCATTTTTTAGTCAACAGGGGTATTTACCTCACGGGTAAATCAATAAGCGCCCCTCATGTGAAACCAAAAAAATGATGCATATGCAGAATATCCTTTTTGAGATGCCGGGAATATATCATCTGATCCCATTTTGTCAACCTGTTGCTGGTTAAGGAGTAAAGAGGTAATAAGCCAAAAATGTAAATCGGCAGTGTCGATAAGATTTGCATAATTGATAGATTATTCCTGTTTGACCGTTTGCCTCTATTCATGCGACAAATCTGTAAAATATAAATCAAGGAGCATAAAATCATGACCGAAGATTACAGGGCAATGTGGAAGGATCTGGGGCTTAACATTGAGTCGCATGACGCCCTTCTGAGCGTGTTGGGCAAGGCATACAAGGATATTTACATGAATCAGGAAGAGCGGCCTCTTTCAATGGATTATTTTGATTTTGTTGTAAGCAATGTGCACAGTTTGAGGATAAAGGAACTGCTTGATGAAAAAAAGGAGGGTCGAAAGATCATCGGTTCATATTGTGTGTTTGTACCTGAAGAGATAGCGCTTGCAGCAAACGCTACGCTTGTAGGGCTTTGTTCCGGTGCTGATTTTGCAATGGAAGAGGTGGAAAAATATCTGCCAAGAAATACATGTGCGCTTATAAAATCATCATTCGGTTTTAAGCTTGGAAAGGTGTGCCCCTATATTGAAAGCACAGATATGATAGTGGGTGAAAACACCTGTGACGGCAAGAAAAAGGCGTATGAGACCCTGAATGGTCTTGTGAATAACCTCTATGTAATGGATCTCCCGCAGGTAAAATCAAGTCAGGGGAGAGCGCTCCTTAAACAGGAATATCTCCGTTTTAAAGAAAGCGTGGAGAACCTTACCGGGAAGAAGATAACAGCGGAATCCGTGAAAGAGGCGATAAAGACGGTAAATGCAAAACGCGCAGCGATCCACAGACTCTCATCATTAAGAAAATATGATCCTGCGCCCATCTCAGGGCTTGATGCCCTGCTCATTAACCAGGTCTTCTTTTATGATAACCCAAAAAGATTTACAGCCTCTGTGAACCGGGTGTGCGATGAGCTTGAAAAACGGGCACAGGAAAACAAGGGGGTATTTCCTGCAAGGACACCCAGGATACTTATATCCGGCTGCCCCCAGGCAGTGCCCAACTGGAAGCTCCCCTACCTTATTGAAACATCAGGGGCTGTAATTGTTGGCGAGGAATCGTGCGTGGGAGAAAGGGGCACAAGAAACCTTACAGATGAATCCGGCAAGACAATTGATGAGATGATGGATGCAATCGTTGACAGGTACTTCAAGGTGGACTGCGCCATCTTTACCCCAAACCAGGAGCGCTGCAATCATGTGCAGGAGATGTTCAAAAAATATAACGCAGACGGGGTAATCCATTACGGGCTCCAGTTTTGCCAGCCCTATATCATGGAATCCATGCCTGTGGAAAAGGCCCTTGAAAAAAATGGGATCCCTACGCTCAGGATTGAAACAGACTACAGCATGGAGGATGCAGGCCAGCTCAAGACAAGGATAGAGGCATTTATAGAGCAATTAAGATAAGAAAATGAAGTTTGCAGGCATAGACATAGGTTCACGTACCATCGAACTGGTTGTTGTTGATGAATCAGGAAAGATCATACAAAATTTACAGGCAGATACAGGTTTTGACCCAGCTCAAACCGCAAAAGGACTTTTAGCGCAGGCCCAGTATGACCGTATCATGGCAACAGGTTATGGCCGTAACCTCTTTGAAATAAAGTTTGATGCCCCAACTGTAACAGAGATAAAGGCCCATGCAAAAGGCGCAAGGGCCTTTTTCCCAGAGATACGAACAGTACTCGACATAGGCGGTCAGGACAGCAAGGCCATAACACTCTTTGAAAACGGCAGGATAAAAAAGTTTGAGATGAACGACCGGTGCGCTGCGGGCACCGGCAAGTTTCTTGAGATCATGGCAAAGACACTCGGGTATGATATCAATGAGTTCGGTAAAGAGGCGCTCCTCTCTGGCCATGATATTACTATCTCCAGCATGTGCACGGTTTTTGCTGAATCTGAGGTGACCTCACTTATTGCAAAAGGACAAAACCGGAGAGATATAGCAAAGGGGCTGCATGCTAGTGTGGTTAATAGGGTCGCGGGTATGTTAAACCGCATATCACATGAAGGGGATATCGCATTTACAGGTGGTGTAGCAAAAAATCCATGCGTTGTTGATATGCTGACTAAAAAACTTGGAAGAACTGTTTTTGTACCACATGATCCTCAATTGATCGGGGCATTAGGCGCAGCCCTTATTTTGATCGCAAAAGACTAAAAATCAAAAGAGATTTTTTAAAACCACGAAACACACTAAAAGCACCAAAAAATTGAAAGTAAAATATTAATAACTTTTCGTGTCTTTCGTGTGTTTCTTGGTTAACTGTTTTTATGTTTTTCATTCTATTATCTCAAGCAAGCACCTTTCACCCTTTTTCTTTAATGATATTGAAACAGCAAAAAAAGGCATTATTTTATGGCAAATATATGGGACGTGATCGGTCACAGGATTCGGGAGGGTATTAAAATGTTCAGGAGATATTTAAAGGATATAAAACTGGTAAACAGAGGGTCTCCTCAAATCAAATTATACGGAGCACAGGCTCTCTTTTTTACCCTTTTTCTTTTTGCCCTTCTTGTTTCAGGCTGTTCAACCATATCTGTAAAAAAGGTTGATCCTTTAAGTATAGAACTCTTTCCTGCTTATGAAATGGCAGATGGATCGTCTGTATCACCTAAATCTGCAATAGAGGCCATACCTGATGTTGAGATACTAGCAATCAACGATAAGATAAAAAGGATTATTGATGAAAAGATAAGAGATGCCAAGGATCAGGAGAGACGCCTTGTTAAACTTACAGAGGCCATTGCAAAGGCAGTTAAATATGACACCTTAACTGACCTGTACGGTGTAAAGACAGCGCAGCAGACCTTTGATACAGGCACTGGCAACTGTCTTTCATTCAGTAACCTGTTTGTTGCGGCTGCCAGATATGCCGGACTGCCCGCAAAGTATTCGGAAATACCTACCCTGCCCAACTGGGCAAGGGATGGAGAGACACTCTTTTTTACAAAACATATAGGGGCTGCTGTTGATATCCGTTACATATTTACCCAGATGATCCAGTTAAGAATGATCGACGATAAAGAAAGGCTGGTGACAATTGAGGATTCTGTCAGGTATTTTTTTTCACCCTCAGAGCTTACCCCTGAAAATTCCAGGATCAGCATATTAGGGTATGACACCATATCTGATACGCGCGCATTTGCTCAGTATTACAATAATATCGGTAGCAAACACCTCGCTGAGGGTAATCTGAAGGAGGCCTACAGCTATTTTATCAAGGCTATCAAGGTTGATCCCGGACTCAGTTATGCATGGTCTAACCTCGGGGTGGTTTACAAGTTAAACAACCAGTTTGAAGCAGCAGAGTCTGCATATCTTCAGGGGCTTTCAGTGACCCGTGGCCCAAAGGATACCAGCCTTTTATCCATAATGAATAATCTTGGCCACCTGTATGATGCAAAAGGTGATATGATGAATGCCGCATTTTATAAAGAGCAGGTGGAATCCTTCAGAAACAAAAATCCTTATTATCAGTATGCAGCGGGAAAGAGCGCTTTTCAGGATGCATTCTATGAAAAATCGATTGGGTTTTTCAGGGAGGCGATCCGGTTAAAAAAGGATGAGCACTTGTTTTATTATGGACTTGCCCTTGCCTATCTTAAGAGCGGAAACATGAAAAAGGCGGAGGCAAGTATCAGCCAGGCAATAAAATATGCCATGGATGAAAATAAAAAGAGCTTTTATGAAAAGGCGCTGGCATCATTAAAAGACAGCGGCACATTTTAATTTGTGCCCATACAGGATTTGGCTCTCTCTGGATGGACACAGATTAAAATCTACATTATCTTTCTGCGACATCAAAAGATGGGGCCATTAGCCATCTATAAATACAAATAATAAAAACAGAAAAATTCAGAATCTTGACAACTGATGAGAGCGACAATATTATGTACAGCCAATATCATCTTGTCAGATTGGTATTATTGTCCCAGGGTCTTTTTGATGATCCTGTCCCTCCATAATAACATGATTAACTTGGCAGGCTAGAAGGAACAAACCATATGAAGGCATATTCTAAAAGGGTCTCTTTAATTGTTTTGGCGCTCGTATCATTTTTTACTGACTGTTCAAATGCAGAGGATGGCTACAGACTCTGGCTGAGATATGACAGGATCGCGGGAAAGGATATTGTCGCACAATATAAAAGGCATACAACTGAGCTGGTGATAGAACATACAGACCCGGTAATAAAGGCAGCCATGGAGGAGTTGCAGGAGGGTTTAAATGGCCTGCTCGGCGAAAAAATCAGGGTAAAGGAGAGGGTTTCAAAGGATGGGGCAATTATCATCGGCACCCCCGAAGGCTCCTCCATTATCAGGCAGATGGTCAGCCGGACAGATATAAGGCTAATGGGTAATGAGGGCTATATTATAAGGTCCATTGTTAATGATAACCGTCCTGTAACCATAATAGCGGCAAACAGACCGGCGGGGGTTTTATATGGGGCCTTCCACTTTTTACGGCTCATACAGACCAGAAAGCCAATCAATAGCTTATCCATCACCGATGCCCCCCGAATTCAGAAGAGACTCCTTAACCACTGGGATAACCTGAACAGGAGTGTAGAACGGGGATATGCAGGCAATTCCATCTGGAAATGGGCTGAGCTGCCTGAAAAGGTGGATAAAAGGTACAGGGATTATGCCCGTGCAAATGCCTCCATTGGCATCAATGGAGCTGCCCTGAACAATATAAACAGCCAGGCTGAGATATTGACCGGCAAATACATTAATAAGGCGGCCAAAATTGCTGATGTGTTACGGCCATATGGCATCCATGTATATTTCAGCGTTAAGTTTACAGCACCGATAGAGATAGGCGGGCTAACCACATCCGACCCCTTTGACCCCGATGTGCAGGAATGGTGGAGTGAAAAGGCAAAAGAGATCTACAAAAGCATCCCTGATTTTGGCGGCTTTCTTGTAAAGGCCTATTCTGAAGGGCAACCCGGCCCGCAGAAATATGGCCGCACCCATGCGGATGGTGCAAACATGCTGGCTAAGGCCCTTGCCCCCTATGGCGGTATAGTCATGTGGCGCTCATTTGTCTATGACCTTTCCATTGCCTCTGACCGTACCAAGTGCGCCTATCTTGAGTTTGTGCCGCTGGACGGCAAATTCATGGAGAATGTGCTTGTTCAGACCAAGAACGGGCCTGTGGATTTCCAGCCAAGGGAGCCATTTAATCCGCTTTTTGGGGCCATGCCTAAAACACCACTGATGATGGAGCTGCAGATAACTCAGGAATACACAGGCCAGGCAAAACACCTTGTTTATCTTGCGCCACAGTGGAAGGAGGTGCTTGATTCTGACACCTATGCAAAGGGGGAAGGCACAACTGTAGCGAAGATAATAGATGGTTCAGCAGAAGGGCACACCCTTTCAGGCATAGCAGGGGTCTCAGGCATCGGCACAGACAGAAACTGGTCAGGCCATATATTTTCTCAGGCTAACTGGTACGCATATGGCAGACTTGCGTGGAATCTATCCCTTACATCAGAAGCAATAGCTGATGAGTGGATCAGGATGACATGGTCAGATGACCCGGATATTGTTAAAACCATTTCAAATATAATGGGCGGTTCATGGGAGGCCTGTGTTGATTACATGACCCCCCTTGGGCTCCATCATATAATGGCCGAAGGCCATCACTATGGGCCGGGGCCTGATCACGTAAACCCTGTAAGAGAGGACTGGAGCTCCACCTATTACCATAAGGCAGACCAGTTCGGAATAGGGTTTGACAGGAGCTCTACAGGCACAAACGGTGTGGGCCAGTATGCAAAACCCTTAAGAGAGCTGTGGGATTCTCCCCATACATGCCCTGAAAAATATCTTTTATGGTTTCACCATCTGCCCTGGACATACCCCATGCCCTCGGGCGCGACACTCTGGGAAGAGCTGCAATCCCATTATAACAGGGGCGTTGATGAGGTGATAGCAATGAAGGATGCCTGGATCTCCCTTGCAGGAAAGATTGATGCTGAGAGATATCTTCATGTCAGGGAAAGGATCGATATGCAAATTCAGAATGCAAAGGAGTGGCGGGATGTGTGCATAAAATATTTTGCAGGTTTTGTGGAGACAGGAGATACCCTGTGGAAGTAATTCTGTTATATCCGCTAAGTGACAGCCTCAATCCATTTTTATTAAAACTTGCCTGAAGAGGTGATCAATGATTAATAAAATATGCATGTCTCTTATCATAATTTTCTTATCTGTTTTTATTGCAGTAAATAATTCAGAGGCCGGGTTTAATAATTTTATCCGGGCAGAGGGGGATAAACTCATGGAAGGTGGCAGGGAATACAGATTCATCTCCTTTAATATCCCGAACCTCCACATGATAGAAGACCAGATGCCCTTTAATGAAATGAACCCCTGGCGGCTCCCTGATACATTTGAACTTAACGATGCCCTTGAGACAGTGGCCCAGATGGGCGGTCAGGCAGTTAGGATATATGCCATCACTGTAAGGAGGCCTGATGATCCTCCCGGCACACCTAAACACGTGCTTGCACCTGGTGAGTTTAATGAAGAGGCATTCAAGGTACTTGATAATATGATTGCTATTGCAGCAAAACATGGTATCAGGGTTATCATACCTCTTATGGATAACTGGCCATGGATGGGCGGAAGAGAGGAGTATGCGGGTTTCAGGGGAAAGGGTAAGGATGCGTTCTGGACTGACCCTGAACTCAGAGAGGATTTTAAAAAAACCATTGATTTTATTATAAATCGCACCAATACTGTAACGGGTATAAAATATCTTGATGACATGGCCATACTTGCATGGGAGACAGGCAATGAACTCGAAAGCCTTCCTGAGTGGGTAGCAGATATAGCCGCATATATTAGGGGCCTTGATAAAAACCATCTTATAATAGATGGCTTTCACTCAAACATGCTTAGGGAGTCATTAATTTCTGACCCTAATATCAGCCTTGTCACAACGCACCATTATGAGCATGACCCGGCGCTCATGGCCAGGAATATTGGGGCAAACATGGATATGGCCAGGGGCAAAAAACCCTATTTTGTAGGGGAGTTCGGTTTTATAAGCACAGCGGGGCTTGAGGCGGCTATACAGGCCATAATTGATTCAGGCGCATCAGGAGGACTTTTATGGAGCCTGCGTTTCCACAGCCGTGACGGCGGTTTTTACTGGCATTCTGAGATGCTCGGCCTTGGCCTTTATAAGGCATTCCACTGGCCTGGTTTTGATTCTGGCAGGGACTATGATGAAAGGAATGTGATGAAGATGATTCGAGAAAAGGCCTTTGAGATCAGGAGAGAAAGATTGCCGCCCATTCTTCCTCCCAAGACACCCGTGCTTATGGCTGTTACCTCTCCCGCAACCATCAAATGGCAGAGGAGCGCAGGGGCATCCGGCTATGATATCCAGAGAAGAGATCTCCCGAAAGGTATATGGGTTACCCTTGAAACAGGTTTATCGGATGCAGAGGAGGCATACCGCCCCCTTTACACAGATAAAGAAACCATACCCGGTAAGAGTTATGAATACCGTGTCAGGGCAGTAAATTCTGCCGGCAAGTCAAAATGGTCAGAGCCTGCGGGGCCTGTTAATGGCATTGGTGAGGTCATCTCTGACCCAATGATGTGTGCAGCAGAGATATTTTTCAGCGGGAGGAAGCTTGAATTCACAGTAAAAAAGTCCAGGCAGGCGAAGGAGGATATATTCCGCCTTTCAGGAGCGAAGGATGCATTTATAGTCTATTATCTCAATGACCCATTTGATCAGTTTCAGATCGACTGTTTTTTTCCTGAAGAGGTGATCACCCCTAAGATCAGAAAACCTTACCTCCGGGAAGTGAAAGAGACACCTTGAGTCGCGGAATTGGG
>CAZXUA010000075.1:0-20982 GCA_964643755.1 uncultured Desulfatiglans sp. | reverse complement strand
CATAACATGCTGTTTTTATTGCAGCTTCTTATTTTTCTTGTCGAACTTGGGTTAAAATAACGTCAAACACGCTTGCCGAAAGGACACCAGAATGCAAAAAATGATTGCCAACTATGCGCTATTAAGAGAATTGATCGAGAAACTTGTAGAGGCAAATATCGAGGTCTTCAAGAAAGAATCTCGACGATAAAATCGTCTAGACTTATGCGTAATAGTAAGGATCTGTGCGGGGGGTGCCGAGTAATCGGCATTCCTACCGCGACTAATTTTCTAAGTTATGAGTTTTTCAGCTTAATATCATCTACTCATCAGGATGTTTTTTTTTAATAGTCGCTTTGCCACGTCTGGGATTATAAACCTCGCCAGCCAATAAAAATTCTGACAGGTCTGCATCAGAGCTTGTGTATTTAAGTTTTGGCAGGGGATTTTCCTTCCATCTTGGCTGCAGCTCATATTTCATGAGCTTTTTCGGCTTGACAGGTTCATTTTCGGGGGCAACAGGGCAGGTGGAGGCTGTGAAACCTATCCTTTCTCCACTTTTATCATATATGATGCCGTCAATAAACCAGCCAAGATGCTTGCCATTGACACCATATATCAACCTTTCATCATAAAGATAGGCCACCTGCTGGCCATACCACATATAGATGGTTGAATCATAATCATCAGAGAGGTATGCTACAGCATCGCCATTTTTGTTAAATAATGACTTTTCCAATAGTATAACACCCTTTTATTAAAAAGCCGGCTTATTATTTGGCATATTCAACAGACCTTGTCTCCCTTATAACAGTGACTTTGATCTGTCCCGGATAGGTAAGCTCCTTTTCTATCTTGCTTGCGATATCCTTACAAATTATAGCAGCCTGGTCATCATCAACCTGATCACCCTCCACCATAATCCTGATCTCCCTTCCTGCCTGTATAGCAAATGACTTGCTTACACCGGTAAAGGACATAGCAATCTTTTCAAGCTCTTCAAGCCTTTTGATGTATGACTCTATCATCTCACGCCTTGCCCCGGGCCTTGCGCCTGAAAGTGTATCAGCCGCCTGAACCAGCACAGCAAGTATTGTATCCGGAGGGATATCTTCATGATGTGCCTGGATTGCGTGCACCACATCTGCTGCTTCATGGTATTTTCTCGCCAGATCAGCCCCGATAATAGCATGAGGCCCTTCGATTTCATGATCAACCGCCTTTCCTATATCATGGAGCAGCCCTGCCCGTTTTGCCTTTTTAACATTAACACCCAGTTCAGAGGCCATTACACCGCAGATAAAGGCAACCTCCCTTGAATGAGCAAGCACATTCTGTGCATAGCTTGAGCGGTACTTGAGCCTGCCTATAAGTTTAACTATCTCCGGGTCAATGCCATGGACACCAACATCAAAGGTGGCCTGTTCTCCTGCCTCTTTTATGCTTGCATCTATCTCTTTTTCCACCTTTTTGACAATCTCTTCAATCCTTGCCGGGTGTATCCTGCCATCCTCTATCAGCCTTAACAAAGAGACCCTCGCCACCTCACGCCTTACCGGGTTGAACCCGGAAAGTATAACAGCCTCAGGTGTATCATCCACAATAAGGTTAATCCCTGTTGCAGCCTCAATCGCCCTGATATTGCGACCTTCCCTCCCTATTATGCGCCCCTTCATCTCTTCACTCGGCAGATCAACAACAGAGACCGTGTTCTCAGAGATATAGTCGCCTGCATAACGCTTTACTGCAAGGGCGATTATCTCCTGCGCCTTCTTCTTTGATGTCTCCCTTGCCTCGTTTTCTATCTTCCTTATCAGTTTGGCAGCATCATGCTTTGCCTCTGATTCCATGGATATCACAAGCAGCTTTTTGGCCTCTTCACTTGAAATCCCTGCAACCTTCTCAAGCTGGATCCTCTGCTCTGCAATGAGCTTATTATATTCTTCATTTTTTAATTGAAGTTCTTCCTCCATCTTACTAATGTTTTTTTCGCGCTTTAAAAGGAGGCCCTCCTTGCTTTCGACCTGGCTGATCTTTTTATCAAGGCTCTCCTCCTTGTGGACCAGCCTGCTTTCCTGCGCTATGAGAAGCTCATTCTTTTCCTTTGCCTCTCTGTCAAGTTCATTCTTTAACTGATAGATAGTATCCTTTGCCCTTAACATGGCCTCTTTTTTTATTGTCTTTGCCTGTCTGTGGGCCTCATTGATGATCTTTTTTGAATATACAGTAATGGATTCAAACTGTTTCTCTACCTTCCTCTTGCCATATAGAAACCCTGCAAAACCGACTATTATTATTAAAATGATTCCAGCAACTCCGCCAATAATCATGATTGTATCCATATTCATATCTTCTCACCTACCTTCTGTGTAAGGCATGGCTCAAATCAGGTTGTCCTTTTATCTTTTTTTAACAACCATTAAACCCAGGCCTTTTCAGGTGTTAATTTAATGGGGCATTTGCCCTCACCCAGTTATTAATTTATAACGCCGGTAAAAAACGGGAATGATACTAAGATTGAAAGAAACAGGATATTTAAATAATAGGCCGCATCGCCTGATATTAAATCAGGGTCAAGCAGCCGGAGAGTGTATTAAATTTTTTCTTCTGATACCATATAAAAATTTTTAACCCTTTTATTATTCATTCATCCCGATATGTGTTTTTATAATCAAAAACACGCGCATTCAGCTTATATAGATATCTTTCCCGTTTAACTCAATGCCACTTAATAAATGATTCTTAATCTTTTATCCTGCTGTTTATAGCAGATATCAGTGACTGAGATTTATCCTGTATCTCCTGCAATAACCTGTCCCTTTCATCCACCACCCTGAAATAATCACTGGCAATATTCAGTGCGGTCAGGATTGCCGCCCTTTTTTCTGATATCCCCTTGCTTATCTCATCCGTTTCTCTCAGCTTTTCATTAACATACTCAGCAATCTTATATACATTATCCGTATCATTTCCCTTGCTTCTGATAAGGTATTCATTATCCTGAATCTTTATTTTAATAGGCCTATCCAAAAGACTACTCCAGGGTTTTAAACAGCCAGTTTATCAATCTTTTCTATTATTGTTGTTATTCTTTCCTTTGCCTGTTTTTTACTTTCACGAAGCGCAGTTAATTCATCAGTTAATATATCAATCCGGTTTTTCTGTTCATTGATTGTTTTAAGGTATGAATCCTTCTCAGCCTTTACTTCCTGTATCCTGTTTATCAGGTCGTTAATTTTATCTTCAAGGAGTTTAAAATAATCTGTCTCAATGGTAAATTCCATAATGCCCCCGTTTTTACTGTTCCATGTTTTTTCACTTCTTTCGAATAGATACAAACTAAACTTCGAGTTTACACTTATAATCTTTCCATCAAAAAAAAGTCAATAAAAAAGGCAGGCTACGAGCCTGCCCCTCTATTTTTAAACTATTAAATTCTCAGGTTAACTGCTTTTCTCGGAAACCTTTAACCTGGAATCCGCCCTTTTTAGTGATGCCTCTGCCCTCGCAAGGTCAGTCTCACCCGTATCTATTTTTCTTGCCAGCCTTTGCTTTGCCCTTTCCATTGCAGACATTGCCCTTTTTACATCTATATTCCCGGCCATTTCCGCTGAATCTGCCAGAATAGAAACCCTGTCATTATTAACCTCGGCAAAGCCTGATGAAACAGCCATGTATTCGGTTTTATTACCATTTATATAGTGCAGCTCACCTGGCACAATACCGGATAAAAATCTTATATGGCCAGGCAGGACACCGAATTTGCCATCTGCGCCGGGTGCAACAACCATATCAGCCTGAACACTGGCAATAACCCCGGCAGGTGTTATGACCTCAAGATGCAGTTTTCTCATGATAATATTTGCCTCTAATGCCTTCCAGCCATCTTATCAGCCTTTTCCCTGGCCTCTTCTATGGAACCTACCATATAAAATGCGCTTTCCGGCAGGTCATCATGTTTGCCCTCAATTATCTCCATGAACCCCTTAACTGTCTCCTTTACAGGCACATATTTACCCTTTGTCCCTGTAAATACCTCTGCCACATGAAAGGGCTGTGAAAGGAACCTTTGAATCCGGCGCGCCCTGGAAACAGTAATCTTATCCTCATCTGAGAGCTCATCCATACCAAGTATAGCAATAATCTCCTGAAGGTCTTTGTATTTCTGGAGTATCTGCTGAACACTCCTTGCGACAGTATAATGTTCCATACCAAGGTATTTCGGGTCAAGTATACGTGATGTAGAATCAAGTGGATCAACCGCGGGGTATATACCCAGCTCTGATATGGCCCTGTTCAGAACAACCGTGCCGTCAAGATGGGCAAAGGTTGTTGCAGGCGCAGGGTCTGTAAGGTCATCAGCAGGCACATAGACGCACTGAACAGAGGTAATGGAGCCATTCTTTGTAGATGTAATCCTTTCCTGAAGCGCACCGAGGTCTGTCCCTAAAGTGGGCTGGTAACCAACAGCCGAAGGAATTCTCCCAAGTAGCGCTGACACCTCGCTCCCTGCCTGGGTAAACCTGAATATATTATCAATAAAAAGAAGGACATCCTGGCCTCTGACATCCCTGTAGTATTCAGCAGCAGTGAGGGCTGAAAGGGCGATCCTTGCCCTGGCCCCCGGCGGCTCTGTCATCTGACCATATATAAGGGCAGCCTTTTCAATAACCCCTGATTCCTTCATCTCAAGGTAAAGGTCATTTCCCTCTCTTGTCCTCTCACCGACACCTGCAAATACGCTTATACCGCCGTGCTGCATTGCAATGTTATTGATCATCTCCATCATTACTACTGTTTTGCCAACACCGGCGCCGCCAAACATCCCCATCTTGCCTCCACGCGGAAAAGGCACCAGTAGGTCAATCACCTTTACCCCTGTTTCAAGGACATTTACGGATGTATTCTGTTCAGTAAACAATGGCGCAGGCCTGTGTATTGGCAAATACTCAGTCGTATTAACAGGCCCCTTGCCGTCCACCGGTCTCCCTACAACGTTGAGCACCCTGCCCAGGATGGCATCACCCGCAGGCATCATAATGGGCTTGCCGGTATTTTTCACCTTCATCCCCCTTACAAGCCCGTCAGTAATATCCATTGCTATACAGCGGACAACATTATCACCAAGATGCTGTGCCACCTCTATGACAAGATTGTCCTCTGTATCATCGATAGCAGGGTTTGTAATGTGAAGGGCTGTCAATATCTCAGGCAATGCCCCCTCCTTGAATTCAACGTCCACAACAGGCCCTGTAACCTGAATTATCTTGCCTTCACTCATTATATTATCAAAACCTCCTTAAATTATGATATGGCCTCTGCGCCGCCCACAATATCCATAAGCTCGGCGGTTATTGCCGCCTGCCTCGCCTTGTTGAATGTCAGGGTCAGCTCCTTAACCATATCCTTACAGTTTTTCTTTGCATTATCCATTGCAGCCATCCTTGCAGCATATTCGCTGACCTCGTTCTGGAAAAATGCATTCATGATCTGCACACTTATATGTTTTGGCAAAAGCGTAACCAACAGCTCTTTTATGCCTGGCTCACACAGATATTCACTAGCGCCCCCCATATCTTTTACAGCCTCTGGAGGCTCTACAGGGATCAGCTTTACCAGTGTTGGAGCCTGTTTTGAGAGGCTTATAAATCTGGAATAGACCATATAAAGTTCATCGATCTCATTATTAATATATTTATTGATAAAATCATTCGTCATCTTATTCACAAAGGAGATATTCACATTTGTATATGCATGGATATGTGACGATGAGATATTAAATCCTCTCTTTGTAAAATAGTCCCGTCCTTTTTTGCCAACAAGATCGAGTTGATACCCCCTCTGTTTTTCTCTCTGTTCCTTCACCCACTTTTCAGAAAGGGCAATGTTATTCATGTTAAAACCCCCGCATAAACCCTTATCAGAGGAAAAATGGAGGAGTTCAACATTTGCAATATTCTCTCTTTTCACTAATAGCGGATGTATGTCAGGGTCTATCCGGCCTGCAAGGTTACCCATGATCTCTTCAAACTTGCGGGCATATGGCGCAAATCTTTCCATCTTGCCCTGGGTATTGCGCAGTTTGGCGCTCGCAACCATGCTCATCGCCCTTGTGATCTGCTCTATCTTTTTAATTGCCTTTATTTTTAACTTAATATCTCTTAGCACAGCCATTTTTATTTTCCAGACCTGCTGGAGGCAGGTTTGAGTTGTATATTTACAGCATTACAGCCTTATTCTTACGTCACCCATTAAGCTCACGCCTTAAATTCAGCCTCAAAAATATCCAGAAATGATTTCAGCCTTTTCTCCAGGTCATCGCTGATCTGCCCCTTCTCCCTGATCTCAGCGAGTAATTCAGGCCTTTTTATTGATATCTCTTCAAGCATCCTGGTTTCATATTCAGATATCCTTTTTTCGGGCAATTCATCAAGATATCCGTTTGCCGCTGCAAAGAGTATCATTACCTCTTTTTCAGGGGGCATGGGCTGATACTGGGGTTGTTTAAGCACCTCAACCAACCTTCTGCCCCTGTTGATCTGCTGCAGGGTTGCCTTATCCAGATCGCTTCCGAACTGGGCAAAGGCCTCAAGCTCCCTGAACTGTGCCATCTCTGTACGGAGTGTGCCTGCGACCTTTTTCATTGCCTTTGTCTGCGCTGCGCCTCCAACCCTTGACACTGAAAGCCCCACATTGATGGCAGGCCGTATTCCAGAAAAGAAGAGGTTTGGTTCAAGATATACCTGACCATCTGTGATTGAAATAACATTTGTAGGTATATAGGCAGAAACATCGCCTGCCTGGGTTTCAATAATGGGGAGAGCGGTTAGAGATCCGCCACCAAGTTCATCATTCAGCTTTGCGGCCCTCTCCAGGAGCCTTGAATGGTTATAGAATATATCACCGGGAAATGCCTCCCTTCCGGGCGGCCTTCTTAAGAGAAGTGAAATCTGCCTGTATGCAACCGCCTGTTTTGAAAGGTCATCATATATGATAAGGGCATGCCTGCCACTGTCCCTGTAGTATTCGCCGATTGAACAGCCCGCATATGGAGCCATGTACTGCTGGGTGGCAGGGTCACTTGCGCATGCTGCAACCACGGTTGTGTATTTCATTGCCCCTGCCTTTTCAAGCACATCAACCACCTGTGCAACAGTTGACTTTTTCTGCCCAATTGCAACATAGATGCAGAAGATATCTGTATCTTTCTGGTTTAAAATTGCATCAACAGCTATTGCTGTTTTGCCAATCTGCCTGTCTCCTATGATAAGCTCACGCTGCCCCCTGCCAACAGGTGTCATGGCATCTATGGCCTTTATCCCGGTATACATGGGCTCTGTTACTGGTTTTCGGGCTATAACCCCGGGGGCTACCATTTCAAGTCTTCTGTATTCCTTTGCGTCTATCGGGCCTTTACCGTCAAGGGGATTACCGACCGCATCAATAACCCTTCCAAGTACCGCCTCGCCAACGGGGATTTCGGCGATTCTGCCTGTTCTTTTTACGATGTCACCCTCTTTTATTTTTGAGTCATCGCCCATAATAGCAACACCGACATTGTCCTCTTCAAGGTTAAGGCAGAGACCATAAATTCCGCCCGGGAATTCAAGCATCTCCATTGCCATTGCATTCTGTACCCCGTGCACCCTGGCAACGCCGTCACCAACTGAAAGTACGACGCCTGTCTCGCTGACATCCATCTTTTTTTCATAACCCTTAATCTGCTCTCTGATAACCTGACTTATCTCTTCTGCTCTTATTTCCATGAGCTCTGCCCGCCCCTTTTAAAAGATTCTTTAAGCCCTTCAAGCTGGGCCTTTACGCTGCCATCCATGACAATATCCCCTATTTTTACCACAATACCGCCTATCAGACCAGGCTCTTCAATTACCTTTGGCCTGATATCCTTTGATGTCATTTCCTTAAGTGAATTTATTAAATTCTGCAATGTACCATACCTAAGAGGCCTTGCTGTAAAAATCTCAGCACTGGCAATCTTCAGCGCCTCATCAGTGAAGGCGGCATATCTTTCAGCTATCTCCTTTATGAAATTTATCCTGTTTTTTTCCAGAAGAAGATGGAGAAAATTCTTCATAATCCCGGAAAAACCGCTTTTATCCAGTACATACCTCAATACATTCCTTCTCTCCTCAAGTTTATATACTTTATTTGATAAGGCGTTTCTAAAATCAGGGTTTTCAGTATAAAATTTTTTAAACTCCTCAAGCTCCTTACCATAGGTGATAAAAGAGCCATCCTCCTGACCGAGGGAAAAAAGGGCCTTTGCGTATCTTTTTGAAATCCTTGGGCTGTTCATTTATTTCTGCCCATATTTTTCATAAATTCAATAACCATGATATCCTGTTCCTTTTCGCCTATTTCCTTTGCCAGGATCTCCTGTGCCCTTTGCGAGGCTTTCTCTACTATTTCCTGCCTCAATTCAACTGCAGCAGATTCAACCTCCCTCTGTATGGTTGTCTCTGCCTGCTCCAGTATATGCCTGACCCTCTCCTTTGCGTCTGATATGATCCTCTCTTTTTCAGCGATACCCTCCTTCCGATGCTGCTCTATGATATCTTTAACATCCTTTTCTATCCTTTTTAACTGCCCCTCAACCTCTTTATACCTTTTTTCGACCTCATCTTTATCCCTTTTAAGATCAGCCATCCTTTTTGCGATCTCATCGCTCCTTGCTGAAAAGTAATAAGGGATCCTTGCCTTTCTAAATACTATTGCAAGGATGATAATAAGCACACCGAAGTTTATAAAGCGAAATAAAAGATCCAGATAGTCACCTCTTCTATCAGTAGAATGGCTGTTTTCATGGCCTGACTCATCTAAAGAAGGGGCATCTGTCTGATGGTTAGCTGAAGGGTGAGTGGATTCGCTGCTATATAAAGGGGCCGCAAGGATAAAAAAAAGCGCACATAAAACCGTAATAAACACTTGATATCTTTTTATATAAGTCATCATCCCAGGGTTCTCCCAAGTATCTTTTCCGCCAGCTCTTTAGAGAGACTCTCTATTTCACCCTGAAGATATGACCTTGCCCGCACTATCTTTTCTCTGATCTCATTTCTGGCTGTGTCTATTTCTCTTTCAACCTGTAAACTCGCATCCTGAATCAGATCTTTTTCATGGGAAAGGCCGGAATCCCTGATGCTCATACGTTCTTTTACGCCCTGTTTTCTTGCAAGGCTAATTTTTTCTTCGATTTCAGAAGTATATTTTTCTATCTTTTTTGTCCGCTCTTCAGTCAACATTTTAGTTGAATCGATCTCTTCCTGTCGCTTGCTGAGCACGCCTCTGATCGGCCTGTAAAATATGATATTGAGCAGAAAAAGAAGCAGGATAAAGTTAATTACCTGGATAATAACAGTATAGTTTATTTCTGGCATAATACTCTCTATAAAAAATCAGAATTGAATATCGCTATTTGAAAGGAAGGCAAAAGTGAAATACCCGTTCAATCTATTCAAATTCAGCTGACTACAGCAAGCTTTTTATCCTGATCTTTATCTATCTTCTGCATCCTGCAGTTGCCTTCAAAGATAACACCTTCCTCTATGATTACAGCAGGGGCCTGGATATTGCCGAAGACCTTACCCGGAGCATGGATCTGTATTCTCTTATCGGCTATTATATTGCCTCTGATTTCACCGCTGATGATAATATTTGCAACATGTATATCAGAACGGATTACTGCTGATTCTCCGACGCTCAATGTGCCTTCCGAGACTATTTCTCCGGTAAATCTCCCGTCAATTCTTACAAAACCCTTAAAGGATAATTTACCTTCAAATTCAGTATCCTTGGTCAGGAATGCATTCAGATCATCTTTGTTTTTCATGCTATTCCCCTTTTTTATTTTTTTTGGGTGAGATACCATAAGAGCCTTCTTAAAGCAAGCAAAAATGGCTCCTGATTCAGGGCAATGCCCATACTGATTAATGATTGCTGATTCTGCTACTGAAACATGAACCGCCTCATGCTTATACTCATTAACAGGCCCATCCCAATCATAGTGCTTATAATAGAAGAGCCTCCTGAGCTAAAGAACACAAGAGGGATGCCAACAACAGGGAGGAGGCCAATGGTCATGCTTATATTTATTACAAGCTGCCAGAATATAATGGAGATAATACCCACAGAAAGAACAGAGCCGAACATATCCTTTGAGTTTTTGGCAATACTTAAGCCCCACATAATCAGGATCAGGTAAAGCAAAATCAGCGTGAATGATCCGGCAAAACCCCATTCCTCAGCCAGGACAGAAAATGCGAAATCCGAATGCTGTTCCGGCAAAAAATGCAGCCTTGTCTGTGTGCCCTTGAGATAACCTTTCCCCCACAGAAATCCTGAACCTACTGCGATCATTGACTGCATAATATGATATCCTGAACCCAAAGGGTCATTTTCAGGATTAAGAAAGGTAAGTATCCTCTTCTGCTGATAGCCCTTCAATGTAAACCATACAAGGGGGATTACCGGGGCTGTCATAAAAATAAGAATCAGCATTGAACGCCAGTTTACCTTCATAAAAAGGATTATGGATGCTGCAATAATAACAAGCATAAGGGCTGTCCCCAGATCCGGCTGCTTGACAATCAATACGAAAGGCACGGCAACAAATAAAAAAGGGCGCCATAGGTCTCTGAGCCTGTACTCAGTATATTCCTGACCCGCAAAAAATTTTGAAAGGATGATAACAAGGGCAATCTTTGCAAATTCAGAAGGCTGAAATGTAATTCCTCCCATGCTGATCCACCTCTGTGAACCGTAAAAAATGCTGCCTATAACAAGGACAACAACAAGAAGCCCCAGGGATAAAATATAAATGGGATACGCCATACGCTCGATATAATGATAATCAAACAGGATCATGGTAAAAAAGAAGGCAAAACCTATCAGGAACCAGTATATCTGTTTCAGAAATATCTGGCGTCCACCTGCATCCCATATCGGATAGGTTGCACTGTAAAGATTTGTAAGGCTAACCCCTGCGATCAGGAGAAGTATAAGCACTAAAACCCAGTCAAAATTCTGAATTAGTCTTCTGTCAAACATGAGTGCACGCCCCTTTCTTCATTTTTTCAGATAATGGGAAATAAGTTTGCCTGCAACAGGGGCAGCGTTGCGCCCACCGCCCTCACCGTGTTCAATAAGCACAGCGATCGCTATCCTGGGGGATTCAGCCGGTGCTATTGCCACGAACCATGCATGATCCTTATACTCATCCGGGACATCTCCGTCCGGCGTCATGGTTTTTGCCTTTTTAAGATTGATTACCTGCGCTGTGCCAGTTTTTCCTGCCACCTTTATTCCATCAACCCTTGATCTGCTGCCTGTGCCTCCCGGATCATTTACGACCGCTATAAGGGCCTTTTTAACAAGCTCCAGGTTTTCACTTCTGATATCGATTTTTTCAGGCCGCTCCGGGGCAAACTGAACGATTTTACTCTCATTGCTGACCATCATTTTTACCACCTTTGGTTTATATATCAAACCGCCATTAAAAACAGTTGATATCATGCTGGCCATTTGAACGGGTGTCACATTAACATAGCTTTGCCCAATTGCACATGAAAGGGTTTCACCCTGTTGCCATGCCACGCCAAACCTTCGCTTTTTCCATTCTGAATCAGGTATCAGACCTGTCTCTTCATTATCCAAATCTATCCCTATCCTTTTCCCCAGACCAAACATCCTGGAATAGTGCGCTATTTTATCAATGCCAAGCTTCCTGCCTGCACGGTAAAAATAGACATCACATGAATCGCGCAAAGCACTGTACAGATTAACACTGCCATGACCGCCCTTTTTCCAGCATCCGAATGTATGGTCTCCAAGCTTATAATAGCCGGGACAAAACACCTCTTCCTGGGGATCTATTACCCCCTCTTCAAGCCCTGCAAGCGCCACAATTATTTTATATATAGACCCTGGCGGATACTGCCCCCTGATCACCCTGTTCTGAAGAGGAGAATCCTTGCTGTTTACCAGCAAGTTCCACTCCTCTTTTTTAATGCCTGTCACAAATTTTTTAGGTTCAAAGACCGGGCTGCTGGCAAGGGCCAGCACCTCGCCATTATTCGGGTCAAGGGCTACAACAGCGCCGGTTTTACCCTTAAGGGATTCCTCAGCAAGTAACTGAAGCCCCTTATCAATGGTGAGATAAATATTGCACCCTGGCACAGGCGGTTTTTCTGATATGGTTCTGAGTTTCCTGCCAACAGCATCCACCTCAACCTGTCTCCCTCCGCTCCTTCCATTCAGTTCATTCTGCCAGATCCCTTCTATCCCGTATTGACCAATCAGATCACCCTGACGGTTTTCTATGTATTTTCCGCTTTTAAGCTGTCTTTCATTTATTTCCCCAAGGTATCCTATGATATGTGATGCAAAGGTGTCATAGATATAATTTCGCTGAGAACTGACCTCAATAAAAACCCCGGGAAGATTGAAAAGGTTTGCCTCAATAACTGCAAGCTCTTCTCTGGACATATTCTTTTTAAGTAAAACAGGATTAAAAGAGCGCCCCGTTTTTATCTTCTTTAAAAAGCCCTCTGACTGTGTCTGGTCTAAAGATATCAGAGGCTTTACCTTTTGAAGCAGCTCTTCAGGGTCTTTGATATCCTCAGGTATAACATAAAGGTCATAGGAGGGTCTGTTATCGACTAAAAGTTCGCCGTTCCGGTCCATAATAAGACCTCTGAAAGGGGGGATGCTCTGAAGATGTATCCTGTTATTTTCCGATTTTACCCTGTACATGGGGCCTTTAATGATCTGGAGGAACCAGAGCCTTGAAATAAGGATGGCAATAAAAAATATAACGAAGACTGTTACAATCCTTAAACGCCTGCCAATTATCTCGGCCAGAATCGGGTCAAATCCTGAAGTTCTCAAATCTTGCACCTTAAAAAAACATATATGGCAAATTCACATTATTAATCTTCATCTTTACCTCCATGCGGGATCTCTGAAGGGGTAATATTGAAAAAATGAAGAATAAATATCGATATTATACTTGTTATTATTGATGAAATACAAAATTTATATAAAGAATCCAATGAAAAATCATAATGAAGAGAAAAAAGATTCAGGAGTAATACCAGAAAGAGATCTTTTGCCATAACAGCTATAAAAATGACCGTTGTTCTACCTGCAGGCGAAAAGAGATCAACAGGATGGGAAACCAGCCGGATTATACAATAGACAAGCAGATAGAGAAAGGTATGTAATCCTGTCACACCACCTGAAAGGATATCCAGTAAAAAGCCCTGACAGAATACAAATATGCCCGGACTGGAGTCGCCTGAGGCCAGTAAAAAGACAGTGAAAATTATTATAAGATCAACATCTATCCCTTTTGTGAGTAATGAGTGTAACAGATTACCTTTTATTAGTATAAAGATGACAGATATAGACCAGACAAGCAGGGTATTGATTACTGCTTTTCGTTCGAAGAGTCTAATAGCGGGTCCTCCCTCAATATTACCAGAACTTCTTCAAGTCTTGCGAAATCAACCGATGGCTTGATTTTTATATCCTTAAAAAGCCCACCCGGCGCATCCATTACCTCGATCACCTTTCCGATATGATTACCCTTCGGAAATACCCGATCAAGCCCGGATGTTACAACAATATCACCCGGACGTACATCACTGGTTTTAAGTACATAATCAAGCGAGCATTTCTCAGATGAAATGCCTTTAACAATCCCGCTGTCACGGGATCGTTCAATAATGCAATCAACAGCGCTGTTCTGATCTATCAGCAGCAGCACCTTTGAATATCTATATGAGACCGAAACAATCTGTCCGACAACCCCATCCGCATTAACTACAGGCATACTTTCCTTAATGCCTGAATTTTTACCCTTGTCTATAATAACAGACATGAACCATCCGGTCGGATCACGCCCTATTACCTGCGCTGCCAGATAGTCACCGCCTGCGTAATCTCTGGCTTTTAACATCTTCTGGATGCGTTCAAAGGTTGAAATCACCTCCCTTTGCCTTGAATTTTCAATTACAAGCCTGTTGATTTCAGCCTTAAGCCTTTTATTCTCCTCATGCGTGCCAATGAGCGCTACATATTTATCCCATAAACCTGATGAATAGTTGACGCCTTCCTTTACACATTTCTGAACAGGGGCTAGGAGCTCGATTAACACCTTTACAACAGGATTCCATGATTTTGACTTCCCGGCATTAGAGGATAGAAATATCAGGGCAAGGAATATGAGAAAAATCAGTATTCCGATTTGTATTTTCCTCTTATTTGAAAGCAATTAAAATGTAAGCCTCCTGAGTCCCATATGTCAGAATTGAAATGAAGTACCCTGCTGCTTAGCAACAGGGTATGTTTTGATAAGATGCATTACCATAAGCGGTGGCCAGTTATGCCCCGGCCAGCTTCCGGTATAATAAATCTATTTACTTGATCATTACCTCTCTTAAGACATTCATATTGTCAAGCGCCTTTCCTGAACCCAGCACAACAGTAGAGAGGGGGTCTTCAGTAATTGTTATGGGCAGTTTTGTCTCCTCCCTGAGCAAAACATCAAGCTCCTTTAACATGGCGCCTCCCCCGGTCAGCACAATACCCCTGTCAACTATATCTGCCGCAAGCTCAGGCGGCGTCTGTTCAAGGGCGATCCTGACCGTCTCAACAATTGTCTCAACCTGTTCTGAAATGGATTTTCTTACCTCGTCAGAATCTATGGTCAGTATCTTAGGTATGCCAGTTACCAGATCACGTCCCTTGACCTCTATAGTTTCTATATGGTCGCTGGGATACGCATTGCCAATGGTTGTTTTGATGATCTCGGCAGTGGAGAGCCCTATAAGCAGGTTGTATTTTCTCTTGATATACTGAAGTATGGCTTCATCCATCTTGTCACCGCCCACCCTTACCGATTTGCTGTACACGATTCCTGCAAGGGAGATCACGGCAACTTCTGTTGTGCCTCCACCTATATCAACAACCATATTGCTTGTTGGTTCGGTAATTGGGAGGCCTGCCCCGATTGCAGCGGCCATAGGCTCTTCAATAAGAAAAACCTCTCTTGCCCCTGCTGATTCTGCGGATTCCCTGACAGCCCTCTTCTCCACCTGGGTAATACCGGATGGAACGCAAATTATTATCCGGGGGCGAACAAGTGTAGTCCGGTTATGCACCTTTCTGATAAAATGCCTCAGCATGGCCTCTGTGATCTCAAAATCGGCTATCACGCCATCTTTCATGGGCCTTATGGCTGAAATATTGCCAGGGGTACGCCCCAGCATCATCTTTGCTTCCTTGCCAACCGCAAGAACCTTATTTATCCCTTTTGCATCCTTTCTTACAGCAACTACAGAGGGTTCACTCAGAACAATCCCCCTGCCCTTGACATAGACAAGGGTATTGGCTGTCCCCAGATCAATCGCCAGATCATTGGAAAACAGACCGAGAATGGGGTCAAGCAACATATTTCGCTCCTTTCAGAAATAAAAGATATAGATTTAATTACTTATAGACCTTTATTATGCTACAGTAAAATGTTTTTATGATCTTGACAAAAAAAACTTATTACGGTTAAATAGCTGTTTATTTTTACATACAATATTTTGAAAGAAGGCATTAAAATGAAACGAACTTTTCAACCAAGCAATATCAAAAGAGTCCGGACTCATGGTTTCAGGGCAAGAATGAGCACCATTGGCGGCATTAAGGTACTAAAAAGAAGAAGAGCTAAAGGTCGAAAACGACTGACTGTTTAACTTTTATTCATGAGACAGAACTCATTCCCTAAGCGAGAAAGGTTATTGAACAGAAGGGATTTTGTCAATCTAAATCGATTAGGGAAAAGATTTCATACTAAACACTTTTTAGTCATAATAAAAGAAAATCATGCAGGCATACGCAGATTTGGAGTTACTGCAACTAAAAAGACAGGCAATGCGGTAAAACGTAACAGGGTCAAACGGCTTTTAAGAGAGTATTACAGACTAAATAAAAAGAGTTTTTCCATTGGATATGACTTTGTTATCATAGGGAAAAATAATTCCTTCCTTTTGGACTATGCAGATATTAAAGAGGAACTGGGTGAAATTATCCTGGATAAAGGATCTGATATATAATATTAGGTATTTGCCAATAGGGTGCATATACTTATACCAGAAGATTATTTCCCCTCTTAAAGGAGCTTCCTGCAGGTTTTATCCATCCTGTTCAACCTATGCCTGCCTTGCTTTAAAAAAATACGGGGTGTTTAAGGGAGGAGCATTGGCAATAATTAGAATTATCAAATGTAATCCACTTCACCCCGGTGGTTATAATCCTTTAACCTAATTTATCACGATGTGGCTGATAGTCATAAATATCAGACTGAAAATGGCGCTTGTGAATAAATTATTGAATCTGGTTTATTAATGGAAAAAAGAGCAATTTTGGCCTTTATATTGTCCTTTCTGGTTTTTATTATCTGGGCACAGTTTTTTATACCGAAAACAAATACCCCTTTGAATGAGGCACAAAAGAGTGAGGAAAAGGCACCCCTGAATGTGAACAAGGGATCAGCAGATCTGCCGGCACCAGCGCCTGAGCATGTTTATAATAATACTGATAATGAGGTGTTGGGCAATTCTGTTCCAGAAAAGGTAATCACGGTTGAAACACCGCTGTATAAGGCTACCTTTACAAATAAAGGCCCTTCACTTACAGGATTTCAACTGAAAAAATTCAAGGTGTCAATCGAGCCAGGGGCACCACATGTTGAACTTTTCCAGGAAAACAGGGAGACGCAAAATCATCTATCTTTTATCTATAACAATCCACAGATAAAAGAGGGCTCTGGTCTGTTTTTTACCCCTGATAAAGATGGTATCAACCTTAACCAGGGTAAGGATATAGAGACTCTGTCATTCAGATATAATTCTCCTGAAGGAATAACCGTGGAGCAGACCTTCAGTTTTTCATCTGACAGGTACGATATAGGGGTCAAAATAAAGGTATCTAACAGCTCCGCAAACATTGCAACCGGGAATATCAAATCAGTAATCAGTAATCTGCCCGTACAAAAAAAGGAAAGGTATTACTCTTTTAAAGGAACAGCTGTTTATGCTAATAATGACCTCAAACAGTTTAAGCCCAAAGATCTTAAGGATGAAGAGGACACAGACATTGCTGGCAATATAGAGTGGTTTTCCTATGAAGATGAGTATTTTATAACAGCGGTTGCCCCTGAAGAAAAAAAGGGGGCGCGATATATAGGGACACTGCAGAAGACCGGCGCAATTACTGCAACCCATTTTTCTGAATCAGTTGAGATATTGCCTTCTACAGAAATAGTGAAGGGTTATACCCTGTTCCTTGGGCCAAAAGAGATCAAGACATTAAAAAAATTCGGTAACAACCTTGAGGCAGCCATAGATTTTGGTTTTTTTGATGTGATTGCCAAGCCCCTGCATCATGTGCTTATCTTTTTCAACAGGTATTTAAAAAACTTCGGTTTATCAATCATCCTGGTAACGATAATTATCAAGGTAATATTCTGGCCGCTTACCCAAAAGAGCCAGAAATCCATGAAGGAGATGCAGAAACTTCAGCCATTAATGGCCAAGATACGGGAAAAATACAAGGACAACAGGGAGATGATGAACAAGGAGCTTATGGGGCTTTACAGGACCTACAAGGTTAATCCCATGAGTGGGTGTCTTCCCATGCTGATCCAGATCCCTGTATTTATCGCCCTCTATTCAGTCCTGAGCAGTTCTATAGAGCTGAGACATGAGCCCTTTGCCTTCTGGATAAAGGACCTCTCTACCCCGGACAGATTATTCCACATTCCTTTCGGTATTCCATTTATGGAGCCTCCATACGGTATACCGGTGCTAACCCTTTTGATGGGGTTATCAATGTTTATCCAGCAGAAAATGCAGCCCATGGTAGGAGACCCTGCCCAGGCAAAAATAATGATGTTTATGCCGATAATGTTCACAGTAATGTTTATTAATTTCCCATCCGGCCTGGTACTCTATTGGTTGACACAAAATATCCTTTCTATAGGTCAGCAGTACTATATCAACAAAAAGCCGGTATAAAAATTGGAGGATATACATGGACAGTTATGAATTTGAAGGTAAGACCGCTGAAGAGGCTATTAACAATGCCTCCCGAGAATTGAAGATACCGCTTGAAAAACTGGAATTCGAGATTATTGAACCTGGCTCAGCAGGCATCTTTGGTCTTGTTGGCATAAGAAAAACCAAAATAAGGGTAACAGTTAAGGAATCAGACCTCGATGATGACGATGATGATTTTGAGGATTATGACGACCTTGACCACTTTGATAACTCTGACTCAGATGAAGGGATAGAAGATGCTGATGAGGGGGAGGCAGAAGACAATGAAGAGACAGAAGAGGCAGATGAAAAACTAGCCCCCTATCTGAAGAGCGCCATAGATGCCCTGGATAACATCCTTAAACTCATACCTGTTGAGACAAGTGTTAAGGGAAGCTGTTCAAAAGGGAAAATATCCCTTGTCATTGAAGGCGATACTTCAGGCATCCTGATAGGAAGAAAGGGTAAAACCCTTGATGCACTTCAGTACATAATTAATAAAATAATAAACAAGGATGCAGACAGGAAGATAAAGGTAATTATAGACTCTGAAAATTACCGGCAGAGAAGGGTTGAGGCGCTTACACAGATGGCGCTCAAGATAGGCAACAAGGCCAGGAAATATAAAAAGCCCTTTTCAACAAGCCCGTTAAACCCACATGACAGGCGTATAGTGCATCTGGCCCTTAAGAATGTGGAAAAGCTTGAGACAAGAAGCCGTGGTGAGGGGCTTCTTAAAAGGGTTGTTATAATTCCAAAAAGATAAAACCATCTGATAAGACAGGCATCGGGCATAACAATTATATGCTGATGCCTGTACATCAAGGGCAAGCCAAAAATATGTCCAACCTTCCAGAGAATGACACGATTGCTGCAATAGCCACCCCTTACGGCATGGCTGGAATCGGTATAATCAGGATTAGCGGACCTCTTTCCATCACTGTTGCAGACAGGCTTTTCAGATCCTCAAAAAACAGATCAATAGAAAGTCACAGGCTGTATCATGGTCATATTATTGACCCTTCATCCGATGAGGTGATTGATGAAGTGCTCCTCTCATACATGAAGGGGCCGCATACATACACAAGGGAGGATATTGTTGAAATTAATTCCCACAGCGGCCCTGTGCTGCTATCAATGATACTACAGATCATCCTTGAACAGGGAGTAAGACTGGCAAAACCGGGCGAATTCACATTCAGGGCATTCCTTAACAACAGGATTGATCTAATCCAGGCCGAGGCAGTGATGGACCTTATCAATGCGAAGTCTGAAAGGGGGATCATCCTTTCAAACCGCCAGTTGAGCGGTGAATCAGGAAAAGAGATAAGAGAGCTCAGGAATAAGGCACTTGACCTCCTTGCAATGGCAGAGGTTGCAATTGACTACCCTGAAGATGAATCCATCACCCACAGTAGTAAGGCCATTCTTTCAGGGCTTACAGATGAGATTATTACTCCTGTTGAAAAGATCATTTCATCCCATTCCTCAAGAAAAATCTGGATAGAGGGGATAGATACGGTGATCACAGGCAGGGTTAATACAGGCAAATCCAGCCTTTTGAATCGCCTTATCAAGGAGGAAAAGGCAATAGTCTCGCCAATACCAGGCACCACAAGAGACCTTATAGAAACAACACTCTATATTAAGGGTATCCCTCTTAAGATTACCGACACGGCAGGGCTCAGGGAAGGCAAAGATGTAATTGAGCTGATCGGCATCAACCTTGCCAGAAAGAAACTCAAAGAGGCTGATATCGCACTGGCCGTAATAGACCAGAGCAGGCCTCTTGATGAAAATGACAGAGAGTTACTTTCCGGTCTGGATAGTAATAAGTGTATCATCATCCTGAACAAGATTGATCTGCCAAAGGCTTTAAATGAGGAGGAAATAAGGGAACTGGCTGGAGAATCTGATATTGTAAAAATTTCTGCCCTCACAGGTGAAGGGATAGATATGCTTGAGGAAAGCATTGTGAAAAAGATATCAGAAACAGACACAGGCCTTGAAAACCATCTTGTCCCGAACATAAGGCAGAAGAGCGCATTGTTAAAGGCGCTTGAACATTTTCAGAATGCAGCCTCTAATCTGAGGCAGGGGCAATCCATTGAGATTATAGCTGTTGATCTGAAAAGCGGTATTGAAAATCTTGAAGAGGTAACCGGTGAAACATCCGGAGACGACCTCTATGACCGGATATTCAGCAATTTCTGCCTGGGTAAATAATTAGCTATTAAAATATTCTCTCACCTGTTTTCCATCAGAAGCTTTATTTTTTTAAATTTGTTTTAACGCTCCGCGCCATATTAAAAATGTCCAATAGTCGAGTAGACCGGTTTTTTCCTATGCATAGTTTATCTACCCATGCAACTAAATTGTCGTCATAACTTTTTACCGGATTGCTGTCGTAATTTTACCTGGATTGTTTAACCGTTTTAGTAGCTTTCTTATAAATTATTCCGGTAAAACAACCCTGATCCTATGACAGTAATTCGGCAGCGCCGGAGGCATGTCTATTCTTCTCCAAAAAACCGAAAGATTTCGGCAAAATACCAAAAAATACCTCAAATCGTATGATCGTTAATTCGGGAAAATCTATGATAGGATTTTGGTAAATAACAAGACGCTCCTTCAGATATTTAAGCATCTATTATGATTCCCCTGATCTCCTGTTTTACAATCAGCATCATAACAAGAGTTATGACAGGTACAAAATAAGGTACAGGAGATACCTTGATTCAAATCAGCGCTACTTTGAGATCAAGCGAAAAACCAACAGGAAAAAGACCCTAAAGAGTCGGCTTTCGCTAAATGGAGATTGTTTCCTTTCGGCAAGCCTGTGCAGGGCAAAAAAAGAGTAAAAAATGCCATGGGTCTGATATTTTTCTGGAGCGGT
>CAZXUA010000074.1:0-21042 GCA_964643755.1 uncultured Desulfatiglans sp. | reverse complement strand
CACCACCCTATCCTACACTCTTTCCCTACACGACGCTCTTCCGATCTCAGCCAGGGAAAACCGCAAAAAGTTCAGGCATATTTACCGCTTCCGGCGGGTCTATCAATATTTTTTCTAAAGGTGATCTCAATGTAAATGAATCAAGGGTAATGACATTTGCAGGCGGAGATATAACAGTGTGGTCAGATAAGCGTAATATCAATGCGGGAAGGGGTTCAAAGACAAGTGTGAATGCAGCAGAATCTGTAGCCGTATATGACCCGGATTTAGGCTGGTCGATCGAGTTTAAACCGCCAGCGGTTGGCAGCGGCATAAGATCCCTTACATTTGACCCGGATGGTCTTGAAGGCCCCAAAATTGAACCCTTGCCCGGCGATGTATACCTCTTTGCCCCTGAGGGCAAAATAGATGCCGGAGAAGCAGGCATATCAGGGTCAAATGTTATCCTTGGCGCAACAGAAATTATAAATGTGCAGAATATCAGCTTTTCGCAGGGGTCTGTCGGTGTGCCGGTCGCAACTACTGCAATCAATATGAGCGCCCTTTCAGCAGGCTCTAGCAGCCTTACAGATACCGCAGGCATGGCGGATAATGCCACAACATCCCTTGCCGGCGAAAGGGATGAAGAGATGAAGAAGGCCATGAAGGCGCTTGAAGACTTTATCGCAAAATGGCTGAGCGTGGAAGTTATAGGGTTTTATGTTGATTAAAGAACTATAAGGAGAATCAAGGTGAAGAAAAATATTATTCGGGCTTTTTTTATAATTTCATTATTGTTATTTATCCCCTTCACAGCATCAGGTGAGGCCACTGAATGGTGGAATAAATCATGGCAGTACAGACAGAAAATATCATTTGATACCACTCCCTCAGGGGTTGATATAAGCGAGAATATCGATGATTTTCCTCTTTTGGTCAGGCTTCATTCAGGAAATTTTAACTTTGCCAATGCAAAGAATGACGGTACGGATATCAGGTTTATATCGAGTGACGGTCAGAATCTGCTCAAGCATCATATAGAAAGGTTTGATTCGATCGAGGAGATTGCCCTTCTATGGGTAAGGCTTCCGAGGGTCTCTGCAAAGACCGCAACTGAGTATATATGGATGTATTACGGCAATGAGAGCGCTGTTGGAGGGCAGGACATAAACGGCACATATGCGGTTGACCAGGTGCTTGTAATGCACATGAATGAGGTGGAAGGGATGCCAAAGGATGCCACTGCCTATAGAAACAATTCCGCAGAATTCAAGGGCGGACTTGGGCTTCCTTCGGTAATAGGGACAGGCTCAACCATAACAAGCGCAGAGGATGGTATAGTAATAGCCAATTCACCATCAATGGATTTCTCATCAGGAATCACCTTTTCTGCCTGGGTAAGAATTTCTGAAACGCTTGGTGAAGCGCACCTCTTTTCAATGAGAGGGAACGCTGGAGAAATAATAATCGGCATTGAAAATTCCATGCTCTATTCGAGCGTAAGATCTGACACTGGCATGGTGGCAACAACAGAAAAGACGACCAGCCTAGCGCCAATGAAATGGCAACATCTATGCGTGACAATAACTCCAAATAACAGGATAACCATTGCTGTTGATGGCATAGAGTCCACATGGGCGGAGATGAAATTCTCAATGCCATCATTGAACAGCAGTATGACAATAGGAAATTCTGTGGAACGATCCAAACCCTTTCTGGGTGATCTGGATGAAATAAGAATATCAAAATCCTCAAAATCAGCCTCCTTTATTAGCCTCTCCCACATGACTGAGGGGCCTGATTCAAAATTTATGGAGGTGCAAGGTGAAGAGGTAAACGAAGGGGGCGGCATGCCCGTCTTTTACTTTGCAACCATAGTAAAAAACATCTCCCTGGATGGCTGGATAATAATCATAATTCTGGTTTTTTTTGCTATCGGAAGCTGGTTTATCATCATGAATAAGGCGTTTCAGCTTGTATTCATACAAAAAGAAAATAAACTGTTCTGGGAATCTTACCTGAATAATGATGATATCACAGATATTAACATAGAAAAAAACAATTTTGAGAATTCATCCATCTGCAGGCTCTACAATGCAGGGTGTAACCGCCTTAACCATCTTCTTGATAAAATATCCTCAAGAGAAAAAAGTCTGTCCAGGCAGGATATCAACACAATAAGAACATACATTGACGAAGGCTTCGTAAGGGAAGATCTCAGGATAAATTCAATGCTTACAATTCTCACTATGTCCATATCAGGCGGCCCCTTTCTGGGTCTTTTAGGGACAGTATGGGGCGTTATGAATACCTTTGCCGCCCTTGCAGAAGCAGGGGAGGCAAATCTTGCAGCTATCGCGCCAGGCGTTGCCTCAGCCCTGGCAACAACAGTATTTGGCCTTATCGTGGCTATCCCTGCTCTGTTCGGGTATAACTATCTGGCAATCAAGATCAAAGGCATCATTGCGGATATGGATATATTTGTTGAGCAGTTCATGCTGAAAATTGAAGAAAAATTCGGGGAAAATAAATGAGAAGGCGTAAAACCGAAAACAGGATACTTGATGAGATAAACGTAACGCCTCTGCTTGACCTTGCATGGACCCTGCTTGTGGTTTTTATTATCTCTATCACAGCCGCCATACAGGGCATCAAGGTAAATATGCCCCAGGCAAGCGCGGCACAGAGCCTTACAAAACCAAGGACAAAGGCTATATCAATATTGGCCGACGGTCAGATATATCTTGATACATATCCTGTAACCCTGGCAGAGCTTGAAAACTACCTTAGACAATACAAAGCGGCTGATCCGGCCCTGCCTGTAGTAATAAAAGGTGATGGAAAGGTTTATTATGAAAATGTTATTAATGTGCTTGATCTTCTGAACCGGCTTGAGATAACCCAACTGGGCCTTGTTACCCAGAAGCTGGTGAAGTGATGAAATGCAGAAGACAGAATTCAGAAGTCGGAAGACAGAGGTCGGAAGTCTGCCGCCTTCGCCAAGGCTATGGCGGCCAGGGAAGACGGTAGGAGCACGACGCATCGCACCCTTATACTCGAAATAAATTTAATTGGATGAGATATGGACAAAAGTAACAAAAAGAACTCTACCCAGAAAAAAATAATAATATTTTCCATTGTTGTTTCTCTGATGATTATGGCTTCATGCTTTTTCATTGTAAAGGCCCTGGTATCTGAAGATGCTGCCAAAAAAAAGAGACAGGTGCAGATGGTTACCCTCTTAAACCCTCCTCCGCCTCCAAAGGTTGAAGAGATGCCCCCTGAACCTGAGCTGAAGGAAAAGGAAGAGGTTATTGAGCAGACTTTCGAGGAATCACATGAAGAGATACCTGACGATGGTTCAGATCAGGAGGCCGGGAGCGAATTAGGGGTTGATGCTGACGGAGTTGCCGGTTCTGACGGTTTTGGTCTTGTTTCAAAAAAAGGGGGAAAGTCTCTTATCGGGGGTGATTTTGGCAGTGACAGCCTTTTAAAAAAATATTCATGGTACACGCAGATGCTTCAGGATCTTATACAGGAAAGGCTTCAAAAAGAGCTTGAGAAATCGGGAGGAATCCCAAAAGGAAACCATGATGCAACAGTGAGGATAGTGCTTGATGACACCGGGGGTATTGTAAACTGCCAGATTGTTGGCTCTTCAGGTAATCAGAATATGGATAATGCTATAAATTTAGCGGTAAAAAACATAAAGGCAGATGATCCCCCGCCGTTTGATATGCCAAAGGCAATCAAGCTCAGGGTTTCATCCAAGGGATAACAGAAATAAGTTAATGATAAAACAGATGTGGAGACTTCAGATAATGGGAAAGATATTAAGAAGGATATCAATATTGATACTGGTAATGGGTCTGATCGCTTTACCGGCATCGTTTGCAGATGAAACAAAGAACGAACCGCCAATGGAGGACACAATAGAGGCTCTTATTGACCTGTTAAGGTCAAAAGGGGTGATTGGCAATGAAGAGGCTGATAAATTTATAAAGAGATACAAAAGCGGCATACCTGCAAAGAAGGAAAAGGGCACAGTTGTTACCATTATCCCTGAACAGGATGGAAAAGAATATATTGAAAAAATAACCGAGGATGTAAACAAGGCGCTTAAGGAGGATGTGGTCAAGATAAAAGAGGATCTTGGTTATATGTCTGATGAGCTTATGACCAGGTCAAGGCTCCTTGAAAAAAGGGCAGATGAGATAGATAAAAAACTGGTTGAAGATGTGGGGAATAAACTCAATCAGGTCTCATGGGCAAACCGTATGAGGTGGGGCGGAGATATACGGCTTAGATATGAGAAGAATTTTTATGATGAAGAAAATTATGACCAGTTAACTGATCCAGAAAACAATAAGATAGTAAATACTACAATTGACCGGGCAAGATACAGGTACAGGGTAAGGCTTGAGGCACAGGCTGAGATAATGAAGAAAAACCCTGATATGAATGTGGGTAAGATTGACGCAGGCGCAAGGATAGCAACCGGAAGCACAAATGACCCTGTATCCACAAACGATACGCTTGGAGACTACTTAAACAAGGACAGCATTGTTCTGGATAATGCATATCTGAAATGGACATACAAACCGGACTACCCCAAATTTGGAAGATTTCCGCAGGTGACAGCATGGGGAGGAAGATTTTCAAACCCATTTTACTCCACAGACATGGTATGGGACAGTGATGTAAATATTGAGGGGGTTGCAGTTAAGCTGGAAAGCGATACTCTCCTTGAAAATCCGCTCAAGTTTTTTATCACCATGGGCGCATTCCCTCTACAGGAGCTTGAACTTTATGAAAAGGATAAATGGCTCTATGGAGGTCAGTTTGTGATTAAGTATGAAAAGTCAATGGGCTTAAGCGCTACCACTGCGGTCTCATATTATAACTATAAAAGAACCAGGGGGGAATTTTTTAATGATCCGTCAGGCAGTGTATCCTTTGGCACTGAACCGCTCTTCAGGCAGATAGGCAATGCGCTTATTGATATAAACACTGACCCCACAAGACAAACCTATGCCCTTGCAGGTGAATACAGGCTTTTAAATATATCTAGCGAACTGGATTATGACTACTGGTTCCCTAAACACATAATCCTAAAGACAGATTATGTGAAAAATATTGGGTTTGATGCGAAGGATGTAGCCAGAATAATGAACCTCACATCATATCCTGAAGAAATAGAGGGATATCAGATAGGGCTGCTTTACGGGTATCCAAACCCCAGGGGCTTTGCAGAATGGAATGCTTCTTTAACCTATAGATATCTGGAAGGCGATGCTGTGCTTGATGCATTTGCGGACTCCGATTTTCACCTGGGCGGGGCTAACGCAAAGGGGTGGATTTTGCAATCACAGTTCGGCTTATCAGAGAGGTTATGGCTTACCTTCCGCTGGATTAGCAGTGATGAGATCAGGTCGGTGCCCATTGCGATTGATAAGTTTTTTATAGATATTAATGCAAGGTTTTAAGCGGTAATGAATAGACAGGGTTGATATGATGAAAAAAGGACGAACCGGAACATTATATTTAGTTGTACTTATAGCCATTCTAGCCATTTCCATTCTTTATGGCAATTACAGGATTGAAAAGCAGCGTGTGCGTATGCAGGGTGAGATTGATAAGGCTATGCAGAAGGCGGAAATGGTTCAACGCAGGTATGTAGAACAAAAGGCAGTGTCTGAAAGTCTTCAAAGAATGCAGATATCCCTTGAAGGAAAAAAGAGCGCACTCCAGGCAGAGCTTTCTAAAACAAAGGAAGCGCTTACTAAACTGGAAGGCGATTTTACCAACACAGGGAATATTTACGCTAAGTGCATAGAGGATTTTAAAAGACTGTCAGATGAGAAGAAAGGGCTGGAAGTAAAATTAAAAGAAGAAGTCTCTTTATTGGCAAAAACAAAGAAGGAACAGGATGAGTTCGTGGCAAGACTTAAGTCGGAAAGTGAGGAAAGGATATCAGAGCTGGATTCCTCATTAAAATCTTTTCAAAGCAGACTTGAAAACTGCATTAAAAAGAATGCAAGGCTTTGTATTATAGCGGATGAACTGCTCAAACGTTATGAAGATAAAGGGGTAATCTCAGCAATCATGTCAAAGGAGCCTGTTACCCAGATGGAAAGGGTTGAACTTGAAAAGCTGGTGCAGGAATACAGGGAAGAAATAAATAAACAGAAGGAAAAAAAGAATAATTAATATTAACTATCATTAAAAAGAAAAAATGGATAAATTTATTGCGTTTAAAAAAAATTTGCTGGTCATAGACGATGAAGAGGATATCCTTGATCTGCTCAAGTTTCAGTTCTCAAACAGTGGTTTCAGGGTAACCTGTGCTGATACAGGTGAAAAGGCATTAAGGATTTTAAAGACACAAACCCCTGACCTTATAATCCTTGACCTTATGCTCCCCGGAATAGACGGCCTTGAACTCTTAAAAAACCTTATGAGTAATCCAAGGACAAAAAACATACCTGTTATAATCCTTTCTGCAAAAAATGAAGAGACAGATATCGTAATAGGTATGGAGCTTGGGGCCTCTGATTATGTAACAAAGCCATTCAGTGTAAAGGTGCTTTTATCAAGGTCAAGGGCCTTATTGAGAAGCTCAATGGACATTGCAGGTGATGATGATCAGGATGAGAATAATGATATGATCTATGCTGGTGATCTTGTCCTGAATCCAAAACAGTTAAAGGTAACTACGAAAGAGAAATCAATAGAATTAACCCAGGTGGAATATAAGATATTCAGCTTTCTTGCCAGAAACCCCGGCAATGTGTACTCAAGAAAGCAGATAGCAAGCGCCATACATAGTGAAGAGTTTATAGTTACTGAAAGATCGGTTGATGTGCATATATACGGGCTAAGAAAAAAACTGGGTGAATCACGAGACTGTATTGAGACAATATGGAGAGTGGGTTACCGCCTGAAGGGATAAACTCCTGCTGCTAATTAATATATTTCTAACCTTGTCCTCACCTTTCATTAACATTTATTCATCAATATGGGCCTCAAAATTAATCTATATAGGGTGTATAACATGAATATTAACAAAAAAAGATTTCTTTTATTTTCATATATAATGCTGCTTATTTATATACTCAATGGTGTATCACAGGCAAAAGATGCAATTGCATACAGGATAGGCCCGGGAGATGTTCTCGAAATAATAGTCTGGAATGATCAGCAACTCAGTAAACAGGTGGTTGTGCCCCCGGACTGCATGATTTCCTATCCTCTCGCAGGTGATTTTAATGTAAAAGGCAGAACGATTCCCGAACTGGAAAAAGAGATGCAGGACAAATTTAAAGATTATCTGCCTGAGACACCTGTTACTGTAAGTCTGGTTGCTGCAAATGATCTCAGGGTATATGTGATAGGTAAGGTCAATAAACCGGGCGTTTTCCCGATAAATATGGAGACAGATGTCATACAGGCCCTTGCAATGGCCGGGGGTTTGAGTCCCTTTTCAAGTGAAAAGAATATTCTCATCCTGAGAAATGATGATGGATTTCTGCAAAGATATAATTTTAATTACAGTCAGGTTGAAAAGGGTGAACATCTCGAACAGAATATTACACTGAAAAAAGGCGATGTTATTGTTGTGCCTTAAATATTTAAATAACCTGACTCTCATGAAATTCACTACTGTAATATACTGTTTTATTATGATTACCCTTGTATCTGAAAATATCTCTCATGCAGAAGAGATCATACTGAAGTCATCTATCCTCAGCATGTCTGAGTATAATGACAATATATTTTATTCAAGAGACAATGACCAAAGTGATTTTATTATGGCAGTTATCCCGGAGCTCAATATCATTTATAACACAGAGACAATGCAGATTTATTCAGCTCTTGAAGGATCTTATTACAGGTATAAGGAAAATTCAAGATTAAGCGGCGCATATTACGATCTTAATTTTAGCGGAAATAAAAGATTAACAGAAAAGGGAAGCTTTACCACTCAACTCGCAATTAAAAAGGAAGAGAGTCTAAGGGCAGGGCTTGCTGAAACAGGAATCATTACAGATTTTAATGACAGAGATACATTGACCATGGGTATTGGTTATAAATATACATATAGCGAAGATATTGAGATGAGCATTAACTGGAGTTACTCTGATGTGAAATATGCCTCTTTATCAGGCGTTGATAATAAAGGCCATACTGTTTCTGTTTTTTTATCTAAAGACATTTCGAGCCAGGCAGATACATTTTTTATTCAACAATCCTATTCAGCTTATGATTCCATTATAAGCAATACCGATTCTTTAGGTTTGTACGCGGGCTGGACTCATCAGTTTGATGAAACCCTCTCAATATCAGGCTATATCGGAGGCAGGTATACTGAAACGCGTTATCCCACTTTAACTGATGAGGGCTGGGGTGGGGTGGCCAATTTATCATTAACTAAAAATAGCGAAACATGGCAGTCAGGCATGGAAATTGGTAGAGATCTTAAATTTTCATCCTATGGTGTGCCTGTTGAAAGCGATCAGTTGAGCATCAATTTTAGCAGGGATATAACCCTCTACCTTAGATATCGGATTAATTTGGCCGCAACAGAATCCAGGAGTTCATCAGGTATTAGAAGGAATGATACAAGGTATTATACTGTAAATAATGCAATGGAATACAGGCTTTCTAAAGATATTGTAATGAGTGTCAACTACACCTATGGGGATAATGCCGACCTTTCTAACAGGAATGAGGCATCTTTAAGCCGTAATATCTTTCATATAAACCTTAAATGGGATTTGGCTCCTATATTTTATTGATTCAAAAATACTTCAAATGTGAGGAATAATATTAATGACTGAAACACTTGACTCCAAAATGATAAAGGGGATTGTAAGAAGACGGTACAGGGTCTTTCTGATATCTTTTTTTGTTATAGTTGTTGTGGGATGCCTGACATCCATTCTGCTCCCTCCCAAATATCTCTCAACATCTGTCATACTGATAGAAAACCAGATGATACCCCAGGAATATGTACAGACTACGATCACCAGCTTTGTTGAGGAGCGGCTGGCAGCTATCACACAACAGGTAATGAGCCGGACAAGGCTTATGGAAATAATAGAAACTTATGATCTCTACAGGGAATTGCGCGCAAAATATACCTCTGAAGAGATCATTGAAAAGATGAGAGAGGATATACATTTTGAACCTAAAACCGCAGAGGTAATAGACAGGCGTACAGGCAGGCCGACCGAGGCAACCATATATTTTACCCTCTCATATAAAGGGGATGACCCTGTAAAGGTTCAGAAGGTGGCCAATGTCCTGGCATCTTTATATCTTGAGCTTAATCTCAAGACGCGTGAAAGGCTCGCATCAAACACAACAGTCTTTCTCGAAAACGAACTGGAGAGGCTTAAACAGGAGACAGAGGTATATGAGGAAAAGGTCAGCATATTCAAAGCAGAACATATTGGAGCCCTGCCGGAATATAATGCGAGCAATCTGCAGTCCATGTACCAGGTTGAGGCGCAGATTGAGAGGTTAAACGCCCAGATAAATACCCTTAAGGATAGAAAAATACTCCTTGAAGGACAGCTTGCTGTAACTGACCCTCTTTTACTCATACAAACCCCTGATGGCAAGTCAATGATGAACCCCAGTGACAGGCTGAATTTCCTGCGTATGGAGCTTATCAGCATGGGAAGCAGGCTTTCTGAAAATCATCCTGATTATATAAGGCTTAAAGGAGAAATCTCAGAGCTTGAAAAACATACTGGATCAACAGGCAATCTCAAGGAAAACCATAAACGCCTCGAAGCCCTTAAAACAGAACTTAAAGAGGCAGAAGGCAATAAGGGCGCTGAACACCCTGATGTAATCAGGCTTAATCGGGAGATAGAGACCCTTTCAAAACAAATTAAAGAGGCAGATCAGGAAAAAGAGCTTGAAAAAAGGCTATTATCAATAGAGCCTGATAATCCTGCCTACATAAACCTGATGACCCAGATTGCATCAACAGATAATGAAATAAAAGGGCTTGAAGAACAGATAAAAAATTTAGCCGATCAGGCTGAATCATTTAAAAAGTTGATTGCGAGCACACCAATTATTGAGCGGGAGTATAATAAGCTTTTAATGGAAAGCGCCCTCTCAAAGGAAAAGTATGCTGAGATAAACAGCAAGCTCATGGAGGCAAAGGTTGCGCAGGGCATGGAAACAACTCAGCGGGGTGAAAGGTTTACCATCATTGATTCAGCACAGTTGCCTGAAAGGCCTGACAGCCCCAACAGGCTTGCCATTGCACTTATCTCATTTATCCTTGCCCTTGGCGCAGGTACAGGCATGGCCGCAATCAAAGAGAGCATGGATGACTCTGTAAAGTCCAGTGAAGAGCTTGGCAGGCTCACGGGTTTTCCTGTTTTGTCTTCCATTAACATGATCACAACAGATGATGACAGGCAGGCGAAACGTAAAAAAAGGATTTTATGGGCAGTATCAATAATCGTGGCTATTATAATCGGGGCAATTGTCCTTCATAATTTTGTGATGCCTGTTGAGGTGTTTGAGGCAAAGCTGTCAAGGAAGATAGAGAGGCTTTAGGAAATACAGTAGTCAGAAGACAGAAGTCAGTAGGTGCAGACCCAAGTGTCTGCCCGGAGGTAATAAAATGAACGAAAAAAACAAACAAGAATATGGTTATGCGATAAACCCGGTATATTCACAAACAAGGCAGGAAATCATAGACCTTGAGGCATTGAGAAAGAACCGCATCGTATCACTTACTGATGGTGATGTAATATCGGATCAGCTTAAAATCCTGGATACCCAGGTGATAAATATCCTCCAGGAAAAAAAGGGCAACAGTATCATAATAACAAGCCCGGGAAGAGGAGATGGCAAAACGCTTACATCCATTAATCTAGCAATAAGTCTTTCACAGAAGATTGATAAGACAGTACTGCTTGTTGATGCTGATTTGAGAAATCCTTCTATCCATAAATATCTTGGTATAGAAACAGAGAAAGGGCTCTCCAACTATATTCAGGGCGAAGCAGGGATACCTGAATTGATGATAAACCCTGGAATTGCAAAGCTTGTTGTTTTACCGGGCGGAAGGCCTGCTGCTAATTCAACGGTGCTTCTGGGTTCACCCAGGATGAAAATGCTGATTGATGAAATGAAGGCAAGGTATAATGAAAGGATCATTATCTTTGATACCCCTTCCCTGCTTGATTCTGCTGATGCGCTAGTGTTCTCGTCCCTGGTGGATGGGATACTGCTTGTTATTGAGGCGGAAAAGAGTTCAAAGAGAGATATAGTAAAGTCCATTACTCTTTTAAATGATAAACCGCTTATCGGGACTGTTTATAATAAGGCCATGTAATATTTTATCATGTTGAACAAATCAATCTTCAAGGTTGTTTGCTCATTAGTATGATTCTCATATGTTCTGAATATTAAGCTAACAATTCCCATCTAAAAACAGAGTGTAACACAGGCAATTTCCTGATGGATTAGCCTTTGAATATTATGATTAAGGTTGGAAAACAATTAAACCTGATTACTGAAAAAGGAATTACGCCTTCAAGGGGGCGGAGCCTGCCTCCTGTAGTCTTTAGCCTAAAGCCCGGTTTCCCCTTTGAACTTTCAGCTTTGAGCCTTAATCCTTTAGTCTATAGCCCATTCGCCTTTGAGCTTTTACCTTACTGAATTACGAAATAGCATCACGTTCGACGCTTTCCAACAAACTGGGTTAACTTGTTTTATTTTTATAACTTGACAGGAGATTATAGGATTGTCCACCTATTTAAATGATAATCTCCATTGACAAATGAGGACACATTAAATAAAATGAGGTCACATTGATTGACAGTCGGGGGAAATAATAATTGGAAACAGTTGGCATAAGAGAACTGAAGGAAAATCTTGGGCGATATATGGGTATGGTGCGTGCTGGTAAAAAAATCGTAATTACTGATCGAAGAAAAGGCGTGGCGATAATTATGCCTATGGAGAATAAAGAAAAGGACGAAAAAATCTATCAATTGATCCGGCGAGGAATTGCATCATGGAGTGGAGGCAGACCCAGATCCATGCCTGAACGCATTGCTCCAAGAGGAAATAATGTTTCAAGCGCCGTGATTGAGGATAGGCGGTAAAATGATCACATATCTTGACACCAGCAGTCTGGTGAAATTATATGTAGAAGAAAAGGAATCAATTGACATTGAAAAACTGGTTGCCTCTTCAGAGGTTGTTTCGACTTCGATCGTTGCATACGCCGAAGCAAGAGCTGCCTTTGCCCGGAGATATAGAGAAAAAGCATTCACTCCAAAAGAATATAATCGTATAAAAGAATTTTTTGAGCAGGATTGGAGCAATTATCTGGTCTTGATTCTCTCCGGAGATATGACAAGGAATGCAGGTAATCTGGCTGAAAAGCATGCCCTGAGAGGATTTGATTCAATTCATCTGGCAGCGGCAATTACATTGAGTGAGGAACTCTCAAACCGTGTGGCATTTTCATGCTTTGATGAGAGCCTTCGGAAAGCGGCTAAACGTGAAGGACTTGATGTTCATTAGTTAATCCCTTGCCCTTAATCATAATCCTTATCACTTTTGAACTTTCAGCTTATGACTTTAAACTATACTTGCTTTCAGCTTTGAGCTTTATTACTTAACCCATAACCTATTACCTGTAGCCAATAGCCTATAGTCTACAGCCTAATTTCCCCTTTGAACTTTTACCTTACTGAATTACGAAAGAGCGTCCAGCCTGCGCTCATAAAAATATGTAAAAACTTCTCCGGGTTCTCCGTGCTCTCTGAGGTGAGTGGCATTTTTTGATTTTCAGTGTACCTTAAAAATATGAATACAGATAAAAAGAATATAATGCTTATTGCAGGTGCAAGGCCCAATTTTATGAAGATTGCGCCAATTGCACGTGAGTTTGATAAGCACCCGGATGCTATAGCATATAAAATAGTCCATACAGGCCAGCACTATGACACGAACATGAGCGATGTCTTTTTTAAGGAGCTTGGCATCAGAGAGCCTGATTATCATCTCGGAGCTGGCGGCGGAACACATGCAGAGCTGACTGCGAAAGTCATGGTTGATTTTGAGAAGGTATGCAAGCAGGATCAGCCGGACATGGTAATAGTGGTTGGTGATGTCAACTCTACTTTAGCATGTACTATAGTGGCAAAGAAGATGAATATAAAAGTTGGGCATGTGGAGGCCGGTTTAAGAAGTTTTGATTTGACAATGCCTGAAGAGATAAACCGCATGGTAACAGATTCCATATCCGACCTCTTTTTTGTTACAGAGGAACAGGGTGTGATTAATCTGAAAAATGAGGGGAAAAAGGAAGAAAATATCCACTTTGTTGGGCATGTAATGATTGATAACCTCTATTATCAATTGAGTAAACTTGAAAAAATGGATGCAGCTTCCTTTCCTACTGACATTCTTAAAAAGATCGCCTCTGATTATGGGGTGGTGACACTCCACCGGCCATCCAATGTGGATGATGAGGAGACCCTGAAAAGGATATTTGATGTGTTTGAAGATATTGCGCTGGAGATTCCCCTGATATTCCCAATGCACCCCAGAACCAGAAAAAACATGGATATTTATGGGATAAAAACCCCATATGCCATGATTATAACAGAACCATTATCATACATGGAGTTTTTAAACCTGTGGAAAGACAGCAAGGTTGTGTTAACTGATTCAGGCGGGCTTCAGGAAGAGACAACCGCCCTTGGTATCCCATGCCTTACAATAAGAGAGAACACAGAGCGGCCAATTACTGTAACAGAAGGCACCAACGAACTCACAGGCGCTTCAAAAGAAAAGATAATATCATGTTTTAAAAGCATTATGGCAGGAAATTGGAAAACTGGACAGAAACCAAAATTCTGGGATGGGAATGCTTCGGAGAGGATAGTAAAAGTTATTCTGGGCAACTCCTAAAGTCTATAGCCTGTAGTCTTTAGTTTGATTTTTTCTTTCAGCTTTGAGCCCTGAGCATATATTCTTAACCCATGGCCTAAAGCCTAATTTTCACCCCTTAATAAATAATTTTGCCATTAGGTACTCTAAATGTTATTATTCTAGCCAAAATAATAAGAGGCATGCGCAATGACACGATTACAGATAAAAATAAAAGAAGCAGATAAGGCTGTTATCGTCTTTAACCTGCTTAAGGAACTGCCTTTTGTGGAGATTGAAAAAAGCGATGAGGAAGAAGACATTAATGTCGATTTAAAAGACTCATTGATTAATGGCAGCGGTCTTTGTGGTATATGGAAAGATTCAAGGGATGCGGACGAGTGGTTTGAAGAATGCGAAAGACTGATGGATAAGGCTCAAGGTGATTCAAAAGGAAAAAAGTGGAATCGATCAGATCTTTACGATATCTAAAATATTCATAGATACCAATATCCTTATATACAGCCTGGATAGGCATGCTCCTGAAAAGCAGAAACAGGCTAGAGAATTATTAAAAAAAGCAGCATTGGAAAATTCTGGTGTTATTTCAACACAGGTATTACAGGAATTCTATGTTGCCGCTACCAGGAAACTGGGTGTAGACCCATTACTGGCAAAGGAGATGGTGCATGCATTTAATAATTATGAGACAGTCGTTATCACACTCGAAATGATAAAAGACGCTATTGATTGCAGTATCCTCCAAAAGGTTTCATTCTGGGATGCACTTATGCTTATCGCAGGAGAAAAGGCATTATGTGAAATGATATGGACTGAATATCTTAACAATGGGCAGATTATCAGAGGGATTAAAGTCATCAATCCATTTATTTAGAACAACTAACTTTATTCACTATGTTCAATTTTTTTACTATTTCACCTTTGCTTGTCAGGCGTAGTTAATAACGAAGCCGGAAGTTTTGAGCTTATATTCTTCCCATAACTCTCGTTATTGCTTTGAGCTTACTACTTTCAGCTTTATTACTTAACCCATTACTTATAGCCCTTAGCCTAAAGCCTATTGTCCCTTGAACTTTGAATCTTCAACCTTAAATCTTCAATCTTGTATTAAATGGAGAATGATTTCTGCTGATATAACTATGACCATAAAAAATAAAACTATCGGAATAATTGGCCTCGGATATGTAGGGCTTCCCCTTGCCCTGGCATTTGGTGAAAAATACAAAACCATCGGTTTTGACCTTAATGAAAAAAGGATTAATGACCTTTGTAATTCCATTGATAAAACCGGTGAGGCGGGTGATGAGGATTTTAATGCCGCTAAGCATATCAGCTTTACATCAGACGGCAAGGCCCTGAATGAAGCGGACTTTATAATTGTTGCCGTGCCCACACCCATAGGCAATGTACGCCAGCCAGACCTGACGCCTGTTATCAGTGCCTCTGAAACGGTGGGAAAATATATTAAAACAGGGGCGACAGTTGTATTTAAATCAACAGTATACCCTGGCGTTTCAGAAGAGGTATGTGTACCCATCATAGAAAAGCAATCCGGCCTGAAATGGAAAAAGGATTTTCATATGGGTTACTCACCCGAGCGGATCAATCCCGGTGACAAAGAGCATACATTAAAGAGTACCATAAAAGTAGTATCAGGGGACGATGACAAAACGCTGGAAGCCTTGGCAGAGCTGTATGGTTCCATAATCAAGGCAGGCGTTTATAAAGCTGCAAGCATAAAGGAGGCAGAGGCAGCAAAGGTAATAGAAAATACTCAGAGGGACCTTAACATCACCCTTATAAACGAGCTTGCCATTATCTTTGACAGACTGGGAATAGACACAACCAACGTGCTGGAGGCAGCAGGATCAAAATGGAACTTTCTGCCCTTCAGGCCAGGCCTCGTAGGTGGCCACTGCATAGGTGTTGACCCCTACTACCTCACTTACAGGGCCGAGATAGCCGGGTATCATCCGGAGGTGATACTTGCCGGAAGAAGAATCAACGATAACATGGGCCAGTTTATTGCACAGAAGACAGTAAAGATGATGATAAATGAGGGCCAGGGCATAAAGGGGAGCAGGGTCGGCATATTGGGACTTACCTTCAAGGAGAACTGCCCTGATTTAAGAAACACAAAGGTTATCGATATAATAGGAGAACTCAGAACATACGGTGTTGAGGTTCTCATACATGACCCCGTTGCGGACAAGGATGAGGCAAAAAAGTATTACAATATTGATCTTACCCAATGGGAAGAGATGCGTAACCTGGATGCAATAATACTTGCAGTGAGTCACAACTTCTATAAAGGTTTTTCAGCAAAGGACTATGCAGAGAAGATTATCCACAGGGGCCTCCTTGTAGATATAAAATCCATGTTATCCGCTGATGATTCAAAAAAGGCGGGATTGAATTAATGGAGAGTGTAAGTCAGGTGAAAACAACAGATGTTTTTAAGTTGTGAAGGTTTAAGTCCTTTACATGTAAGTTAAATTTTGAATCTTAAATCTTAAATCTTGAATTAAGTCCCTTTTAGCTTTCAGCCTTGAACTTATATTCTTAACCCATAACCCATTACCTATTACCTATAGCCATTAGCCTAAAGTCTAAAGCCTAATTTTTCCCTTGAACTTAGAATCAATCCGAATCAACCAAAAATGGTAAAAGTTAATAAAATACTAAAGTACATCCCAGTACATTATTTAAAAAGTTTACTCAAGGTTTTTTTCTTAATTACAGTCTTCCCTGCCATGCTACATGCAGAAGAATTATTCAATTTATGGAATGATGACGTTCTTTTGATAGGATTCGATCAGGATGAAATTATTAAAAACCAAACTCCTGTTAGTATTCAATGTAAAAATAAAAAATGCGAAATTACTTCAGATGGTGTTTCAGGTAATGCACTTACTGTTAAAGAAGGAGGTTATTTTATTCTTGAAACAGGTGGATTTTTTAATCCCCAGGAAGGAACTCTAGCATTTTGTGTGCGGCCACACTGGGGTAATAATTCGAATAAATCACACACGTTCGTATCAGGAAATTGGAGGAATTCTCCGAATTCATATTTTGTTATTTCTAATGGGTGGTGGGAACATTCTGGTGGCTCAGAATTCACCTATTTTATTTTTAATAATTCTTATAGTACCAAAACGCAGATAAAAATTGATTACAATAAAAAAGAATGGATTAACTTAGTATGCACTTGGAGAAAAGGAAAAAACGGTTTTATAAGACTTTATTATAACGGGCATAAAATCGTTGAAGGGTACAATTTTGAATGGGATGATAATCAATCAATCGATAGATTATTTTTTGGGAGTGATTCCTTTAATCCCTTAGAAAAAAACCGTTGGGCTGATTGCGATTTTGATGAAATTTACTTATCTAGAAAAGCATTGAATGATTCTGAGGTATATCAGTTATTTTCTGTTCATGGGTATCAAGGTTTAAAAATATTAAAAAAATTGAACCAACCTATTCGTGCTTTATTTGATGAATCAACAGAATGGATGACCGAGAAAGGCGCTAATGAAGCAATAAAAAAAGTTGTTGATGCAGGGTTTAACACCTATGTCCCTTGTATATGGCATGGCCAAGGGACACGCTATTTTTCCAAAAAAGAAATTCAAGAAACTGGAATCGTAAAAATTGGAGTAGATCCGCTAGAAAGATTAATCAGCATTGCACACCAGAACAACATAAAAATCCACCCATGGTTTACTATTACTTTACGACAACGAGACTTTTTGAAAAAATATTATGGGCAAGGAGAGCCAAATAATTCATTTAATATTCACAACTCAAATTTTAGAGAGTTCATAGTCAAACTTGTATTAGATGTTGTAGATCGATATGAGATTGATGGAGTTGTTTTAGACTATATAAGGACAATGGGAATATGCAGATCAAATTATTGTCAAAAAAATTATAAAGAGATGACGGGAAGAGATTTATTAAACGATTTGCAGCAGAATTCAAAAAATGGGGGGCTAGATCCTAATGTGCAGAGATGGCAGGATGCAGCAGTGGAGAATATTGTTGAAGAAATCTATAAGGGAGTTAAAAAAAAGAAATCTCAAATCATTTTGAGTGTATGCGGTCATCCACGGCCTAATGATGAAACCCCCAGTATTGAAGGCAGACAAGAAATAATTTGGGCAAATAAAGGTATTATTGATTTAATATTTAGTATGGACTATCGGTACACTCCTGATTTTCAAATGTTTGCTAAAGTTAAAAAAGAACTGAAAAATCCAGAGAAATTAATACTTTTAATTGGCAACTACGATAAAATAAATAACAACATTGTTTCAAGAGATAGCGACCGCATTCGGCAGTTATTAGATACCATTTATACTCGCTATAGTAAAAGCTTTGGGGTTTATTGGTATTCATCCTTGAACCAGCAGCAAATTAAAATAATAAAAGAAATGGTGGATAAAAACTGAGTATGTGGAGAGAAACTTTTAAGTATTTAAAGATTACCCTTAGCAGCATGGTAATTTCTAAATTGTTAATTCTAGCATATCGGCTCATAATTATTAGAGGGTTGAGTGTTGAAAGTTATGCAAATTTTGCCCTCCTAACCACCACTTTTTCTTGGGTTTTAGTATTTACTCACTTTAATCTTTCTTCAGCCATTTCTAATTTCACGAGTGAACTTGTGGAAAAAGGGGAAGAAGCGACAGTAAGTAACAATTTTAAAACAGCGATTACTATAGTAATATTTTTTTCTTTTATTAGTATTATAGTTTCAATTTTATTAACAAAAGGTATTCCAATTAATTTGCTTACGAAAGTATTCTTTTTTAGCGGGTTAATACTTTATTCTTTTTTAATCCTTTCAGATGGACTGTTTAAGGGGTATAGCAATTTTTTCGCGGCAGCTATAGTTGAGTCTGCCACAGGACTTTTTAGACTATTATCAATAGTGGTAATTATTATAATGGAATCATTGGGTTTAGGGAATATCCTGATCTTTTATTCCCTTGCCTTCATTCCACCTTTAGTTATAGCAAGTATATATATTTATAATAAAAATCCATCAGTTTTTAAATGGGATTACAATTTTGATTTTAATTCATTAAAAAAACTATTAAATTATTCAAAATGGATTTGTGTTACAGACCTTTTTAGTTCCGGACTATTTCTAATTTCGACATTTATATTAGCACGTTTTTCTTTAAAAGATCTTGCAATCTTTAATATAGTCATTTTTATTTATAGCCTTTTTCAAATGTTTTTTGGTGCCATTACCACTGTTTTAATACCCCAGACAGCAAAGTATACAGCAAGAGGTGTAAGTATCGCTCTACCCGGCAATAAAGAATTTTGTGTCCTTTTATCCATTTCATTGGTTGTTATTTTTATAATCCTTATTTTGCCATATAAACAAAATGCTGTGATGTACATTTTTCGAAATGACGTTTATTTGGATGTGCCAAATTATATAACCATATTATTTCTATCCTTCCCGTTTAAAATTATTTCGATGATAAATAAAGGGATTATACAAGGGTTAAAAAAAACCAGGCCCATAGCAATTGTTTCTATTGTTGTGACTTTTTTCGCAATTATACTTTTCATTATTCTATATAAAAAATTTCAATTATACGGTGCTGTTTTTGCAATCACAATATCTTCAATTTCAGAATTCTATTTAAATCGTTATTTAGTGAAAAAATATTTAATGGAGAAATACCCTGTACTATTTTGAAAAAATAAATTATCCGTCTGAAAAGTTTGACTTACAGCCGATACCACTAAACCAGAAAATATGTCTTAGTGTATTGGTTTTATTTATTATGCTAAGACCTGTATCCTTGCTAATAACTGGTATTTCTTTTGCTGGTCTCAATTTACTTGAACTATTTGGAATATCATTTAGTTATCTTTTTTTAATTATGATATTATTGAGGATAGATAAATTAAGCTATGATAAATTATCTTTAACTATTATAATATTTAGCCTTTATATTTTAGTAAGTTACAGTTGGGGATCAAGTATTAGAGAAGTAAGTAGAGTTATCCTACCATTTCTTTCTTTTTATTTAATTCGAGTAGCTGTTTCTAGCCGAAAACAGTTAGAAATTATAGCAATATTTTTTATTTTAGGATTTTCAGTTGCAATATTATATAGCCTTTATAATATTTTATTTGGCGATACCCTCCAGCAGGTAGTTTATCAAACTACAATAGAGCGCTATAGTGGAGGTTTTTCAGGTGTACATTCGATGGCGCACACAATGTGCTTTTTTTCTTTTGTTTATTCCTTTTTTTATTTTGCTATAAATCAAAAAAATAAAATATATCAACTTATTAATTTTATTCTCCTTATAATTTCTTTTTATTGTGCCTATAAAGCTTCTGTTAGAACAGTTTTTTTAGGTTTAATATGTTTTTGGTCTTTTTATTTAATGGTTCAAAATTTTAAAACAAAAATAGTCTCGATTACATTAATCATTTTTTGTTCATTATTTTTTATTACCTATATACAAAACATTTTTTGGCAGACAGAGAAGATGAGCATTAGAGATAAGGAAAACTTGGATAAAGCTAGTAGCGGGCGGACAATGATATGGAAGAATAATTTGGATGTATTTATAAATAAATACTCTATAGAGGAAAAAATTATTGGTATTGGGCTTGGTAACGAAAATAAAAATTTAGAATCAAATAGTGGTTTTGTATTTAGTTCTCACAATGATTTTTTAACACTTCTTATGACTCTTGGTCTTTTGGGTCTGTTTTTCTATCTTGTTTTAATAATTCTTATTATTCGAGACATTATAGTATTTAAAATATCAAAAAAACTTAAGATTTATTATATTGGAGTGGTTGCCTCAGTAATGGTAATGAATTTTGTGAGTAATAGCTATATAAACCGTTTCCAGTTGGCTCAAATGTTTTGGTTGCTTATTGGAACATTATATACGTTTTATGAACTTGATCACTTAAGAAATATTGAGGTGAAAACAACTTGAGAACAATATCGGTATTATATAATAAGCTAGTTTACAGGCCAATGGTAAAACGAAAGTTAAAAAATGTTGGCATTAATTGTGTCCTTTCGGCAAGCCTGCGCAGGGCAAAAAAAGAGTAGAAAATACCACGAGT
>CAZXUA010000073.1:637-21294 GCA_964643755.1 uncultured Desulfatiglans sp. | reverse complement strand
TAAAAAGTAAAATCATACCAATTAGCTTCCAAGTGATCCACATAGTATCTACGAGGCGTGGGGGGAAAACCCCATGCTGTTGATTCAAGGGATTCCTCTATTTCATATCACCATATATCTTTTCTTTGTCACCGCAATTAAAGATAATAGAGAGTTCAATATGAGGGTGCCTGAAATTTTTCCATTTCATTGGCCCCATCTTTACACCCTTTGGCAGCCATACTGAAGAGGTTGAGTTAACTGTATACTGTTTCCCCCCGAGTTCAAATTCTATCTCTGCCCCAAGGTCATTTGGCCTGAACGGGTTGCCTCCAAGATGTACCAGAAGTTCATCATAATCATGAGCGTGTTCTTTTGGGTCTGTTTCAGGTATACCTGTTATCCAGCTTAGGTTAATATATGAGTATGCCTCAGGTACAAGGGCGCTGCTCATAAGCGTAAGGCTTTTACGGTTTTTGAGCCCCTGCCCAACCTCAAAGAGATATTTTTTAGGCCCCAGAAGTGAATAGTCCCTCTTGTCATTATCGGCCTTTACCGGAAACTCCTTCTTTGCCTCTGCAACCCCGCTGTCCCCCCATGCCTCCTTAAGGTTTCCAACCCCTATCATGATGCCGGTCATAAAATGAGGTTTGATGTTGGGTCTTTTTCCGAATACCCTTTTATAATGGAGCGGGCCATGAGGTATGCCTTTGGGAATAAACATAGCGGATGTCCTGTTGATGGTCACTGGCTGCCCTGCCACATAAAAGTCAATCTCCGCCCCGAGGTATTCAGGGTTATCAGGGTCACTGCCTATCAGCATTACCAGTTCATCAAATCTCCGGTGGTTCATCTCAAATACCCCTGGATTCGGCTCCGGTATGTCATAAATCCATCCGCCCTCCATGTAATTATTAGACCCTGGTATGAGATTGTCGCTTATCATTGTCATACTCGGGATTTGCCGGTTCATGATCGCCGGGATCACCTCTCCATCCGGGAAACGGGCTATTAATTTTTCATAATCGATGTTTGCCATTTAATCCTCCTTGTCATTAACAGGTTACAGGGCAATAATAAGCCCAAATTGATTTAATAAGCCAATAAAAAATGAATTACTGAATATTCATGAGCCTCTTCAACTGCTTCAACCCCTTATCACCTACCTTATCCTTCATGGTCTCTGCCAGTGTCAAGATTACAGAATTCCTTAGACTATTGACTGTTTTAGGGAAGAGCAGGGATTTCTTTTTAAGGATATATGTGATTCTCTCATCTGACTCTTTATAGAGATCACCTATCCGGTCAATTACTGCCTGATATTCTGGGTCAGCATTGTAGATAGCGTAAAACACTGAGGAGGCATCAGCCTTTTCATTATTGAACAGCACCCAGGCGACCTTTATTGCCTCCATGTGATCAATAGAGGTGAGGCTTGATAAAAGCATATCGTATGTGCCAGCCTTTATCTCAGACCTCGGATATGCCTCATTAAGTTTACGACTGCCAGCAGATTCATCAATGAATGTGGTTACAAGCAGTGAGGTGTATGATGTCAGGTGCAGCCCTGCGCTGTAGCCGATAATAAACCCCTTTGTCTGGGTTTCAGGGGTTGTGAAATGATCCCTATAATCCTTGCAAAAAGAGATTACATCCCAGAGGGTGTTTCTGATCATGAGATACCTGAAAAGGATATTTTCTATCCTGTCATGCTCTTCTGGCGGGAAATAGTCCATTGACCATACCTTTGAGTTCGCCCTCATCTCCTCCATTTCTGCTTTTAAAGATTCAAGCTCTTTTGATAATGAATTGAGCTTTTTCAGCTCTTTTGTGAGCCTTATTTCTTCATTGCTGATGTCCTGATAAAGTTTATCTTCTTCTGAAGGACTTAAACTATGAATCCGGGGTTCATTATTTTTATCAAGGGATGTTTTTATGGAACGACCAAAACATGAGATGGAAACTAACAGCGTAAGGCATAAAATCAATGCAACAGTTGTTGTTTTATTCAAGTGTCTTATCATATCTGCCTATCTATAATTATTAGCAATATAAATTGAAGTTAAATGACTATAAGCCATTATTGCCGAATATAATAGGCAGGGCCTCATCATGGATCCTCTGCCAGAGCCCTTTGCCCTCAAAGCTCTCTATATATATCTTCATCCTGGGCTCTGTGCCTGACGGCCTTATGGCAAACCATGAGCCGCCTTCAAGTGACACCTTGACCCCGCCTATTAAGGCATTGTTGCCTGGCGCCCTGGTTAAAACCTCAATGATCTTTTTACCGGCCAGTTTATCTGTTTTGATATCTTCAGGTTTGAGCCCCTTTAACACCCTTTTCTGTTCATCAGATATGGAGCAGTCTTCTCTCTTATAATAGGATTCGCCGTGTGCGGGAATAAGGATATTTTTATAAATATCAGAGGGGCATTTCCCTGTTTTTGCGAGTATCTCCGCTGCCAGAAGGGTCATGCAGAAGCCATCCTTATCTGTCGTCCAAGTTGACCCATCCATCCTTAAAAAGGTTGCGCCTGCGCTCTCTTCACCGCCAAAAGCAACTTCTCCATCAAGCAGCCCCTTAACAAACCATTTAAAGCCCACAGGCACTTCATATAAACCCTTGCCTGAGGCATTAACAACCCTGTCAATCATGCTGCTGCTTACAAGGGTCTTGCCTATGGTGATATCCTTATTCCAGCCCGCCCTGTTTTTAAGGAGGTACCAGATGGCAACAGAAAGATAGTGATTGGGGTTCATGAGGCCATCAGGGCATACAATACCGTGCCTGTCAAAATCAGGATCATTGCCCCATGCAATATCATATTTATCTGACATGGCAATAAGACCTGCCATTGCATAGGGAGAGGAGCAGTCCATCCTGATCTCACCATCCGAATCAAGGGTCATGAAGCTGAATTTCGGATCTGTCTTTTTATTGACCACATCTATATCAAGGCCGTAGCGTTCTGCCAATGGCTGCCAGAAATCTGTGCCAGCGCCCCCCATTGGGTCAGCGCCGATCCTGATGGCTGCATCCTTTATCAGTTTCATATCAACAACATCGGATAATGACCTGATAAATGGCATTATGAAATCCTGCTCATGCACATTCTCTTTTTTGCAGGCCTTTTCATAAGGGAGCCTTTTTATTCCGGTTCCTTTGACTTTTAAAAGCTCGTTAGCCCTTGATTGTATCCAGTCTGTGGCATCCACGTCAGCAGGGCCGCCGCTAGGCGGATTATACTTGAATCCGCCATCCTGAGGCGGATTGTGTGACGGAGTAACAACAACGCCATCTGCCTGGTGCTGTTTATCCTTTTTATTATGTTCAAGTATAAGGAATGAGATTACAGGGGTTGGTGTGAACTGGCCATTTTTATGAATAACAGTTGGTACATCGTTTGCGGCAAACACCTCAAGGGCTGTCCTGAATGCAGGCATGGAGAGCGTATGGGGGTCAAAACCCATAAAAAGAGGGCCGTTAATACCCTTTGATCTCCGGTATTCACATATGGCCTGTGATGTTGCTGATATATGAAGTTCGTTAAATGTACCTTTAAGGGATGATCCTCTGTGGCCTGATGTCCCGAAAGAAATAGGGCCGTTAATATTATTATGATAATAGGCAGATGTAAGTTTATCAGGTGCAATAAGCAGTGATTCGGGTGCCGGTTTCCCAGCCAGTTCATGAATTTCAGATGCCATAAAATATATCTCCAGGAATAAATAAACACAGATTTAAATATTAAACGTTTTTTTACCACGGAGAAAACGGAGGTCACTGAGAGTCAATTTTTTAAATCCTGTTCCGTGTTCTCCCTGCTCTCCGTGGTTATTTATACTTAGGTAGTGTCCATCCAGTAACTGTCGTTTTTGGATTTCCACCCTTCATAGCAGAGCTACTGCGAAGAACAGGCAAGCGGTCAGCCATCAGCATTCAGCTTCCTGTCCCGCCATAGCCTTGTGCGCCGGCGGATTAGCAAAAGACTTTTAAACCAAAGCGTTAGCTGACAACTGAAAGCCCCATCCAGAATTTCTCTCTTTCCGGATGGAGACTAATTTGCAGTTACACTGTAGGTCTTGTATCCGCCGCTCAGGTTCCTTGATTTAAAGCCGTTCTGGACAAGTATCCTGTGACCCAGGTACCCCCTCAGGCCTATGGCGCAATAGGGGATATATACTTTTGACCTGTCCAGTTCATGGAGCCTGCCCCTCAGTTCATTAAGGGGTATATTCAAAGAGCCTTTAATAAATCCCGATTCATTTAACTCATTTTTATCCCTCAGGTCTATAAGAACCTCATTTGCTTGGTCAATATCTTTTAATGCGTCCCAGTTGATTGTGGTTACATCACCCTTAAGTATGTTGGCCGCTACAAAACCAGCAACATTAACAGGGTCCTTTGCAGAGGAATAGGGCGGGGCATAGGCAAGCTCCAGCTCCTCAAGGTCATGCACACTCATGGAGCCGTGGATGGCAGTGGCTATTACATCTATCCTCTTATCAACCCCTTCACCTCCAATTATCTGTGCGCCCAGTATCTTCCCGCTTCCGGGCGAAAATATGAGCTTTATTGCCATCATCTTTGCATCAGGGTAATAGCCCGCATGGGAGTTTGAGTGCGTATAGCTTGTCAGATAGGGGATGTTATACTGTTTCAGTGTCTTTTCATTATAACCAGTTGATGCGACGGTCAGATCAAATACCTTTGCAGCAGCAGTCCCAATGGTTCCTCGGAATATTGCATTCCGCCCCATTGCATTGTCTGCCGCTATCCTTGCCTGCTTGTTGGCAGGCCCTGCCAGGGCAGTCATTACAGAAATGCCTGATATAAAATCCCTGATCTCTACAGCATCACCAACCGCAAAAATATCAGGATCTGATGTCCTCATGCCTGAATCCACAACTATCCCACCGCGTTTTCCGATATCAAGGCATGCCTCTTTAGCAAGCCTGTTTTCAGGTCTGATACCAATGGAAAGGATTACCATATCGCACAGGGTTTCGGCTCCTTTACCGGTTATAACCTTTATGCGGCTCTCTGCCTTTGAGAAGGATTTTACCCCATCACCCAGGAGCAGGGTTACCCCCTTTTCCTTTAAATGGGCATGCACAATAGCAGCCATCTCATAATCGATTGGCGCCATTACCTGATCAAGCATTTCAATAATCGTAACCTTTACGCCTCTGTAAGCAAGGTTTTCTGCCATCTCAAGGCCAATAAAACCGCCTCCCACAATAACTGCTGATTTCGGCATTTTATCATCTACATATGCCTTTATTCTGTCAGAATCGGGCACACTCCTGAGGCTAAAGATATTTTCAAGGTTGATGCCCTCAATTGGTGGCTTAATGGGTTCTGCCCCAGGTGACAGGATGATCTTGTCATATCTTTCAGTGTAGCTTCTTCCTGTTTTCAGCTCTTTTACAGTGACCTCCTTTTTCAGGCGGTTTATCTCTGTAACCTCTGAAAAAAGTCTGATATCAATATTATATCTTGCGCTGAATGCGGCGGCTGTTGTTACAAGAAGGTTTTCTCTCTGCTTTATAATGTTACCGACATAATAGGGCAGGCCGCAGTTGGCAAAAGAGATATATTCGCCCCTTTCAAAAAGGATAATCTCTGCTGTTTCATCTAACCTTCTTGCCCTGGATGCCGCTGTAGCCCCTCCTGCTACCCCACCGATTATCAGCAGTTTTTTTGCCATTTTTATACCTCCACATTTGATGGGTTGATAGACAAATATTAAATAAATATAAATAGAAATAACTTAGTATTATAATTTTAAATATACAGTTGGAAAATATAATATTAATATTCCTTTTATTCAACAGCTCTTTATTAAAAACATGTTCTAAAAGGTGTTACCTGTATTTTTTTATTGCATTTTTAATCAGTTTGGTTTAATTGAATTACCTTGTTTTATTGTACCTGAAGTAGAAGCAACTTTATTTCAGGTAAAAATAAAAGGAAAAGGAGTTTTTATGGGTATAGATGAAGAACATAACATTAAACAAAGATTATTCATATGCAAGAGAATTTTGCTGTCAAGACGGTGACGTGAAATACACCGGGGTTCATCTCCTTATTGAACTCTGGACAAAGCATTTCCTGGATGACTCCAACCGGATCCGGGAAATCTTTATTAAAGCGATCAATACCTGTGGAGCAACAATGCTCGGTATTGACCTTCACGTCTTCACGCCAAATGGCGGAATATCCGGTGTGGCTATCCTTCAGGAATCTCATTTAAGTATCCATACGTGGCCGGAATATGATTATGCGGCGCTTGATCTTTTTGTATGCGGGACTATAAATCCTCATCTGGCAATCCCTGTTATCAAGGATGAATTCAAGCCTTACAGGATCGATGTACAGGAGATCAGGAGGGGAATCATCGCATCATGACCCTGGATCAGGAATGGGTAATTGAAAGATGGATGGATATCGAAACCCATTACAGGATAAAATCCGTGCTTCATGAAAGCAATACCACGTTCCAGCATGCAAAGGTTGTAGAATCAACCCTGTATGGCAGGATGCTCTTACTGGACGGGATTGTTCAGGCTACGGAAAAGGATGAGTTTATATATCATGAGATGATCTCTCATATACCGCTTTTTTCTCACCCGGGGCCTGAAAAGGCGCTTATAATCGGAGGGGGAGACGGCGGTATACTGAGAGAGGTTTTAAGACACAGTTCTGTTAAGAAGGCAATAATCGTTGAGATAGACCCTGCCGTGATAAATATCTGCAAAGAGTACATGCCGATGATAAGCAAGGGGGCATTTGATGATAAAAGGGCCAATATTGTAATTGCTGATGGCGCCAGATTTGTGAAAGAGACAGATGAAAAATATGATGTTGTCATAGTAGACTCCTCTGATCCGATCGGCCCAGCAACAGTCCTTTTCTCAAAGGAATTTTACAGCAATATCCACGATCTTCTCTCTCCTGATGGCATTATGGTATGCCAGACAGGTTCTATTCATATGCAGCCTGATGAACAGAGGGACTCATTTATTCTTCTAAAAGATATCTTTCAGACTGTAAGGCCATATCTGTTTGCCATACCAACCTATATTGGAGGGTTTTTCTCTGCGATGTTCTGCTCTGATACAGTCGATCCATGCAAAACAGACCTTGGTTCAATTGAGAAACAGATCGCCTCTGCAGGGATTAAAACCAATTATTATAACCCCGGCATACACCTTGGGGCCTTTTATATGCCGGGTTTTTTAAATGAACGCCTTTTATGACATTAACTACAGTTAAAAAAAGGAAAAACAGGGTGCCGTTATCGCCTGTTGTATTTGGTCGTGAACTGGTGCTTGACCTTTATGGATGCAGCAGCGATACCATATCTAATATTGGTTTGATAAGGGGTTTTCCAGGCGAATTGTTTGATGAATCAGGCATGAAGAAATTGGGAGAACCAATATTCTCCTGTTCGGATGAAGGTATTGAAAAGGGCAGGCTCTTTTCTATTATTCAGTTTTCAGAAGAGGGTTCAGTTACTGGTCATTTTTCAAGGGAATACAGGGCAGTTTATCTAAATATCTTTTCATCTAAAGAGTTTGATATAGAGAGGGTTGAGAATTTCTCAAAAAGATATTTTTGCGCAAGCACAGTTCGTTCCAGCTTTATCATACGAAAATAAATCTCCAATGGAGAGCTTATGAATATCTTTATAACAGGCTCCACAGGTTTTATAGGCGCACCACTTTCAACCGCTCTTTCTGATAAAGGGCACAGGGTATACGCACTGACCCGATCATTAAAAAATTCAGAACATGGCAAAAATATTATCTATGTTGATGGTGACCCAGCCCGAAAAGGCCCATGGCTTGACAGACTCATGGAATGTGATGTGGTTATTAATCTTGCAGGCGCCTCAATATTTAAACGATGGACACCGTCCTATAAAGAAACCCTGATTAAAAGCCGTATTGATACTACCAGAAATATCGTTGAAGGGGTGGCCAAAAAAGAAAAGAGAGATATTTTGCTGATAAGCGCTTCTGCTGTGGGTTATTACGGTTTTCATGATGATGAGCTGCTTGATGAAAAGGCCGCACCCGGTAATGACTTTCTTGCATCCCTGTCAAAGGAGTGGGAGAAGGCTGCCCTGGATGCATTATCCTGTGGGGCAAGGGTAATAATAAACCGGTTTGGTATTGTGCTCGGCAGGGGCGGAGGCGCAATCCATATGATGATACCTCTTTTCAGATACTGGCTTGGAAGCAGGCTCGGTAATGGCAAACAATATTTTTCATGGATACACCTCCATGACCTTATTAATATTTTTATCTATCAGATAGAGAATAGAGGCTTGAGCGGCCTCTATAACTGTACTGCTCCAACCCCTGTGACAAACAGGGAATTGACAAAGGCCATTGCCAATACAATGAAAAAGCCCCTTGTTATGCCGCCTGTGCCCGGGTTTATGCTCAGATTTGTTCTGGGTGAGTTTGGCGATGTCTTATTAAAAGGCCAGAGGGTTATTCCAAAGAGGCTCATGGATGAGGGGTTTAGCTTTAAATTCCCGGAGATAAATACCGCATTACACGATATTATTTTATAATGCCTCCCTGACTTTTAAGATAATCAGACCTCGCTATTTTATTGTTATCAGCTTGTTCATTGCGCTTTAACTCAATAATAAGATCATATACCTTTCTATGGCCTGTGAATGATCTTTCCCCTGGTGTCATATTTAAGACGATCTTCAACATTGGCCTTTCGTCTGTGATTTTCAAAATCCTTACGCTTCCGGTTAATCTCTTCATCAGGGAAATAGGAGAGAATCCACTCAAAGTTTTCCTTTACCTCCTCCTTCATCTCTGCGTGGGTAAAGATGAAGAGGTCTCTGTTTTTCATACCCTTTAATATCCTCTCTCCAACCTCAATGGGCGACATGCCGGGGAATTTTTTAGGGTCTTCCATGTCTAAATACTTGCCTTCACCTTTATTGTAACCGCTGTTTTTAAACCTGTCAGGCCTGAGCTCTTCAGTCTTCCCTATCTTTGAATTGACAAATCCGGGGCATACAATGGATACCCATATGTTCTGTGGGGCAAGGTTGTACCAGAGTGTTTCAGACATGCCTCTAATGGCTGCCTTTATTGCGCTGTGGATTCCTGTTCCATGAGATGTTACAAATGCCGCCATTGAGGATGTATTGACTACATGGCCCCCTTCACCGTGCGCCTTTATCTTTGGCAGAAAATTAACAATGCCATTTACCTGTCCCCAGAAGCAGACATTGAACATCCAGTCCCAGTCATCAAATGTTGCCTGATCAAGGGGCCCAAATATATTTATACCTGCATTATTACAGAGGATGTGGATTTTACCGAATGACTTTTCGGCCTCATCAGCCGCCTCTTTCATGGCCTTGCGGTCTGAGACATCAACAGCAATGGTGTACACATTCTTGTTATGTTTTTTAACCTCTTCGGCTGATTTATCAAGGTCTGCCTTTCTGATGTCGCTCATAATAACGTTGATGCCCTCTTTTGCAAATGCGATAGCCATGCCCAGCCCAACCCCGTTTGCAGCGCCGGTGATAAAGGCGGTTTTTCCTTTATAGTCACTCATGATTTTACCTCGAAGTATGAAATAATTTTACTAAAATTAATATAGAAAGATAATCAATGGGTGTCAAAGGAAATGTGAATAAGGGCGCAGGGCTATGGGCGCAAGGCACAAGGCACAAGGAAAATCAATCTGACATATAAAAATAAAATTGACAAAATATGACATCTTATATAGTTAAAATATAATTGATTTTAAAAATCACCTTGCACCCTGAGCCCTGTGCCTTGCGCCTGCTTTTACAGGCTGGAAACCGGGCATGATAGAATAAGCTCAAATACTGTGATAAGGTGGCATAAAAACAGTCATTCTTCATACGGAATCCCGTGAAAACCGGGAACGGTCCCGCCGCTGTGACCCCGTAGAACGCCTTCAGGCATTTAGCAGTCACTGTTTTGATTTATCAAAATGGGAAGACAGCCTGAAGGTAAGGGGAAGTCAGAAGACGAGTTGAATGACTGGAATATAGGAACTTGATGGTAAAGGGTTCCGGAGGGTTATCATACCTTTCGGAACCCTTTTTTTTTATTGTGGGCAACCACAGGGGGTTGTCCCTACAGGTATTCAAAATATGATCCCTGTAATGTAGGGGTGTCCCGCTAAGGCGGGATGCCTACCCGGTATTTAAAAGGTAAATAATGAAAGCAGCTTTAATCACAGGCATGAATCAACTTAAAATCAGGGAAATCCCTGTTCCTCATCTCCCACCCGGCGGTGTCATTGTAAAAATGCTGAGCGCAGCCATATGCGGCACTGATGTCAAGATGCTGATCAATGGACACAGGGACCTTGTGCTCCCAAGGATACCAGGCCATGAAGGCGTTGGGGTTGTGATTGAAACCGGCAATGTAAGTTTTAAAACGGGTGATGTTGTGGCTGTCTACCCTGGCATCTATTGCGGAAAATGTTCTAAATGCCTTGAGGGCCATACATCACGCTGTGATTCTATAAAGATATATGGTTTTAATCAGGAGGGGCTATTCAGGGAGTTAGTGCCATTTAACAGTAGTGAGATATCAAGCCTTATACATGTAGGAGGAAATAGTCATATTAAGAATATGGCCCTTGCAGAACCGGTTTCATGCTGTATTTCCGCCTTGAACAAGGTGCATGTAAAAAATGGATCAGCCCTCATTATCGGTGCAGGTTCAGTTGGTTCTATTTTTGCTGCGCTCCTCTTTTCAAAGGGGTTTGATGAGGTGGTAATTGCTGACAGGGAGAGGCGAAAGCTTGAGGGGCAGATCCCTGTAAACGCAAAGGTAATAGAGGCAGATGTAAAATCCATTGAACCATCATTAAAGATTCATAACCATGTCAGGGGCTTTGACCTTATTGTCCCCTGCTGTCCTGACGGGTTGAACTGGGATTTCTGGCGTTATATGAAACCCGGAGCTTCAGCACTCCTGTTTTCAGGCAATAACAGGGGTATGGATATTAACAATATAGACATGAATGAAATACATTACAGGGAGCTTGTCCTTGCCGGTTCATACGGATGCAATGCAAATGATTTTGTGGATGCTGTCAGGATGATAGAGAATGAAGAAATCGATCTCTCATTCCTGTCACCCCATTTTGCATCACTGGATGAGATGGCTGAGTGTATAGAAGCATTAAAAAATAATAGAGTTAAAAAGGTGATAATCAATAAGTTTTAGGAGGCGAATATGGCATATAATGAAAAATCTCTAAAGTGGTTTGGTGAACAGATAGCCATTCTCATGAGCGGGAAAGATATATCAAGAGAGAGTGCAAAGGAGATGATGATAGAGACATTAAAGGGGAATCAGCCTGATCTTCAGCAGGGTGCATTTCTGGCTGCACTCAGGATGAAAGGTGAGACAGATGATGAGATAGTAGGTTGTTTTGAGGCTATCATTGAATCTGATACAAACAGCATCAGCCTTGGGGATTTGCCAGTTGTTGAAAACTGCGGCACGGGTATGGACACCCTCAAGACATTTAACATAAGTACCCTTTCCGCTATAGTTGCCTCATCCATGGATGTACCGATTGCAAGGCATGGCGCACGGGCGATCAGTTCAAAGTGCGGCACTGTTGATCTGTGTGAAACCCTTGGTGTGGATGTTGAATGCAGTGTGGCGAAGGTAAAGGAATCCATAGAAAGGTGCGGCCTGGGCCTCTTTAATGGGACAAGCGCAGAGGTTCACCCGATGGGCCTTGGAAGGATACTGTCTCAGATACGTTTCGGAACTACCCTTAATATTGCCGCCTCACTGGCCAACCCCGCATTACCCAGGATAGCTGTAAGGGGCGTTGGGGCGCCTGAGCAGATTGAGCCTACACTCAAGGTAATGCAGAGGATAGGGTATGAGAAGGGGATAGTGTTTCACGGGTTTAACAGTGACATGAGCGCAGGCATGGATGAACTCTCAACGCTCGGTAACTCAAGGATAGGCCATTTTAATAAAAATGGAAAAGTAGAATATTTTGAGATAACGCCGGAGGCGGCAGGGCTTTCAAAGGGAGATTACAATGATATTAGGCCGGAAACCGACAGGGAAATTGAGGCAGTTAAGGCTCTATCTCTGCTGGCAGGAAAGGGAGATAAGAGCCGGTCTGATATTGTGGCATTAAATGCCGGTGCGGTTTTATGGATGGCAGATAAGGTTAATAGTTTAAAGGAGGGTGTTTCAGCAGCCAAACAGATTATTTCTAAAGGAAACGCCATTCAAAAACTTTTATCATGGGTCAGTGCCCAAAACCGGGAGCCTGAATCAGGGTATAAAATAATAAAAAGGCTATGCAGTAAATGCAATATAGAAATGGGTTCTATATAGTAGTTTAAGGCAAAAGGGAGAGATTAAATGTACAGAAAAATAATAAATGAGATAAAGCCAGTATCAAAGGAGTGGATAACAAAGGCCTGGGCAAGGCTTGATAACCTGAGCAAACCAAAAAGGAGCCTCGGATATCTTGAAGAGATGGCAACAAGGGTTGTTGCAATCTTTGAAGAGGAGAGACCTGTAATAGGCAAAAAGGCTGTTTATGTATTTGTAGGTGATCATGGTATTGTTGAAGAGGGGGTAAGCGCATACCCGCAGGAGGTGACTGCCCTTATGGTAAAAAATTTCCTGGCAGGGGGCGCTGGTATTAATGTCCTTTCAAGACGAGCGGGCGCTGATGTCTATGTGGTTGATATAGGTATGAAGGAAAAACTTGAAGATGCTCATGGGCTGATAGATAAAAATATCAAAAGGTCAACCGAAAATATGGCCAAAGGCCCTGCCATGACAATAGATGAAGCTCAACGTGCAATTAATGCAGGTATTGAAATAGCTTTAAATGCAGCAAATAATGGTGTTAACATGATTGCTACAGGTGAGATGGGCATCGGTAATACGACACCGTCCTCTGCACTCTATTCTCTGCTTCTTCCGGCAGACCTTTCTAAGGTTACTGACAAGGGCACTGGTCTTGAGGATGAAGGCGTAAGGCTAAAGATAAAGGTTATTGAAAAAGCCCTTGAAATAAACCGCGGTTTATTGGATGATCCGGTCTCGACCCTGGCGGCTGTGGGCGGGCTTGAAATCGCCGGGATCTGCGGGCTGTGTATCGGCGCTGCCTCAAGGAGGATGGTTGTTATTGTGGATGGGTTTATATCCAGCGCAGGCGCCCTTGTGGCGATGAGGATATGCCCTTCTGTGAAGGATTATCTCTTCTTCTCGCACAAGTCCTCTGAAAAGGGGCACATGATCTTCTGTGAAAAAGAGGGTATAAGGCCGATACTTGATCTTGATCTGAGGCTTGGAGAGGGTACAGGGGCAGCATGCGCCATGCAGATTATAGAGGATGCAGTAAGTATATATAATGAAATGGCGACATTTGATGATGTCGGCATAGAGGCAGGGGCTTAAGTAAAAGTAAATATGTTTAAAGGGTTGATAACAGCAATAAGGACATTAACAGTAATACCTGTACCGGGAAAGGAGGGTAATGATTTTTCATCGGCATTGCCCTGGTTTCCGTTAGTCGGGTTATTGCTGGGGCTGATACTCTACCTGATCTCATATCTGTGGGGTCTCTTGCCATTTGATAAATGGTCATGGGGCTGTGCTGTTATACTTTCTATTCTATTAATATGGCTTACCAGGGGTTTGCACATGGACGGCCTTGCTGACTGGGCAGATTCCATTGGCGGGTTCGGCAGGGAGAGGCGGCTTGCCATCATGAAGGATTCATCTGTTGGGGCGTTCGGGGTAATGGCCCTTGTCCTGGGTATCATCTTCAGGCTTGTTGCATTTGAGCGGATTATTGCATCAGGTTCTTTTATTTTATTGGTAGTTATTCCTGTAATATCCAGAGATATGCTTGTTGAACTCCAGACCACCATGCCCTATGCCAGAAGCGAACAGGGGATGGCAGGGGTGTTTATTAAAAACGCAACTAACAGCCACCGTATTATTTCGCATGTAGCTGCTATCATCGTATGCGTATGTTTTGGATTAACAGGCATAGTGTTTTTTCTTTTAGCATTCGCAATTACCCTTTTTTTAAAGGGTATGTTCAGGCGGCAGTTCAACGGGGTAACAGGTGATTTGTTAGGGGCATCAAATGAGATTATAGAGGTTGTGCTTCTGATGATAATAGCAGTTCCGGGTAAAATGATCCTTTGATGTAAAATATGTAGGGGCAGACCTGCGTGCCTGCCCGAACCTTCGTATTCGCCCTAATCCTGGATCTGAAAAAACACGGTCGAACACGCAGGTTCGCCCCTACGATGTAATGCGGTAATAATATATGACAACTGAACACAAACATGGCGGAAACCCCCTTGCTGATCTGGCAAGGCTTAATCTGCCTGAAACAAAGATAATAGATTTCAGCGTAAATCTTAATCCTATTGGCATGCCTGATATAATAACTGAAAACTGGCACAGCCTTGTTAATACTGTTCAGGATTATCCCAGTATTAATGGGGAAGGGATAACTGATTTTTATAAACATAAGACAGGCGTTGAGCCCTGCGAATTTCTTGCAGGTAACGGGTCAACTGAACTTATTTACCTGATACCGCGTGCGCTAAGATTCAAAAAGGTGCTTATCCCTGCCCCATCATTTTATGACTATGAAAGGGCCTCTATACTGGCCGGGGCCGAGGTCATAACCTATCCGCTTAAGCCAGAGAATAATTTTGCATTGCCTTCAGCAATGGAGCTTGAGACTGTTATTAATGATGTTGATGCCATCTGGGTGGGCCGCCCCAATAACCCGACCTCAGGCATGTTTAAGCGGGATACAATAATTTACCTTAGAGAAAAATATCCTGATAAATATTTTATAATTGATGAGGCATTCATACAGTTTGTTGATAACTGGAAGGATGAAAGCCTTATTTCATGTAACAGATATCCAAATCTGATAATTATCCATTCATTTACAAAGTTCTACTCTATTGCTGGGCTTCGCATGGGTGGTGTAATAGGCCACAGGGATACAATAGGGCTGTTAAATGAATACAAAGAGCCTTGGACTGTTAATGGCATAGCCGAAAAGGTGGCCCTTCTTTTAAAGGATTGTGACGATTATGAGGCAGCCACCCTGAAATACCTGACCGCTGAAAGGGAGAGGCTGTTCAACATACTGAAAGAGATGGATGGCATAGAGGTGTTCCCTTCCTGCGCAAACTTCTTTTTATGCAGATGGCGAAAGACAGAAAAGCTTGATGACCTTATAAAATATCTGCTTGAAAATGGTATCTATATAAGGGATTGCAGAAATTTCAGGGGGCTTGAGGACAACTTTTTCAGGTTTGGGATCCGCTCAGATAAAGAGAATGACAGGCTGATATCCCTTTTATTATCCTTCGGAAAATGAGATTAATATGGAGCATTATACTCCGGCCATAATACTGATTTCAGGTTTTATATTTGACCTAATACTGGGTGACCCAAACTACAGGTATCACCCTGTAAGAATCATTGGAAACCTGATAGACCTGCTGCATCATTTTTTTAAAGGCAGATCGCTGAATATGAGGTTCAGCGGGGTGCTTCTTGCCATGCTGACAATCCTCATTTCCGTTTCAGTCTATGCCATATTAATAATGCTTTTTGATCTTGTGCATCAAACTTTAGCCATACTCGTGAACATCTATTTTGTATATTCACTCATTGCACTTAAAGACCTCTTCAACCACTGTCAACCTGTTACTGAGGCGCTCAAGAATAATAACCTTTTAAAGGCAAGGGAATCTGTTGCCATGATTGTTGGCCGTGATGTGAATTCACTCGATGAAAAGGGTGTCATACGCGCTGCCATTGAGACACTGGCTGAAAATTTTGTAGACGGGTTTCTCTCCCCTGTTTTCTGGTTTTGCACAGGGTGCATGATCGCTATTTATGCTGATATTGACCCTGCCTTTTCCGGCATTGTCCTACTTATTACGTTCAAGGTAGCATCCACACTTGACTCAATGGTGGGTCACAAGACAGAGGAATTGATAGATATAGGCTGGGCAGGCGCAAGGCTGGATGATATTATGAACTTTATCCCTGCGCGACTATCTCTGATACAGCTTTTCTTTGGCGCTTTCTTTTCAGGATTACACCCTGTATACGGGTTAAAGATCTCTTTGCGTGACAGGCTTAAACACGATTCTCCAAACTCCGCCCATTCAGAAAGCTTTGTGGCAGGGGCCATCAGGTCAAGGCTTGGGGGGCCTGTAAGATATCCTGAAGGGCTAAAGGAAAAGCCCTGGCTCGGGACAGAGTTTCCTGACCCTGAACTTATGGATATCAATCGTGTTATAAGGCTCCTGATGATCACAGCCTTTCTGGTTATCGCTTTGTTTTCTTCTATCATTTTTGTGGCAATGTAAACAGATAATGCACATTTTTGTGTGCATGATGCACATAAAGGGATGCAAATTTCCGGATCATCGACTTATTAAAATAATGGACTATTCTCACTAAGTTATACCCATTGATTAACTAAAATAATTAAATCAGTGGGTTATATGATTTCTGCTAAAAAAAATCAGTTATAAAGGGTTTTGGTATGTTATTTGTAATGCTTTCTGGTATCTCAGGGGCGCGTGCATCTGTCAGTGCGATCTTCAACAGGGTTGAGATACAGTGCCTGATACAACGACTCAATGGGAACTTTCATAAAAAAATCATATGGAGTTATCGACCGGACCTGTTTCAGGAATACCATCCTTTTTAACCTTTCTCCAGGGCTTTTCTTCACCAAGCTGTTCATCACACCATCTGGCTGCCCTGTTAAGGCTATCTTCAAGCTGTTTTCTGTAAATTTCAAGCTCATCATCTGAGGCTGATTCAGGCACCCATATCGGCTCAGTATGGCAGTAGACTATCTTCGCAAATGGCTTTGGAATAATAAACCTGTCCCAGCTGTTTAATACCCAGCACCTGTCTGTGCCCCACATAACAGGCATAAGCGGTGTCTTGCTGTTTTTGGCAAGCAATACAGCTCCCATCTTTGCTACGCGGGCAGGGCCAAGCGGGCCATCAACCACCATACCCCCGTTTGTTTCACCTGCAATGATCTTCTGTTTGAGTTTTATCAAGGCGCCCAGACCGCCCCGTGTTGATGACCCCCTTACATCACCAAGACCAAGGGCATTTATGAATCTCGCAGCAAACTCACCATCACGGCTCTGGCTGACCATCACTGTTACCCCTCTTTTTGAGAGGTACAGGGGATGAAATGCAAGCCTCTGGTGCCATGAACAGTAAACGGCCTTTCCAGCGGATCTTGCCAGCGCCTCTTTTTCAAGCTCTGCGCCTTCAACCCTTATGAGCCTGTATGAGAACAGGAGAAGCTTGATTAAAGAGGTGACTATGGGAAACAGGATATAGAAAATGAGTGGGTCATACCATTTGTATGAAGCTGTTCGTTTACTTCTTTTTTGCATCATGCTTCCTTTAAAAAAATTGAGAAAACATACAGTTAACCTTGCCTGATGTAAAGTAGAAATATTATAAATTCTGGTGTCATATTAAGTTAGTAATGGTAAAAAAAGGTTGGCATATGCAGAATAACAAATCAGGTAAAAAATATCTTGACAAAAAATATCAATGGAAGGTAATAGGACACATTAATATCACAAAATTGTAAAAGCTTGATATTTCGTCCGGTGATATTATTGGTGATTTAAATTAAGTTGAAATAATCAGTGTTTCGTTAAATAAAGTTAAATTTTTTTTGTAATGCTTTATGTTAATATTGATGTAATAGAGTTATTAATAAATAATTAAAAAATGCTTGCAACGCTTTATTATTCCATATTTATTCTCTATTTTCTGCTTCTCCTGACCTGCATTGCCGGTCTAAAGAAAATAGAATTGATCGCATGCATATGCGCTGTAGCAGCAAACCTTGCGGGACTTTTATATATCTATACCTCTTCAGGCACCCTGCCTCTATTTAATATCTACGAATCATTCCTTTTTAGTTCGTTTATTATGGGGGCTACCGGGCTTTTTTTCTTATTCAAAGGTAATTTTGCAATAAAGGTGCGCAGGTGGGTATGGGCGGCTATTCTTGTCCTGCTGCTGGTAATGAGCTTCTTCCCAAAAGAGGTAAGCCTGCCTGTCTACGACCACGGGTATTCTTATATCGTGATGTTTCATGCTTTCAGGTGCATAGCGCTCAGCCTGATGCTTGTATCAACTGCATGGTTTGTTCAGTTTATTATTCAGCGTGAAATGGATGAACGCACGAGTATGCTGTCGCATATGGGCAGAAACTATCTTGTACTTGCCTCTCTCTTTTATCTTGCTGCCGAATATGTCGGGCTCGTCTGGTGCCAGAAGGGGTGGGGTGATTTCTGGATGTGGAGCCAGTCATTTTTACAGTCTACTCTTGTTGTTATCTATCTCATGCTTGCATTTCATATCCCCGGAAAAGGCCGGAAGGCAGAGGATATAAGGTCTGTAATAGGCGCACTGTCGGGGATCTTTTTTCTTACCCTGGTTATTTTAAGGAGCACATATTGAATAAGGTATCAGAAAGACTCTCTTCAATGTACATCACAGCATGGACGATGGTGTTTCTTGTTATATGGCTGGGGCTTGGGCTGTATATGGCCGGTTCAGATGCATATACAAAAGATTTCAGGATGATGAATGACATTCTTGTCCGTGACTGGCTGTTTTCAGGTAAATCAGGTTCTGAATTTCTTAAGATATGGTTTGCTGTGTTGTGTGCCGCCATGATGGTAATGGGCATAAACCTTATCTTCTGCTCATGGAGCAAGATATTCAAGATCATGAGGGCAAGGTTCAGTGGAAACCAGCTATTCATGCTGATTGTACACGGTATATTCGGGTTTGTCGCCCTTGGCCACCTTGGCGGGCTTATGCTTGGTTTTGAATACAACAATATAAGAATGGGGAAGGGCATAAAGCATCATGTGAATGAAGGGTATGAACTTGAAGTAAAGGATGTACACTTTGTTGGTGATAAGAAGGCCCTTGCCAAATCGAAAAGAGATATTACCAGGGATGACCTTGACTATCTGAACAGCTATGTTGATGTCTCTTTGAGCAGGGATGGCGAGTTATTAAAGGAACAAAGATTATACCTTTTAAAACCAATGACTTACAAAGATGTGCATGTAACGCTCAGAAATTTTGTTTCACCAGAGGGTTTTAAAGGTGAACCAGCCCCTGATACAGAGGCATGGGCAATGTTCACTCTGTCTAAAAACCCTGCGCTCAAGACCTTCTTGATCATATACCCGGTAATGATTGCCGGAATATTAATATATCTGGTTATGACGTGGCGTAAACCCCATGTTAACCAAAATAGCAATAATAAATAATAATAAAAATAGGAGGAGTTTTTATGATAAGGATAAAGTTGTTTTTTATATTATGCATCCTGGGGTCTTTCTTCATAAGTGGTTATGCTACTGCTGAAGAAAAGAAAAAAGAGGTATTTGAGCTTGGTGAAATCGTTGTAACAGCCAATTCCGAGGCAGTATCAAAGGTCGCTACAACCGAGACATTAGACCGGGATCAGATACAACTAAATGACCTGGATACTATCGCTGATGCACTTGATACCATGCCTGGCTTGGCTATCAGCACAGGTTCAAGAAATGAAGCATATGTCAATGTAAGAGGATTCAATCAGAGATATGTGCCTATATTTTTTGATGGAATCCCGTGGTATATCCCCTACGATGGTTATGTAGATACTGGTGAGATCTCAACAGGAAATATTTCAAGAATTACCCTCAGTAAAGGGGCAGCATCTACACTGTATGGCGCTAATACAATGGGCGGCGTTATAAACATAATTTCAATGAAACCAACAGAGATTTTTGAAGGGTCATTAAAGTTTAGTTATGGCCTGGATAACTACAGGGGCACTTTAAATATAGGTTCCATGATAGGTAAGTTTTATATCATGGGTGGTTTTACAGGCCTCAACAGTGATTACTTTGAGATGTCCGAAGACTATGTGCCAGATGAAGATTCACCTGAAGATGGTAGTGAAAGGGATAACTCTTATGTAAGAAGCCATACAGAATCTATAAAGGTAGGTTTCATGCCAACTGAGGGCCATGAGTATGCATTAGGCTACTATAAAACCAGCAGTGATAAGGGATTACCTCCAAACGTTTATCCTTCCGAACGTCCACGTTTCTGGCGTTTTCCTGAATGGGAAAAGACAACCTATTATTTTATAGGCGACAGCAGGATAACCGATAACCTGTCGGCAAAGATCAGGCTGTATCATGATGAGTATTACAATGTGCTGGATGCATATGATAATGCAACCTATTCAACACAGACTGCTCGTTCTTCCTTTCACAGCACATATGATGATCATACAGACGGCGGCTCACTGATCCTCAGAACCGATTTTATTGATAAAAATATCCTGAGCTTTTCATATCATTTAAAGAATGATGTTCATAAGGCACAGGGTGATACTGATGATCCATGGGAAAAATACGAAACCAGGACATCATCATACGGGGTTGAGGATTCTATTGAGCTGACAGAAAAGGCCTTTCTTGTAGCAGGAATAAACTATGATGTTCAGGAGGCAAAGTATGCAAATGGTGCTGAAACAAGGG
>CAZXUA010000073.1:0-627 GCA_964643755.1 uncultured Desulfatiglans sp. | reverse complement strand
TTGACCTACGGGTTAACAGATAAGACTGAACTCCATGTTTCTGCAGCAAAGAAGACAAGATTCCCCACCCAGAAGGAACTGTTCTCGGCTTATCTTGATACTGCTATACCAAACCCGAATTTGAAAAAGGAAGAGTCTTTAAATTATGAAGCCGGGATTTCAAGTGCTATCCCTTTTGAAAGCATTATAGATTTTACACTTTTCTATTCAGATGTAACAGATTTGATCACAGAGACTACAATTACAGTAGGTGAAGATGATCTGGATTACAATGACAATATAGGTGAGGCGAGTTACAAAGGTTTTGAATTTTCATTTGTCAACACATACTTTGATAAAAACAATATCCAGATGGCCTATGCCTATGTTGATGCCCAGAATGATTCCCCTGGTAGAGAAAGTGATTATCTCCCCGAAACTCCTAAACATCAGTTTAAGATTACTGACCTGATCACATTTAATGATTATCTCTCCTTATTAGTCAAGGCAAGATATGACAAGGGTCAGAAAGAGGAAAAAAGGAATGGGGATTGGGTTGAACTTGATGACTACTGGGTATTTGATATTAAAGGCATGTTCCAGAGATCGGAAGAGCACACGTCTGAACTCCAGTCACCGCTCATTATC
>CAZXUA010000072.1:0-21620 GCA_964643755.1 uncultured Desulfatiglans sp. | reverse complement strand
GATAATGAGCGGTGACTGGAGTTCAGACGTGTGCTCTTCCGATCTATCGTGCAGAGAGGCTCCGCTCGCTTGATTTTTCTTCCCTTGGCGCCCTGCTGCTCCTTATCAGCGCATCAGTAACGATCGGCGCTATAAAAGTGCATGACCATATTAAAGGCATTAACCCTGTGCAATATAATGAAGCTGGTGAGCCCTATTTACAACGTAAACTTAAAGAAAGCAGAATAGCCCTTTGCCTGCTGGTAGTTTTGCTTGCAGGCGCATCGTTTATACTGGGGCAAAAGAGGTCGTATGAATGGATAAGGGAGGTGAATGCAGGGATATCGGAAAAACCTGCTTTTGCTTCGCCTGAGGAACTTGCCTTGAACTGGAACCGTTTCAGGGGCTTTGGCGGTGCAGGTATATCAGCTCTTACTGATATACCTTCTAAATGGGATGGTGCAAGCGGCGAGGGCATTTTATGGAAAACCCCCATACCTCTGAAGGGGTTTAGCTCACCCATTGTATGGAATGATCGTGTTTTTCTGTCAGGCGGTAATGAGGAAAAACGCCAGGTATATTGCTTTGATGCATCAACAGGCGCTATTCTCTGGACAGGAGATGTGCCTGCGGCCCCGATGGGGGATGAAAAAATTGAGGTCATGGAGGATACGGGCTATGCCGCTTCCACAATGGCTACAGACGGTTACCGAGTATATGCGATCTTTGCAACTGGCGATCTTGCATCATTTGATTTTAAGGGACGCCTTTTATGGCACAAGAGCCTTGGTGTCCCTGTGAGCCTTTACGGGTATGCATCAAGCCTTGAGGTGTGGCAGGATCGTGTAATTGTGCAGTATGACCAGGCCGGCGCAGGGGAGGGTAAATCCAGGCTGTTCGCCTTTAACGGCGCAACAGGGACCCTCGTCTGGGAGGCAAAAAGGGATCTCCCCAATAGCTGGACATCCCCTGTTATAGCTGATACAGGAAAAGGCTATCAGCTTATAACGGTAGGTGATCCCTGGGTTATAGCCTATGATCCTGATGACGGCAAAGAGATATGGGCCGCAAATTGTATAAAGGGTGATGTGGGAGCGTCCCCAATAGTTGCAGGCGATCTCGCCATTGCCATAGCGCCTGACCTGCATAATGTGGCGATACGCACAGATGGCAAAGGGGATGTTACTGCCACACACATCAAGTGGATTAATGATGATGTGGGTCCTACCATTGTTTCGCCTGTTTCAGACGGCAGCAGTGTTTTTTATCTGGACACATACGGGACACTCTATAACATCGCACTTGAGGATGGAAAACCTGTGTATGAGCATGACTTTAATGAAAATGTCAATGCCTCGCCAACAATTGTATCTGGCAAGATGTATATTTTGTCTGTGGAAGGAAACATGTTTATAGGCACTGCGGGTGAAAAGGCATTTCAGGTTGAGGCAATCAATCCTTTAGGGGAAGAGTGTTATGCAACCCCGGCATTTATGCCCGGGAGGATATATATCAGAGCAAAGGAACATCTATACTGTATTGGAAAATGAAAACACCAGATTTAAATAAAATAGATGAAATAATCGCATCAACAGGAAAGACCCCTGATAAAATCCTGTCTATACTCCAGGCTGTGCAGAAGGAGTATGGTTATCTGCCTCAACCTGCGCTGGAAGCGGTCTGTGAAAAGACAGAGATAACACCGGCTGCAATTGCCGGTTTCAGCAGCTTTTATGACCAGTTCAGGTTTACACCGGCAGGGGAGCATATAATCCGTGTATGCCTGGGAACAGCATGTCATGTGAAGGGGGCGCAAGGTGTATACGATGCCTTTAAACGGTATCTTCATATCCCGGAAAATAAGGATACTGATTCAAATGGCCTTTTTACCATAGAGCCTGTTGCATGCCTTGGCTGCTGCACCCTTGCGCCTGTTGTGCAGATAGGTAATGTAATTTACGGGCACCTGACACCGGACAAGGTGGGAAATACGATAAAGAATTTTCTCGCCTATCATAATGCGCAAAAGAGGGATCGCATCGGAGCTAAAATAGGTTCCCACGGAGACCGTGGGAACGAGGGAATGGGTGAGATAAGGGTAGGGCTGGGCTCATGCTGTCAGGCCAGGGGAAGCGGTCACCTGAGAGACGCTATTGAAAAGATAATCTGTGAGACAGGCATCCGCGCAATTATAAAACATGTGGGCTGCGTTGGCATGTGCTATCAGACACCTCTTATGGAGATACTGCTTTCAAACGGCAACCACTATCTTTACACAGGCGTAAGGCCTGATGATGCGAAGGATATCCTGTTAAAACATTTTAAACCCGGGGGCATTAAGAGAAGGGTTATCCCAATTATTTCAAAGGGGCTGGATATCCTGCTTAATGCGGGCGAATCACCCTCCATACACCGCTACGCCACTGACAAGCGTGAAAGGCACGTGGCGGACTTTCTTAAATGCCAGAGGAATATCGCCACAGAACACTGTGGAGATGTAAACCCTGTAAATATTGATGAATACATTGAACATGATGGATTTAATGCCCTTGCAAAGGCTGTACATGAACTTAATGGTGATGAGGTCATATCAGAGATAGAGATAAGCGGCTTAAGGGGAAGAGGCGGGGCAGGATATCCAACCTTTCTTAAATGGCGGGCAGTGAGAGATCAGCCTGAAGAGGAACGCTTTATTGTGTTAAATGGGGACGAGGGTGACCCCGGGGCATTCATGGACAGGATGCTCATGGAATCATACCCCTTCAGGGTACTGGAGGGCATGATAATCGCTGCCAGCACAGTGGGCGCAAACAGGGGATATCTTTATATCAGGGCAGAATACCCCCTTGCCATAGAGCGTATGACAGAGGCCATAAAGATGTGTCATGCAAGAGGTTTCCTGGGTAACAATATCTGTGGCAGCGGCTATTCTCTTGATCTTACCATTGTAGCGGGGGCAGGGGCGTTTGTATGCGGTGAAGAGACCGCCCTTCTTGCAAGCATAATGGGTCAGAGGGGTATGCCAAGGTTACGGCCTCCATATCCGGCGCAGCAGGGTTTATGGGGCAGGCCGACCCTGATTAACAATGTTGAAACCTATGCCCTTGTCCCATGGATCATACGAAACGGCGGGGCTGCATTTGCAAAATTGGGTACTGAGAAGAGCAGGGGGACAAAGGTCTTTGCACTGGCAGGCAAGATTGCCCGCGGCGGTCTTATTGAGGTGCCAATGGGTGTAACCCTGAGGCAAATAGTAGAGGAGATAGGCGGCGGAATTGCTGGCGGCCTAAAATTCAAGGCCATACAGATAGGCGGCCCCAGCGGAGGCTGTGTGCCTGCCAGGCTTTCAGATATCCCGGTTGATTATGAATCGTTAACTGGCGCCGGCGCTATCATGGGGTCAGGCGGCCTTGTTGTTATGGATGAGACAGACTGCATGGTGGATATAGCCAGGTATTTTCTGCAATTCACCCAAAACCAGTCATGCGGTAAATGTACATACTGCCGTATCGGCACACGACGCATGCTTGAGATAATAGACAGGCTTTGCAGCGGTAAGGGCAAGGCATCTGATATTGATCAGCTTGAAGAGCTTGCAGAGCAGATAAAACAGGGCAGCCTTTGCGCCCTGGGGGGCACTGCCCCGAACCCGGTGCTATCAACATTGAAATATTTTCGCGAGGAGTATGAGGCGCATGTAAATGGGAGATGCCCTGCCGGCAAGTGCAAGGCGCTTATACATTTCAGGATCACGGATCATTGTATAGGCTGCACAGTATGCGCCAGGCACTGCCCGGCAGGGGCAATAAGTTTTAAGCCGTATGAAAAACATGAAATCGATTATGAAAAATGCATACGCTGCGGCTCATGCAGGAATGTGTGCCCGGAAAAGGCGGTAGTTGTGGAATAGCAGGCTAAATGCTGAAGGCTGAAAGCTGAAGGCTGTTAGGCTGTAGGCTTAAAGGAAAGCCTTGTGTAGAAAAGCATATTGACGAAAAAGAAGGATATTGTGAATTGTAGGGGCACGGCCCGCCGTTGATAAAACTATGGTGGGCAAGCGCACCGTGCCCTTAAAAGAGAGAAACCTGAAATGACAGAAGGTACAGGAAGACCAGGATTGATAAACCTAACCATAGATAAAAGACCAGTTCAAGTATCCAAAGGCTCAACAATCCTTGAGGCTGCTGAATCTGCTGGTATCACGATCCCCACACTATGCTATATAAAGGAGATTGCTCCCCTTACAAGCTGTATGATCTGTGTGGTTAAGGTGGAGGGTAAAAAAAATCTTGTCCCCTCATGTGCAACAATGGCGGAAGAGGGGATGATCGTAATAAATGATGCCCCTGAAATCTATGCCGCAAGAAAGAGTGCCCTTGAACTGCTTTTGAGCGATCATGCGGGTGACTGCATGGGGCCATGTCAGGTTGCATGTCCTGCGGGTATGGATATCCCTGCCATGCTGCGTCATATGGCGACAGGCCAGTATGAAAAGGCCATAGCTACTATCAAGGAGAATATTGCGCTGCCGGCAGTTACAGGCTATATATGCCCTGCGCCATGTGAGAAGGTGTGCCGCAGGGGGCAGATGGATGAGCCTATATCTATCAAGCGTGTCAAGCGGTGTGCTGCACTTATTGATCTGGCCAAAAAGTCTCCATATAAACCTGACCTTCTTCCGGATATAAATAAAAAAGCAGCAATAATAGGGGCAGGGGCTGCCGGCCTTGGAGCTGCATATCATCTTAAGAAAAACGGCGTTTCATGTACTGTCTTTGACGACCGTGAGGAGCCGGGCGGCATGCTTCGCTATGAGATACCTGAAGAGAAGCTGCCGAAAGCAGTCCTTAACAATGAGATAGAACAGATTAGAGCGATTGGTGTTGAATTCAGGCAGGGAATTCATATAGGAAGAGATATAAAACTGGCCGATCTGATGGAATCATTTGATGCGGTTTTTCTGGGCATTGGAAATGTGCCTGAAAGCAGCCTTGAAATGCTTGGCATTGAAACCGACCAGAAGGGTCTGAAGATAAACAGGGATACCCTCCAGACATCAATGCCGGGTGTGTTTGCCGGCGGAGATGTCCGTAAAGGTTTGAAACTGGCAGTGCGCTCCCTGGCTGATGGAAGAAAAGGGGCAGAGGGCATTTTGCAGTTTCTTAAAGGAGAGGTCGTTACAGGAAGCGTAAGGCCGTTTAACTGCAGGATGGGAAAGGTTGATCAGGAGGAGCTTGCGCGCTTTACAGATTCCACAGGTACAAACAATCCTCATGTTATTAATACCTTTGATGAAATGGATAAAGAGGCGGCATCCCGTGAATCCCTCTACTGCCTGCACTGTGACTGCCGAAAAAAGATGGAGTGCAGGCTGCGCACATTTGCTGATGAATATGGGGCAAAGGATGGGAAATATTTTGGGGTGCGTCGCTCATTTGAACGCATTTTTGGGCATCATAATATTATCTATGAGCCGGGCAAATGCATAAGCTGCGGTATATGCGTGAAGATAACAGAAAGGCATGGTGAAAGACTCGGCCTTACCTTTATCGGAAGGGGCTTTGATGTAAAGGTGGCTGTGCCATTTGATAAATCGCTAACAGAAGGCATCTCAAAGACAGCGAGGGAAGCGGTAATGGCATGCCCGACAGGGGCGCTCGCATTTGCCTGATTTCAAGTCAATGCTGGTAACATGTATTTATGACAGATGGGCACCGGTTCCAGTTTCTTTTTAATGGCCATTAAAACCGGTAGAGGCGAATTTATTTATACTAAGGCAAATACAGAATCTCATCTTGTGAGTCTGAATCTGTACATCTAACAGAGGGCAGAGTCAAAATTGCATTAGATAGTGTCCATCCAAAAACTGTCTTTTTTGGATTCAATCGGTCAGCCATTAGCATTTAGCTTCCTGTCCCGCCATAGCCTTGTGCGACGGCGGATCAGCAAAAGACTTTCAAACCAAAGAGTTAGCTGACAGCTGATCGCTGACTGCTGAAAACCCCACCCGGAATTTGTCACTTTATGGATGGAAACTATATAGAATTTTGTTCTATCTGCCCCTCAATATCAAATTCATTTACACCCCCCTCCCTGAATGCAAACCATGCAACCATCAGCCCTGCAAAGCTGAGTAATGCCAGAAGATAGAAGAGGCCTTTCGGGTTTGAATCCATCATCCGTGGTGTATACAACGCAAGGAGCGCAGCCATTATCCTTGCGATTGTAATAATTGCCCCCTGTGCGGTTGTGCGCAAGAGGGTAGGGAAAGACTCCTGAGTCCAGACCTTCATAATCGCTTCAAATGAAAAACCAAGCCCAACACCACCCAGCAGCCCGCTAATAATGGCTGTTAATATGGAAAATCCAAAGAGCGCCAGCACAAGGCACATGAGTACAATTGCAATAGCCCCTATCTCAAAATATCTAAATCGTCTGGGTGTATCTGATATGCGCATAAACCAGTAGGCCCATATAAAACTGATAATAAGGCTTGCAACATTGATTCTTGAGGCAAATTCCACCCCCTGGCCTATAACATTAACCCACATATAGGTGCCAAACTGGCCGTTTGTATTGGCCACAAGGTTTGTGGCTGAATAAAAGATAATCAAGGCAATGAATGGTTTCAGAAATGGCGGCTTCATGAGATCGAAGAAGGATGCCTTTCTTGCCTGGATAGTTCTTGCCCCTTCAATATGTCCTGTATAGGCAGTGCGCCACTTATCCGATTCAGGGATTCCAAAGCGAAGAAACAGGGTGATAAGAGAGAGAATACCCACCTGTCCGAACAATATCTGACCACCAGTATAGCCCATGTCCCCAACCAGAGAGGCACAGGCAAGCGCACCCAAAAAACCTAAGATCCACATGACCTGGCTGAAGCCAACAAGTTTTCCACGGTTTTCATTTGTGGCAACTTCAGCAATGGATGCGAGGGATACAGGAAGGTCAGCGCCCGCACCGAGACCGACAATTATTGTCCCGGTAAAAAGCCATGAGAATGAGTTCATAAGGGCAAGCATTACAGAGCCAATAACAATCATGAACATGGTTATAATAAAGACAGAGCGGCGGCCATACCTGTCTCCAAGCCTTCCTCCGATCAGCGCCCCGATTGCTATGCAGATAATCAAGGCAAAGGAAAGGTCGCCTATCTGATCCGGTGTTATGCCGATGGAATGCTGGTATATAACAAGCGCAATGCCTGAACCGATAATTGCGCATGCATCTATATATGATGCCATTCCACATACAATGGCAATCCACCAGGGGTTTATGTTTTTTGGTCGGGAGGTGCCAACTGTCATCTTCATTGTGTCCTTTACCGTTTGAGGTTAATGAGTCAGGTGCAGGCGTACTTACCTGCACCATGAAACCGGCTCAAAATTCGAGTGGATCACAGAACCTTATGGCTATTCATTTATCTCACAGTTGTTTTGGAAACGGGCGCAGTATGAAGAGTTTATCTGATCTGGATGCCCCGCATTCTGAACATTTACTGTCATACCAGGCCATTTGTAAACCGCATTTGGGGCATGACCAGCGCTCCTTTTCATGTTTTGCCCATTTCGCAATACCCATCTTCTTTAACTGGTTGAGATTTTCCAGCACCTCCCCGTGATGGGGCATGCCGTCATTGTTGAATTTTGTCACCTTGTCACATGGCTCATCTTTGCAGTCTGAGCAGCGGGTAACACCCTCTTTGCCTGAGGCACATTTTCTCATTGCACATTCACGGCAAAAGGAGGCGACCCTGTCATTTCCTATGCAGCCGTCACAGAGGATATCCTCCTTCTTTAGCTTCACAGGCCCTGCTGAGAACTGCTTAACCAGGCCATTAATCTTTTTTTCATCTTTTGACTGGGTGGCAAGGTACATGGGGCATGCCCCGCAATATAGCCCGCAAGGGGCCACAAGACTTTCATTTTTTTGTGCAGCCGCATCTTTGGATTCCATTGCGTATGCCTTAAGGCAATCAAGTTTAAGGCATGCGCAGCTGACCGTAGCGGCAGCAGTGCCAATAACAAAATCCCTTCTGGTTATCCCCTTTTTTAATGGGTTCATATCGCCTCCCGAACAGACCTACTTTTTAATTAGCGCATCCCTGATTTCTGTCAAGAGCACAACCTCTGCAGAAGGGGCGGGCGGCGCAGCAGGTGCCTCTTCCTGTTTTTTCTTGAATGCATTCATCGCCTTTATCATTATAAAAATAGCAAAGGCTATTATCACAAAATCCACCACAGACTGTATAAACTTGCCATAATTCAGTGTAACAGCCGCAGCGCCCTCGGATGCCTGTTTAATGGTTATTGCAAGATCTGTAAAATCCATACCACCGAGGAGGACACCTATCGGAGGCATGATCACATCTGCGACCACTGATGAGACTATCTTGCCGAAGGCCCCGCCGATGATAATGCCGACAGCCATATCAACCACATTACCGCGCATTGCAAAAGTCTTGAACTCCTGGATAAATCCCATGATAAACCCTCCTGTCTTATAATTTATTATTTGATAAATACGATTTGACACTTTCTGTTTACACTTTTTTTTATAAAAAGTCTTTTTTTTTATGATTTAACTGGTGAATGAGAAAGAGGCAAGATCTGTTCTGTATGGGGCTTAAAGCTGTCATCGAGCAGCTAATCCTTTTTTGGTTCGAAGGCCATTTGATTAAAGCTGAACGCTGACTGCTGGCCTCTTGAATTGCAATTATTGAAAAAATTAAAATAATTCGTTTTGTTAGTGTGCTTATTGGTTTAAAAATAGATCTGAAAGCTGAAATCTATTATTTTTAGGTGCTTATACTGTACTGTTCCATATGAAAATCATTACGGGAGAGGATGATTATCCTTCTCTTTATCTTTTTTTCAAGAAGCATTATGGACTGCTGCTCATCTTCCTTGATCACATTCTCTATTTCAGGATTGACCTCTACATATACCTTGTCGTCTGTCTCCGAAACAGGCGGGGGTTCACGCTCAAGGTCCCTGAATATCTCATAGGATATGGTCTTTTTGGATTTTATTACCCCTCTTCCCTCGCAGTACTGGCACCGCTCGGTCAGAAAGCGGCCAAGATTTTCCCTTGTCCTTTTTCTTGTCATCTCTATAAGGCCAAGTTCGCTCATGGGGAGCACATTGGTCTTTGCCTTGTCTTTGCTCAATGCCTCTGTCAGGGCAGAAAATACCCTCTGTCGGTTCTCCACCTTTTCCATATCTATAAAGTCTATAACAATAAGCCCCCCTATATTGCGCAGCCTGAGCTGGTAGGCAAGCTCTTTTACCGCCTCAAGGTTTGTCTTGAGTATGGTCTCTTCAAGGTTTCGCTTACCCACATAACTCCCGGTATTAACATCAATGGAGGTTAGCGCCTCTGTCATCTCTATTATGATATAGCCCCCGGACTTGAGCCATATCACATTATCAAGCGCCCTTGATATCTCCATCTCTATGCCATAAACATCAAATATAGGGTCATCACCGCTGTAGAGTTCTATGGAGTTCTTTAATGCAGGTGCAAATTTTTCAACAAACTCCATTATCTTTTCATATTCATTGCTGTCATCAATTATTAATCTATCCACCTCTCTGGTAAAAAGGTCCCTGACAGCCCTGAGTGAAACAGAAAGATCCATGTATAAAAGGCCCGGGGTATGAGAATTAGCCATGCGGTTTTTGATATCCTTCCACAGCTTAAGCATGAAATCCATCTCTGACTTCAGTTTATCCGCATCAGTTCCTTCGCTTACAGTACGCACAATGAAACCCGATTCATCCGTCCTGATATCCTTTACCAGATTTTTTAGCCTCTCCCTCTCTTCCTGATCTTCTATACGCCTCGATATGCCAATATGATTAACAGTTGGCAGCAGCACAAGGTGTCTTCCGGGGAGTGATATGTATGTTGTGAGTCTTGCCCCCTTTGTGCCAAGGGGTTCCTTTGCAACCTGCACCATGATATCCTGACCCTCGCGGAGCAATTCCTCTATATTTACCTGCCTCTCCGGCGCCTTTTTATATTCTGCATTGATCCTTTCACCTTTACCCTGATCAGAACCATTCTGGTATTCGGCTGGTATCATGCTGTCAATATCAGGCATATCCCTGTGCACATCGGTTACATATAAAAATGCGGTCCGCTCCTGACCTATATCAACAAAGGCGGCCTGCATGCCGGGCAGCACCCTCACCACCCTGCCGTGGTAGATGTTGCCTATGAGCTCCTGGCCGGTCTTTCGCTCTATGTAAAGCTCTGCCACATTACTGTTTTCCACCAGGGCGACCCTGGTCTCATGAAGTCTGGAATTGATTATAAGTTCACTCGTCATATCTGTTCCCGCTTATAAAAAATTTAATATATGCTGTCAGGCATACAGCTCAGGGCATGCCTGATTTAACCTGTTATCTGCTTAACCTTTAAGACCTTAATTCTGTAAATCTCTTCAGGGTTTACCCTGAATATCTCCGCTATTATAGCTGAAGGCTTAAGCTCCGGTCCATCTGTATGTGCAATGATAAGCTCTATTGTATTATCAGAGATAAACCCGATACTTTTAACCATTTTTTTTGCATCTATCTTTTTAACACCCTTATCTGACCTTTTGATGATCTCAAAACTGTCAGCTTCAATGAATCCTGTGAGTAACTGCCTGTCTATTTTAATGGCTGAAAGACCTATATGATAATGAGTTTCTTTGACAGCCATACCTTTTGATATGCCTGTTATGTCGCGCACATCCGATATCCTTACCCCGTGAGGCAGGTTTCGATTCAGCTCTTCTTTGACAAGTTCAGGATTAACAGGGCCATATAATTCTATATCCGCTGTCTCACAGAGGCTCTCAGTGCCCACTGGCAGGGCGCAGGCAAATGAAAACTTCGGCATGGGGTGAAACCCCTCTGAAAATACAATATCAAGCCCGGTTCTTTTGAATGCTCTTGTAAGAAGCTTGATAAGTTCAAGATGGCTTATGAGCCCTGCAGGGCCTGTCTTGGTGAAGGTTATCCTGAGCCTTGATTTCTGCCCTGCATCAATAGGGGATGATGATTTACCAACCCCCTTTTCTAAGAGAGCCCATTCAGTATTGATATGGGGCCTGATCTCATTAAGATCACATACCCCGCATTTAAGGCACCCTTTTCTGCAGTCCGGTGTTGTCATCTCTTTTAAGGAATTCTGATACTCCTCTTTAAGGTAATCTAATGAAACACCTGATGAGATATGGCCCCAGGGGGGCTGCTCATCCATGCTGCGTCTGCGATAAAGGTAATAGTCAGGGTCAACCTGACATTCCATAAAACACTCCTTCCAGAGCTCCATATTAAAATATTCGCTCCATGCATCAAATCTAGCCCCCTTTTCCCATGCCCTGATCAGGGGTAATAAAAGCCTGCGGTCACCCCTTGAAAAGATACCTTCCAGCCAGCTAATCTCAGGCTGATTCCACTTGACCCTTACATAAGGCCCCTTGAACGCATCACGTATAACATTAATCCGTCTCATGCTCTCTTCATACCCTGTCTGCGGCTCCCACATAAACGGGGTATGTGATTTAGGGACAAATGCTGCAATGCTGATGTTCAACACCTCTTTTTTACCCTTACCCCTTGCACAGGCCGCAACCTTTTTGGCCAGATCAATAATCCCATAAAGATCATCCTCTGTTTCACCGGGGAGTCCGATCATGAAGTATAACTTTATCAGCTTCCAGTCTGCATTGTACACATCTTTAGCCGTGCTTATGATCTCATCATTGGTAAGTGTCTTGTTTATTACACGTCTGAGCCTGTCAGTGCCTGCCTCAGGCGCAAGGGTAAAACCTGTTTTTCTCACCCTTTTGATCTCATTAAACCATGCAGGGTCAATGCTGTCTATCCTTAGAGAGGGGAGGCTTACAGCAACCTTTTTTTTGGCCTGACGATCCATAAGCTCCTTTAACAGAGGTGCAATAAAGCTGTAATCCCCTGCGCTCAATGAGAGGAGGGATATCTCGCTGAAACCTGTAGAGGCAAGCGCCCTGTCAGTCAGATCAATTATATCACCCGGAGTCCGTTCCCTTACAGGCCTGTAGATAAAGCCTGCCTGACAGAAACGGCACCCCCTTGTGCACCCCCTTGATATCTCAACAGCAAGCCGGTCATGTATAAGCTGGGCGCATGGCACTACCTGGTCCACAGGAAAGAATGCCCTGTTTATCTCCGCTATTATTACCTTTTCAACCTGCTCATAACCTTTGACAAGGGGTTCTATGCGGGTAAACCTGTTATCTGCGTCATAATGGGGTTTAAAAAATGAGGGAATATAAAACCCCTTTATTCTGCTCAGTTCATCAAGGATATATTGTTTTCCCCTTTTCCCTTTTTTTGCATCCCTGATAATTCTGCACAGGCCAACAACAGCCTCTTCACCATCTCCAATCAATATTGCATCAAAGATATCAGCTACCGGCTCAGGATTAAAACAGGCTGGCCCACCCCCGATAATCAGAGGATATGAATCATCCCTTTCAGAGGCAAGAAAGGGTATGCCTGCAAGATTCAGCATTGTTAGGATATTGGTATAGCAAAGCTCATGCTGAAGACTTATTCCCATTATATCAAAGGCATTAAGAGGCGTGTCAGACTCCAGGGTGGAGAGGGGAATCCTGTTTTTCCTTAACTCATCTTCCATATCAGGCCATGGCGAAAATACCCTTTCAGCGGCAATCCACTCATGGCTGTTCAGGATGCCGTATAGAATCTTTAATCCCAGATGCGACATCCCCACTTCATAAACATCAGGAAAGGCGAGCACAAAAGTGACATCAACCTCTTTATGATCCTTTTTTATTGTATTTATCTCATGCCCGATATACCTGCTCGGTTTTGATACCTTTAGCAAATAATCTTTATTCAAAAAATCCATTTAAAATTTCCTGTAAAACTATAAATTATTGCACCTTAAGGCGGACAATTATCTCTGCCCCCCCTTCAGGATGATTCCTTCCGCTGATAGTGCCTTTGAGCCCCTCTACAATCTGTTTCACCATTGCAAGCCCAAGCCCTGAACCGCCCTCCTTTGTGGTAAAGAATGGAGAGAACATGTGCACCAGCGCCTTAGCGCTGAAACCCTTGCCTGAATCCCTGAACAGTATCTCTATCATATCCTGCATGGTACCATCCGCCCCTTCCCCATTAACCTTTTTCGTGGTTATATGCAGAAAACCCCTTTCAGGCAGGGCATCAGCTGCGTTAAGCAGGATATTCCATATCACCTGCCTTATCTGTTCAGGGTCTGAGACCATTAGGTCATCACCTATAAGATCGGTCTTTAAAAAGATATTTTTCTTCCACCTGCCGCTGTTTTTAATCAGCTCAAGTGATTCTGTTATCAATTCATTCAGATGAAATTGCCGCATCTCAAAGGGTTTTGGCCTTGCAAATTTGAGAAAATCATTTATCAGGTGATTAAGCCGGTCTATCTCCCTTAAAATGATACCCATAAGTCTTTTATTTACCTCACTGGTATCCATCTCCTCTTTAAGCATCTGTATTGACCCGCTTATGGAGGCCATGGGGTTCCGGATTTCATGGGCGATTCCTGCTGCAAGCTCGCCAACAAGGGCAAGCCCTTCTATCCTCTTGATCTCCTTTTCTATCCTTTTCATCTCTGTCACATCCTGGAAAAGGAGGATATTCCCCTTCTGGCCTGTATCCGGTATGATCAGGGGGGATTTGGAGAGCCTGAGGGAAAGTGTCTCTCCCAGTCTGTTCTTATATTTAATATCACTGTAACTGTGGGGGGCGCCTGGTACAGATTGATCTATAAGGCCAGGGGTCTCAAGAGATCCATTTGATAACTTCAGGATATCCGATATCTTTTTGCCACTGATATCACTGCCTGCAAGGCTGAAGATCTTTTCTGCTGCAGGATTAAAGCGTATTATCTTTTTCTGGTCATCTGTTACTATGAGACCTGATGCTATGCTGCTTAAAATCCATTCATTCAGCGCCTCAAGTTTCGATATATCCTCTTCCTTTTCCTTAAGTTCTGCCCTGCTCTTTTTCGCCTGCTCCGATGGGAAGCTGCTTAAAAAGGCTACTATATAAAAGGCGGCAATATTTACCAGAATAATAAAAAAGATATTGGATGGCTGATACTCAAACGGGTAATCATGGGTCAGGCCAGGGGGATCAATAACGCCATAATAATGGAGATCAAGGAGCAGCCCGTACAATATGCTGCAACTGCTGGCGATTATCATTCCCCCTTTGCGGTACAGAATGATACTCGCATTGATTATGTTTAATATATAAAGGAATGAAAAGATGCTCCCTATGCCGCCCGTTGCATAGATGATTGCGGTGATAAAAAATGAATCAAGGACAAGTTGAAGATATGCCTGTCTGCTAAGTTCCTTAAAGGTCTTAAACAGGACTATATAGACAAAGGTAAGAAGATATACAATGGCAATCAGGAGATAATGAAAGGTCTGTATGTCTCCGAAATAGGTCTCTGTCTTCTTTATCTGCAGAAATATGGATACGCCCAGCAAAACCGATAAAAAAAGGAGCCGCAGAAGCATAAGCTTCTGAAGCCTCCCTTTCAGTTCGGTCTGACTGGTATCAGGGTCTGTATCGACCATAAGAAAGATCTAAGCGCCAACTGCTCCTGCCATTGAGAAGATAGGCAGGTACATTGCAACTACGAGTCCGCCGATAGCCCCGCCTAAAAACAGCATAAGGAGCGGTTCCAGCATGGAGGTAAGCGCATCAACAGCGGCATCAACCTCTTTGTCATAAAAATCGGCTATCTTTTCAAGCATTGTATCAAGGGCGCCTGTCGCCTCGCCGACAGATATCATCTGTATAACCATCCCTGGAAAAATATCATTTTCAGAGAGCGGTTCGGCAATGGTCTGTCCTTCAGCTATGCTCCCTCTCACTTCATAAATAATCTCTTCAATAATTACATTGCCTGCTGTTTTGGCGACTATTTCAAGGGAATCAAGGATAGGCACACCGCTCGCCAGCATGGTGCCGAGTGTCCTGGTAAACCTCGCAACAGCGGTCTTTTTTAAGAGATCACCAAAGATAGGCAGTTTCAAAGCTATATTATCAGTAGTCTTTCTGCCCCCCTTTGTGTTTCTGTATTGTTTAAAGGCAAATGCAAGAACAACAATGCCCAGGATTACCCAGTGTATATTGCCCTTCATGAAATCACTCATATTTACTACAAGCTGAGTGGGCGCAGGCAGGGCAGAGCCGAAGCTTGCGAACATGTCCTGGAAAACAGGGATAACAAATATAAGGATAACGGCAATAACAATAAATGCGATACATACAACAACGATCGGGTATGTAAGCGCCCCTTTGATCTTTGATTTGAGTTCTGCCGCCTTTTCAATAAATGTTGCGAGACGCTGGAGTATGGTGTCAAGTATGCCGCCAACCTCGCCTGCTGCGATCAGGTTCACAAATAGCTCATTAAACACCTTGGGGTGCTTTTTCATCGCCTCAGCAAGGGTTGAACCCCCTTCAACATCCTTTGTAATCTGTTTAAGGATCGACCTGAACTTGGGATTTTCAGCCTGGTCAGCAAGGATATTTAGGCCCTGCACAAGGGGAAGGCCAGCATCGATCATTGTGGAAAACTGTCTGGTAAAGATAACTAAATCCTTGTTTGTGACCTTCGGCTGCATAAAGGCGACATTTTCAAAGATATCCTTGGGTTTTGGTTTTAGTTTCAAGACCTTAAGGTTACGTTTCCTTAACTGGGCCATTGCAATCTGTTCAGATGCCGCCTCCAGCTCACCCTTTAACTTTCTACCCTTTTTTGTCTCGGCAACCCATATATACATTTGGGGCATAAAAGAATCTCCTGTTTGCAGTCATAATAATTAGAGAAAATATGATTCTTATTTACAAAAAATTATACAGGTTAATATAAAATTGCCTGATATTACTTAATTACATATATTAAGTCAAGCACTCTCAAGTTTATATTCAAATAGTATGCCATTCACCAGTATATAATTTAAAATTTAACCTTGACAAATGCAGGTTAAAAAGGTTTATATTCGGTAATTTTATATCTTATAAACAAAAGTTAATGGAGGGTCTATTGTGAGTGAAATAATCGCACCCATGGGCGGCAAGGTACTGGATGTAAAGGTAAAACCTGGAGACAAGGTTACCGAAGATGATGAGGTATTGATCCTTGAGGCAATGAAGATGGAATTGCCGGTTGTTACATCCTATACCGGCACCGTAAAAGAGGTAAAATGCAAGAACGGTGATACGGTTGAGGCAGACGCTGTTCTGATTACTGTCGAATAATAGAGATAATTCAGTCAGCTAATCAGACTACTTTTTAAAAAGATCAATCCCGCCCAAAAGGGGCGGATTGATCTTTTTTTTGTTTTATTTACTTTGCAACGGCCTTGGCAGCGCTCCTGTTTACAACCCGGCTTATTATCTGCCCTGATAATGTCAGACCTATATACAGGATAAGCAGCACAATAAAGACACCGATAAACCTGAGGATCAGTGTCCCTACTATCCAGGACCAGCTGTCCTGAGATACAACTATCTTTGTCTTTTGCTCTTCCATATTCTTGGAGATAAGGACAGAATGCCATGGCCTGTTGCTGTCATCCTCTATATAAGTGGCGTTTTTCCAGTCACGGTAATTGATATCCTTAAGCCCCTTGAAGGTTTCTTTATAAAATGCAAGCGCCTCATCATGAGATAAACCGGTTGTAAATACAAGTTTTCCCTCTTTTTCTGAGATGATTTGAGAATCATCGGTCAAGGGCACTTTAAGCATATCATCCCTGCCATATAAAAACCCGGAGAGAAAAAGAAGTATAAGCAGTGTAAATATTGTTCTTTTCATTTTTGCCTACCTTTATTTAAATATATAACAATTATTAATTAAACATGGCTATAAACATGCCTGCTGCCGCTGATGAGCCTATAACACCAGCCAGGTTCGGGCTCATTGCATGCATGAGCAGGTGGTTTTTCTTGTCATATTTAATGCCTTCAAGCTCTGATACTCGGGCTGACATGGGCACAGCAGAGACACCCGCAGAGCCGATAAGCGGGTTTATCTTTTCCTTCAGGAACAGATTCATTACTTTGACTGTAACTATACCTCCTACAGTACATACTGCAAAATCAATAAGCCCCAGGGCAAAGATGAACAGAGGTTTCCAGTATTCCAGACTGGAAAATGCCTCTGAACTAAATGGGGGTAAAAAGACATCCGCATGCATGGTTGCACCTACTGAAACACCAAGAAAAATGGTAACAGTATTCATGAGGGCATTCTGTGCAGTATCTGTAAGTCTTGCCACCACTCCACTCTCCTTCATGATGTTACCCAGCATGAACATACCCATCAGGGGGACAACAGTAGGGACAAGGAGTGCAATGATAGCCGCGGTTACAAGTGGAAAGAGTATCCTTTCCTGCCTTGATACTGTCCTCATCTGTTTCATCTTGATCAGCCTTTCCTTCTGGGTTGTTAAAAGCCTCATGATAGGTGGCTGGATCAGGGGCACCATAGCCATATAAGAATATGCTGCAAGTGCGTTTGCACCCAAAAGCTGTGGCGCAAGGTGCTGTGTAAGGTAAATAGTGGTCGGGCCGTCTGCCCCGCCGATAATACCGACCGATGCGGCCTCTTTAAGAGTAAACCCGGCTAGGATTGTGCCTGTAAAGGTGATAAACACCCCGAGTTGTGCGCCTGCCCCTATGATAAGTGTCTTTGGGTTGGCTATAAGCGGGCCAAAATCTGTCATAGCGCCAAGGCCAAGGAATATTACGCAGGGGATTATCTCCCATTCAAGGCCGTAGCGATAGAAGAATTGCAGCAACTGCGCATGCCCCTCTTCTGTAAAACCCATCAAGGGCACCAGCGGGAAATTTACAATAAAGATACCGAACCCGATTGGCAGAAGTAACAACGGCTCAAAATTTTTAGCAATCGCCAGATAGATAAAGAGCAGCCCTATCATCCACATGACAACCAGATTGAACTGGAAATTGGCCACCCCGCTTGTTTGAACAATGCCCATAAGCATATCGAGTATTTCATTTGCACTCATAGCCTCTCCTCTGAACAAAAAGATTTTCTATTTTTTTAAGACGATATGATGTCTTTTATATGTAATGGTAAAAAACCATAGATCAAAAATTTATCTTTATCAACCTTTCTTTTATTTTTTTTCAATTGATTTTTATCGGTGAAACCTTCTTGACAGGGGAATATATTCAGATTAAATCCTTGACCGGTATATTTAATAAAAAGATCCAGGCTGATAGCTGTCTTTTCTCCCAAGACCGCTATTAGAAACTACCTGAATTTACTACTAAAAAGACAGGAGATAAGAGCAATGTCAGAGGGGCAATTTTTAAAAGAAGATAAAATTCATGAAACATCTATAAACACCATAAGAACACTTGCAATGGATGCGGTACAGAAGGCCAATTCAGGCCACCCCGGCGCCCCAATGGGGCTGGCTAGCCCTGCTTATCTCCTGTGGACCCAGAATATGAAGCATAACCCGGAAAATCCAGCATGGTTTAACAGGGACAGGTTTGTGCTGTCAGGGGGTCACGCATCCATGCTGCTCTACAGCCTGCTTTATCTTACAGGATACGGCCTTACAATAGAAGACCTTAAAAATTTCCGGCAGTTGGGAAGCAAAACACCTGGCCATCCTGAATTCGGTCATACTGTTGGCGTTGAGACAACCACAGGCCCATTGGGTCAGGGTTTTACCAATGCGGTAGGCATGGCCCTTGCCGAAAGACACCTTGCATCAATATATAACCAGCCCGGGTTTGATATTGTTGATCACCATACCTATGTGATGTGCGGTGATGGCGACCTGATGGAGGGGATAACCGCTGAGGCGGCATCATTTGCAGGCCACATGGGTTTATCAAGGCTTATCTGCATATATGATGACAACGGTATCACCATTGAAGGTAAAACAGATATCACCTTTACAGAGGATGTGGCAAAGAGGTTTGAGGCTTATCACTGGCATGTACAAAAGGTTTCAGATGGCAATGATCTTGATGCTATTAATCATGCAATAGAAAATGGCCGTAATGAAAAAAAGAGGCCATCGATCATCATTGTGAAAACACACATCGCCTATGGAAGCCCCAATAAGCAGGACACCTCTGATGCCCACGGCGCGCCCCTGGGTGAGGAAGAGGTCAGGCTTACAAAGAAAAACCTCGGCTGGCCTGAGACAGAGAGCTTTTATGTCCCTAGCGAGGTATCAGCCCATTTTAAAAAATGCATGGAAAAAGGTAAAGATGCGGAGTCTGCATGGAACAACCTGTTTTTATCCTATAAAAAGGCGCATCCAGCCCTTGCAGAGACCTTTATGAATGCCATGAATAACAAACTGGACAGTGAGTGGGAAAGGGCACTTCCTGAATTTTTTGACCCAACCGTATCCATTGCCACCAGGGCGGCCTCCGGCAAGGTCTTAAATGCCATTGCCCCTAAGGTGCAAAACCTTGTTGGCGGTTCAGCAGACCTTGCGCCATCAAACAACACCATGATCACCTCCTCGCATGATATGCAAAAAGAAGATTATACCGGCCGTAATATCAGGTTCGGCGTAAGGGAACATGCAATGGGAGGGATCCTTTCAGGTATAGCGCTTCACAAGGGGCTTATCCCCTTTGGCGGGACATTCCTGGTATTTGCCGATTACATGAGGCCATCCATAAGGATTGCAGCCCTTATGAAACAGCCTGTCAAATATGTATTTACCCATGACAGCATTGCGGTAGGTGAAGATGGCCCGACCCATCAGCCTGTTGAGCAGATCTTCAGTTTGAGGTGCATACCGGGGCTTACAGTTATCCGTCCTTCAGATGCAACTGAAACAAAAGAGGCATGGAGGTATGCAATAAAAACAACAGACAGGCCGGTTGCCCTTATCCTGAGCAGGCAGAACCTCCCGGTTATAGACAGAAAAAAATTTGGCAGTGCAGAGGGTTTATCAAAGGGCGCATATATAGTTGCAGATACAGATGGAACGCCCGATGTTATTATCATTGCCACAGGCTCTGAGGTGCATATCTCACTTAAGGCAAAGGATATGCTTCTTGAAAAGGGCATCAGGGCCAGGGTTGTAAGCATGCCGAGCATGGAGCTATTTAATGAAAATCCACAGGATTATCGTGATAAGGTGGTTCCACCTGCTGTTAAAAACAGGGTAATAGTTGAGGCAGGCATCTCAATGGGATGGGAAAAATTTGCAGGTGAAAGGGGTGTAATAATAGGGATAGACACCTTTGGCGCCTCAGCCCCTGGCGGGACAGTAATGAAAAAATTCGGGTTTACAGCAGAAAATATCGTTGAAAAGGCAATGGGACTGATCGGTAAGTAAATAGTGTCCAACCAGAATTTGTCTCTTTCTGGATGGAAACTAAATAATAATTTCCCAATTAAAGACCGAATTGACAGCTATTATCTCAATATAATATTATATTTAATAATTTTCATGGGGACGATAAAATGAAAACATCTGCAACCGCCACTATGACAAAAATGTTTGAGTCCTTGCCAGAGCAGTTCCAGGATCGTGTTCTTGAACATATGAGAGAATATATTGAGGATATTCGTGAAGAGGCAAAATGGTCAGAATCTTTTTCAAAAAGCCAGAATAAGCTTGCTTCTATTGCCAGGCAAGTTAGAAAAGAAATAAATGAAGGAAAGGCTGTTCCACTGGATGTGGAGCAGTTATGAACTCAAATGCTGTTCCATCAATTTGGGAGCACTACCGAAACTTAGATCAAAATATCAGATCACGAGCTAAAAAGGCATACACTCTATGGGCTGTGGACCCATTTCATCCTTCCTTGCGTTTCAAGTGTGTTAATCATAGTGAAAATATCTGGGCAGTGAGAGTAACAATGGGATACAGGACATTGGGTGTGATGGACGGAGAGACAATCACGTGGTTCTGGATAGGAAGCCACGATGAATACGAAAGATATTTTGGGTGATGGAGTATATGTGTTCAAAGAAGAAAGATAATGACACAAAATTGCCCGTATTTGTTTTGCTTCCTGTTAAAGGAGATCAAAAATGGAAACTTGCAGTTGTAAGGAATGTGTAAGCGCATGTCATAATGATCCGGGTCGTTTGGTGCCTGATGATATAGTTAAGCTTTCACAGTTCATGAAAATATCCATTGATGATCTTAATAAAAATTACCTTGTCAGGGTGCCTGTAACAATCAATGGTCATACAGCTTATGCCCTTGCGCCTGCCAAGAAAAAGGGACAGAGATACATTGCCGATCCAGGAACTGTTGCGCCCGCATATTATGCGGAGGAAAAGGGGCGCTGCATATTCCTTGATGAAAGAGACCTCTGTTCAGTGCATGAGGCAAAGCCGTTTGAGTGCGGTGCATATATGGGGTGCCGCAACACCTTTCTGGGAAAACCCTATCGGGCCAAGAGCGTAGAGGAATATTTTTACAGGAGATGGAAATCTAAATAGTGTCCATCCAGAAAGAGACAATTCTGGATGGAGCTTTCAGCAGTCAGCGATCAGCTCTCAGCTAACTCTTTGGTTTGCAAGTCTTTTGCTGATCCGCCGTCGCACAAGGC
>CAZXUA010000071.1:0-21646 GCA_964643755.1 uncultured Desulfatiglans sp. | reverse complement strand
TTATTTCATTTTTATTAACTTTTTCCCCTGCAATTCCCTAACCGGAATTTACTGTTTTTATTGTGTTTTATAAAAATTTATAGAGGATTTTAGAAAAAAAGCTTACATGATTCTCCTTTGCCAGGGTGAATCATGTAAGCTTAGAAATTCAAAAATATCATTTCAACTTATTCAGAAGATAATCAGAGACCTCTTTTACTCCAGGTTTTCCATCCAGTTCGATAATTTTTGGTATTCCTCTGTTTTCGGATGAGAGTCTTTTAAAGTAGTTTACCGCAGCCATGGTACCGATTTTCGTATCATAATATATGTCATGCCTTTTATCGATTGCAGCCTCATCCTGATCATCAGACCTTGTCTTGAGTGCACCTCCGCAGACACGACATTTATCGCCGTTTGGCTTTATGGCATCAATAAAGATATTATTGGGATGGTTGTTGTCATTTACACATAGACGTCTCCCCATAATCCTGTCCTTTGCCATCTGCCTCGGGAGCACCATCTCAATTACTATATCAAGAGTGATCGCCTCATTTTTTAGTGACCTGTCAAGCTCCTCAGCCTGTGTAAGGTTTCTTGGGAATCCGTCAAGAAGCCAGCCATTCTTGCAGTCATCCTTTTTGATTCGGTCAAGAATCATTGGGATGGTAATGCTATCAGGCACAAGCTCACCCCTGTCAATGTAGCCCTTTGCCTCTTTGCCAAGGCTTGTACCCTTCTGGATATTTTCCCTGAAGATAACCCCTGTCTCAATATGAGGGATATTGAGTCTGCTCTTAACAATAGCGCCCTGGGTCCCCTTTCCGCTGCCATTTGGTCCGAAGAAAAGAACTTTCATGATTATGTCTCCTTTGTGGTTTTTTTTATAGGATTATTTTATATTCCAAATAAAGTCAACAGGGTAAAGGCATGGTAAAACATGTGATATCTCTTATATGAGTTTTAATAAATATTCTTGACTTAAATGCAACATAGCTCTATAGAATTCTGCCGATTTAAATTGGCGATACATTATTTTTATTTTGGAGAATCATGATAATAAATCCTTGTATTACATGTGGCGCCTGCTGTGCGCTGTTTCGCTCCTCATTTTACTGGGCAGAGACATCGGAATTTACACCCGGTGGAGTCCCTTCCGATTTGACTGTAAAGATAAATGATTTCATGGTAGCCATGAAAGGATCAGAAAAAACACCCCCGCGCTGTGACTGCCTTGAAGGGGAGATCGGGCAGAGTGTCTATTGCAAAATCTATGAAAACCGTTCTTCCGTATGCAGGGAGTTTAAACCTGCCTGGGAAGATAATCTCCCTTCTCCAAGATGTGATTATGCTCGTAATGTCTGGGGACTTGCGCCTCTTACCCCTGATTCCTGGAGATCACCTGAAGGTTATCCCAAGGCGGCATAATTTACAGGTCTTACAGACACAAAGTGATGCGATAATATATTTTCTTTTTCTCTCTCAAGAAACGGGACAGTACATTATTCACATTAAACACCTTATTAAAAAAATCTGATTTATCAATAGGATATAAATACCTTGACACATAGATGGATTTTCCATATATCTTGAAAGGCAGTTGAAACCCTTGTCAGACAATTAAAGATTATGAATATTTATGGCAGCTATTTTCATAGAATCAGGATGCATGGCTGTCAAATATTCTGGGATAAACCTGTAAAGAATAAGATAAAAGGAGATTAGGGAGATGCTTACAAAAAGACAAAATCTATTGGAAACAATAAGAGGGGGAAAACCGGACAGGTTCGTAAACCAGTATGAAGCTCTGACATGTCAGGATACCATGTTCGGCATGATCATGGGAGACCCTGTCAGCGCAGGAAACCCATCACCAGGGCCAGGACAGCAGACTGTTAATGGCTGGGGCGTCACAATAAAGTGGCCGGAGGGGCTGCCCGGGCCATTTCCTGTGCACGATGATGCGCACAAGGTGATAAAGGACGTAACAAAATGGCGTGATGTTGTAAAATCGCCAAGGCTTGACTACCCCGATTCAGAGTGGGAAAAGTATAAACCTTCTGTTGAGGCAATAGACAGGAAAGAGGTATTTGCCACCGTCTTTATAGCCCCCGGCATATTTGAACAGACCCATTATCTTATGGGGGTGGACACCGCCCTTATGAATCTGGCAATGGAACCTGAGGCCATGAAGGATCTGATTGACTATATTACAGAATGGGAACTCGGTTATGCAAAGCTTCTTTGTAAACATTTCAAACCGGATTGTATATTCCATCATGATGACTGGGGCAGCCACACCTCATCTTTTATGTCTCCTGATATGTTTAAAGAATTTTTCGTAGAACCCTATAAAAAGATATATGGCTACTACAAGGCAAACGGTGTTGAGCTTATTGTTCATCACAGCGATGCATATGGCGCAAACCTGGTGCCATATATGATAGAGATGGGTATCGATATCTGGCAGGGATGCGTTACAACCAACAAGACACCTGAACTGGTTAAAAAATATGGTGGAAAGATCTCCTTTATGGGCGATATTGATAATGGTGTTGTTGACCGGGAAAACTGGTCAAGGGATGTAATTGCCAGAGAGGTTAGAAGGGCATGCACAACAAACGGAAAGCTCTATTTTATCCCAAACACAACAATGGGCGGCCCAATGAGCACATACCCGGGAGTTTATGAGGCAGTGTCCGAGGAGATAGACAAGATGAGCAAAGAGATGTTCTAACTGATCTGCTTTTTTTGGCATAAAAAAAGGTCAGGTCTATTAAAAAAGACCTGACCTTTTTCGTTTTATGCCTTATTATAGCTTCCTGCTTATTCGACGTAACAGTGTGATAAGGAGTAAGGTATGATACTGGCAGCAAATATCATCTGGTTTGTATTTGGCGGGGGCTTTTTTGCCTGGCTCAGCTGGCTAATCTGCGGTGCTATCCTCTGCTGTACGGTTGTTGGCATCCCCTTTGGCATTGCGGCCTTCCGGATCGCCGGGTTTTCCGCATTTCCTTTTGGGAAGGAGCTTGTAGATGCCAGGGATCTGGGTGAAGAGAGGATAACAGGGACAGGTCTCGCCAACCTTTTATGGATTATACTTGCAGGTATATGGCTTGCCATCGGTCATATTGTGGCCGGGATAGGCTGTTTTTTATCATTCATTTTGATCTTCCCTATTTTCTTTGGGATAGCGCATTTCAAGCTTGTAAATGTATGTTTTTCACCACTCGGTAAAAGAGTTATGTACAGGGATTGATCCATTAATAAAGGCTTAACATGAATACAAAGGGTGCCGGGTTTACCGGTGCATATCTTGTATTAAGTTAATCATTAAAAGGAGCTGACATGAAAAAGCTGTTGATCTGTTTTGCTGCGGGCTCTCTTGGTGGTCTTGTAATGAGTTTTGCAATCTGGGCAGCCGGTCATTTTGGCATTACCGCTTCTCTTGGTGTTCGCATATCACCGGCGCTTACCCTGACCTGGCTTTATCAGCATATTGTATGGGGGGGGATATGGGGTTTTCTGTTTATTATTCCGATACTTGGATTAAAGGCATTTTCCAGGGGGACGCTCATCAGCCTGCTGCCAACACTTGTCCAGCTCTTTTATATATTTCCATATAGAACCGGTAATGGCATGGCCGGTATAGAGCTGGGGCTTCTCACCCCTGTCTTTGTGCTTGTCTATTATTGGATTTGGGGAGTGGTGACTTCTGCAACAATAAAGCTGGCAAAATAGAATTTCAGTTTTAAATATATGGAAAAAGTCATACAAGGGAAATCTTTAATATCTCCTTTGTTTCAGGTGTCACCTTAAAACGATCATCAATCCGGTATCCCCCTACCCAGATGACTTGATTGCCCTTTAATATGACCGGTATCTTCCTCCTGATATTAGAAGGAATTTTAAGGTCTATAAAAAAATCCTTCAGCTTCCGGTGTCCTTTCATCCCTAGCGGGATGAACCTGTCGCCAGGCCTGAAATTCCTTACAGTAAGAGGATATGATAGCAGCGCTTTATCAAGCAGTGCAACATCTGTCTCTGCATCAATAATATTCGGGCTATCAGCAGTATCCTCAATGATAATTGTCCTTCCAATCTCCTTGATACTGGTCTCCCCACTGGATTTTAACTCATAATAGTATGAATCGGGGCCAAACGCCCTGTTTGTAAAAACCAAGGAGTTATACTGCTTGAGGGCGATAAGGTTTCCAGGCAGATTTATAATTATATTGGGTTTAGGATTATAGAGGAGGTCAAATATCTCCTGAACATGATCCGATTCAATACTATAGACGCTGTTATGATATTTTTTTACAATGCCCCTGATTATTCTCTTGATGAGGGCATGGTGGAGCGTTTTAAGTGACCCAATATCAACGAGATACTCATCTGTCTTGTTCTTTTTAAGGTTGTTTTTAATCCATTCATCAACCCATGTTTCAATGAGGCTGTTTTCTTCCCTCAGATGGTCTGAAAGACGACCGAGCATCTCAATCAACTGCGGTTGGTATTTTAACATCTGAGGTATAAGCCCCAGCCTTATTTTGTTTCTTGTGAAGCGGTCATTGTTGTTGGAGCTGTCAACAGCATACCTGAGCTGCCTCTCCTCAAGATATCTTAATATATCCTCTCTGCTGCTTTCTATCAGGGGCCTGATAATCATCTTATCCCTTACTGGTGGGATACCGGAGAGCCCGGTTACACCGCTCCCCCTTAGAAGCCTCATCAACAAGGTTTCTGCCTGATCATTGAGGTTATGCCCCATGGCTATCCTATCAGCATTATATCTCTTCCTTACCCTTTCAAAAAAATCATACCTGAGCCCCCTTGCCTTTTCTTCAAGGGAGGATAGGGCCAAATCAATACCTGATGCGGTTTCGGTTTCAAAGGGCAGATTCAATGATCGCGCATATTCACATGCGAGTGCGGTTTCAAAAGGGTCTTCCAGAGGTCTGAGGCCATGTTCAAAATGGGCGACTATCAGGTTAATATCCATTTCATTTCTAAGAGCGGCAAGCAGGTCCAGGAGACATATGGAGTCTGCCCCTCCTGAAACAGCAACTATGATCCGGTCTCCATTTTGGATCATATTGTATCTTGATATGGTCTTTCTGACCTGGCTTAATAACTGTTTACCTGGCATATCATAATCCATAAAATAAACAGCCCCGGAGCCGTTACAAGATTTTAAAATCCTTCTGAGCTGCGGGGCATGAAATAAGGGTTAAAGGGTGAACCTATTTATTTAACCTCTCTCTTAAAATCGAAGAGCAGTTAAAGGTTATAACCTTTCTTTTGCACAGAATCAGGTCATCTCCTGTGGCCGGATTCCTGCCTCTGCGCTCTTTTTTATTTTTTATACTGAATTTTCCGAAACCTGAAATCAGCACATCTTCCCCGTTTTCCAGATTTCTTTTTATTATCTCTAAAAGGTTTTCAAGCATCTGTACTGCCTTTTTACGATTAAAACCAATTTTTACCAGATTCTCCACAATCTCTGTTTTTGTTAATGACATCTCTTCTCCTGAAATTCTCACTGTTATTCTATCTGATGTTTTTAAACTATGTTCTTTACTGTTAGGGCTAGAATATGATATTTCTGTTAACATATTGCATTTATGAAGTAAATAGAACTTTTAAAATTACATTAAAATGGCTGTCTGAAACGGTATTAAATTCAAATGGACAGGGAGAGATATGGGCTCTGAAAACAGAAAGTTTACACGTTTTTATTACAGAATGAAGTCTGAATTATCTGTCAAAGGATGTACTTACAAGATGGAAGAGTTAATAAATCTCAGCATAGGCGGGTGTCTGCTCCCTACAAGTGTGAACGCAAATACCGGCGATAAATGCCTCCTGAAAATAATGTTAGGAGACAATGATGAGGCGCCTGTTGTTGAGGTAGAAGGCAAGATAGTAAGGATTGATGATGTTACATCCGCTATTGTCTTTACAAAGATAGACCCTGAGAGTCTTGATCATCTGCACAGCATAGCCCTTTATAATGCCTCTGACCCCAAAAAGGTGGAGCAGGAGATAAAAAAACATCCAGGGTTATTTTAGTATTTATCTTTATTGATTGCTTTCCCTTTGGCCTATAAAATCATAAAAGCATTTACAATAAATACAATTTATAACTGACAGCCTTAAGCTATGGAGTGTTATATAGATGATAGCAATAATTGATTATAATGCAGGAAACCTGACCAGTGTAAAAAGGGCGCTTGATTTCATTGGTGAAACCTCTTTAATAACATCAGACTATAAAAAAATAGTAGATGCAGAAAGGGTTATCTTCCCCGGTGTAGGGGCAGCGGGGAAGGCCATCAGCGATTTGAAGACAAACAGGCTGGATTTGGCAATAAAAGAGGTATTTGAGTCAGGGAAACCGGTTCTTGGCATCTGCCTTGGCACCCAGATTATCCTTGAATCAAGTCAGGAGAATAATACCCGCTGCCTTTCACTTTTAAAAGGGGATGTGCTGAAATTCCCGGATGACCTCAGGGATACCGCGGGGAGAAAACTTAAGGTGCCTCACATGGGGTGGAACAGTATAAGATTAAAAAGATCACATCCCCTATTTGACGGGGTGTCAGAGGATAGCGAATTCTATTTTGTCCACTCATATTACCCTGCGCCTTCATCCCCTGATAATATCCTGGGTGAGACCTTATATGGGATCAGATTCACCTCTGTATTAACCTCAGGCACTCTTATTGCAGTGCAATTCCACCCTGAGAAGAGCGGCAGGCCCGGGCTTAAGATCTTAAAAAATTTTTGCAGATGGAGCGGAAATAATAATGTTGAGTAAAAGAATAATCCCATGCCTGGATGTAAAAAACGGAAGGCTTACAAAAGGAGTAAAATTCAAGGGTAATGTCGATATAGGCGACCCGGTAGAAACCGCATACCAGTACTACCTGCACGGGGCTGATGAAATAGTCTTTTATGATATTACCGCCTCAAGTGAGGGCCGCGACATCATGATAGATACGGTAAGAAAGGTGGCAGAAAAGATATTCATACCCTTTTCAGTGGGGGGGGGCATAAAAACCGTTGAAGAGATGAGAAGGGTATTGCTTGCAGGGGCGGAAAAGATCAGTGTAAATTCCGCTGCTGTGCAGAATCCTGAGATTATCTCGCAGGGGGCTGATGCCTTTGGAAGTCAGTGTATCGTGCTTGGAATGGATGTCAAAAAGGTGACTGTCTCCGATAATATCCCAAGCGGATATGAGATTGTAATAAACGGTGGCAGAAAACACATGGGAATTGATGCCCTTGCCTGGGCAAAAAGGGGTGAAGAACTCGGGGCAGGCGAAATATGCCTTAATTCCATAGATGCAGACGGTACAAAGGAGGGTTATGAACTTGAGCTGAACAGCCTTATATCCTCAAATGTAGGCATCCCGGTTATCGCATCAGGCGGCGCAGGCACCCCCGAACATATCTTCCAGGTGCTTGATAATGACAGGGCTGATGCAGCGCTAATAGCATCCATGACCCATTATAATGAGTATACAATAAGTGAAATAAAGGAATATCTCTCGGAGAGGGGCATAAAGGTACGCATGAACTGGTGAACTGCCATCTGACCTGGGATGGGTGAAAGCCGGCTAAGAGGGTACATATAATTACGGGGTTAGCAGTAAACCTGATTGACCTTTTCCCAAGGAAAAATGAAATTATTTGCATCATTCAGGAAAATATGGTAAAAAGGCAGTACTTTTTAAAGATTCTCCTGTTTTCCAGATGTATAATTTAAACAGTCTGATCTCATGTGATCCCATTATTACTGCTTTGTAAGGGAGGATTTGATGGCCAAGATACTGATAGTTGATGATGAAGAGCATATCCGCTTTCTCTACTCCGAAGAGCTGGCAGAGGCAGGCTATGAAATTACCACTGCAGACAGCGGGTACATGCTGCTGGAAAAGATAGAGGCTGAAAAACCTGACCTTGTTGTACTTGATATCAAAATGGTGGACTATAACGGACTTGATCTTCTACAGGATATCCGCAATAAATTTTATGAGCTGCCTGTTATACTCTGCACAGCATATGATACATTCAAGGAAGACATGAAATCCATTGCTGCCGATTTTTATGTCATCAAATCCTTTGATCTTACAGAGCTTAAAAACAAGATAAAACTGGCGCTTGAGGCAAATACGGCAGCATAATAAACTGCCGGCACTCTTTTTTTCATTTATGGTATTTGTGCCCCCCTATTATTGTAAATGCCCTGTAAATCTGTTCGGTAAGAATCAGCCTGACCATCTCATGGGTCAGGGTCATTTCAGATAGAGAGATAATCAGATCAGCCCTTTTTTTAATATCCTTAGACAACCCCAGGGGGCCGCCTATTATAAAACAGATCTGGCCCCTGTTTTCATACGACAATCCCCTGAGCAGAGAGGCAAACCCTTCAGAGCTGTATTGCCTTCCATCCTTATCAAGGGCAATCAGGTAATCGCCATGCTCGATCTTTTCAATGATATGCTCACCCTCTTTGTAGATAACCTCTTCATCTGAGATGCCCCTGGTGATTTTTACAGGTTTAACCTCTGTCCATTTACAGTTTACAAATCTTTTTATGCGCTCAAGGTACTCCTCCTCCCCTTCCCTGATATATGATGCCCTTGTGCGGTCAACCATGATAAAATTAAGCCTGATCATGATTGATTCCTGGGCACAACAGCACTGACCAGATTGGAAACTGCAAGCAGGATCTGAGACTGTACAAGCCTGTAATGGTAGGGAGACCTGCCGTACGGGTCTATTATCTCATCATCAGGATGGTCAGGAGAAATATACCTGCCCAGCATTTCTACCTTTGCGGCTGATTCAGGCCATCTCTTTACTATGTAGTTATAGTGGGGTTTCTCCATAACAAGGATCATATCCGCCCGTTTTATATCTTCAGAGGTTATAAGTTTTGAGGCATGCGCGGGCACAGGGATTTTTTTCTCTGTGAGGAATTTTACCATTTCAGGGTCTGCCGGCGTGCCAGGATATGCCCCTGTGCCGGCAGAGGAGATTTTTATATCCTTTGTGCTGTTTTTGCTGATCTCATCAAGCAGGAGCGCCTTTGCAAGAAAGCTCCTGCTTATGTTACCTGTGCATACAAAGAGGATATTCATCTATCTCTTTTCCAGTCCGAGAATGCCGGCTATTTCAGCGCTCATACTGTCAACGAATTTATCCATATCCTTTTCTGAAAGAGGTTTTCCGGGTAAAGGAAATTTATCAAGTGAAGAGGGTTTTACGAGCATTGGAAAATTCTTCAGCTCCTGAACAGGTTTCACATTAAATTCAGGCTCAAATGTGTCATTAAAATATTTATCCTGAAAACTTAAAAATTTGAGCATGTGGGCAGTTGAATCAAGGATGCCTGTCTCATCCTTTTTTACGATCCCAAGTTCCACCGCCCTTTTCATCCCGGCCATGGATTCACCGCCCTGGGTGCATACCACATTTCCATTTCTGTTTGCCATGATCATGGAGTCCATTATCTCCTGCTCTTTTACCTGCACAACAAACACCTTCTTTTCAGGGGCTACATTATTGTACGCATTTGCCACCTCTATAACCCTGGGCATTGAGACCGGGTTACCAATCATGGCTGCCTGTGCAACACTTGCCTTTACATTAACAGGTTTAAACACCCTTTTATCAGGGTTCCCTTCAAGATAATATCTGTAAACAGGATCAGCATGCTCTGACTGAACGCCGATAATTTTGGGCAGGCTTTTAATAACTCCAGCCCTGTAGAATTTAAGAAAACCGCTCATGACAGCCGTAATGTTTCCGGCGTTTCCAATAGGAAGGACGATCACCTTGTCACCCACCTCATAGTCAAATGCCTGGGCTATCTCATATGAGTATGATTCCTGTCCCAGTATGCGCCAGCTGTTTTTGGAATTAAGAAGGGCCACATGATAGTTTTCAGCAAGTGCCTCCACGACCTTCATACAGTCGTCAAAGACACCTGGAATCTCCAGCACCTTTGCGCCTGCCCCAAGCGGCTGTGCAAGCTGCTGCGGCGTGACCTTGCCCTGTGGAAGAATAACCGCGGATTTTAAAAATTCGCCCATATAGCTTGCATAAAGCGCAGCAGCCGCAGATGTATCACCGGTAGATGCGCATATGGCAAGGATATTGTCTGCATTATTCTTTGATGCAAAATAGTTTATAAAGCTCATGGCGCAGGCCATGCCCCTGTCCTTGAATGAGGCGCTGGGGTTGAGACCGTCATCCTTGAAATAGAAATCCCTGCCCACAATATCCTTTAGCCTGCTGTTTGCCTTTACCACAGGTGTATGGCCCTCCCCAAGATAGACTATTTTATCAAGTGGTATTATGGGGGCTATGAATTCATAAAATCTGAAGATGCCTTTAAGGGGCGGATCACAGATCATTGACCTGTAGTCAAATATCCTTCTCCACATCTCACCGCTTATCTCTTTATAGCGGTCAAAGGAGGTATCTTCCAGCATGAGGACCGTGCCGCATTGAGGGCAGGTGTAAAGCAGTTCATCTATCCCGAAATGGTTATTGCATCCAAGGCACCTGTATGACATGACGCCGTTTGGAACTGGTATAATATATTTTTGTATATCTTCTGGTAACTTATCTATTTTCATTTTAAGGTCCTTTTATTGAGATTAAAGCGGCATAATAGCTGAAAGACTTTTTTAATACAAGGGGTTGATTCTTTTTCAGGATGTGAGATATTCCGGTTGAGAAGAGGAACCATATATAATCCCGGATATCAGGCCCGGCAGAGGAGACCAGTTGAAAAAAAAGATTAGCGTATCAGTAAGAAACCTTGTTGAATATTCATTCAGGGGAGGAGACCTCTCCTTTGATACATTCTCCCAGATCAACCCGGTTGATGCAATACGCGCCCACCAGAAGATACAGAAATCAAGACCAGCCGAGTACACAGGTGAGGTTTCAATAATAAGAGAATTTGAAACCAGTACCCATATCCTTGAGGTAACAGGCCGTATGGATGGCATATTCCGGTACACAGACCGGATAATAATTGAGGAGATAAAAACAACAACAAGGGCGCTTGACTATTATGAGGAGTTTACCAATCCCGCTCACTGGGCGCAGCTCAAGATATACTGCTACATATGTCTAATGCAGGAAGGGCTTAATGAGATATCAGGCCAGCTTACCTATTATAACCTTGATTCAGGGAAACAGAAGGAGATCATAAATCTCTTTAACCGTGAGGAACTGGAAATATTCTTTTCTGAAATGGCATCCCGCTATCTTAAGCGGATAATCGATCTTGAAAAATGGTGGGATATCAGGAACAGTTCAATAAAGGCACTTGAATTTCCTTTTGATAATTACCGCCCTGGCCAGAGGGAGATGGCAGTTGAGGTCTACCGGACAATCGTAAAAAAAAGGGAGATACTGATTCAGGCGGCGACCGGCATAGGCAAAACCATGTCGACCCTCTTCCCCGCGATCAAGGCTATTGCCAACGGCCTTTCATCAAAGATATTTTTTCTTACAGCCAGGACAACCGGGAAGGATTCAGCCTGTGCGGCCATCAATGAAATGAGGGGAAAGGGATTAAGGATCAAATCCCTTGTGATAACCGCAAAGGACAAGATCTGCTCCAAACCTGATGCAGCCTGCTCCCCGGATGAATGCGAATTTGCAAAGGGATACTTTGACCGGGTAGATCATGCGGAAGAGGAATTTTTTCATGAGGAGAGCTTTACCGGGGATGTGATTAAAAGGATAGCAAAAGAGCATGTGGTATGCCCCTTTGAGTTCAGCCTTGGCCTGTCACTCATGGCAGATGTCATTATATGCGATTACAATTATGTTTTTGACCCGAGGGTATATTTGAGAAGGTTTTTTCTTGAGGAGGAAAATGATTTTATCCTTCTTGTAGATGAGGCTCATAATCTGGTGGAGAGATCAAGGGAGATGTTTTCCGCTGAGATATTCAAACAGACCTTACTTGATACGAGAAGAGAGATAAACAGGGATGAGCTGCCTGCCATTTATAAAAAGATAGGCAGTATAAATACAGCCTTAAATAAACTTAAGAAACAGTGCGATGATACCGGCAAAGAGGTTATTGTTAAACAGGAGGCACCAGATTCCCTTGTGCCTTCCTTAAGGGGTTTTATAAAGGAGTGTGAAGAGTGGTTTTTCCTCAATATTAAATCGCCATCAAAGGATGCTATCCTTGATCTCTATTTTAATGTCAGGACATTTGCACGGATACTGGAGGAGTATGATGATACCTACAGGACTATATATGAGAGCGATGATAAGGAATTCAGGTTAAAGCTCTTCTGCATAGACCCTTCAAAGAGGCTTGAGCGGACATTCAGCAAAAACAGGGCGGCTGTATTTTTTTCTGCCACCATGTCGCCTGCCCACTATTTTAAAAGGCTCTTCGGCTGTTCTGCGGAGACAAGAAACCTGGAAATAGCCTCACCCTTTCCTCCTGAAAACCTGTGTCTTATTATTTACAGCGGTATCTCGACCCTGTACAAAAACAGGGAGTCCACAAAGAGAAATGCCGCTGCCCTGATTAACCCTGTTATTGATATACGAAAGGGCAATTATCTCCTCTTTTTTCCATCCTATGCCTACATGCAGATGATCATTCCACTTTTTGAGGCTGAGGATAGGGATTTTGAGATCATTGTCCAGAACCAGGGCATGACAGGAGAAGAGCGTGATATTTTTTTGAGTCGGTTTTCAGTCAGTAATGAAAACACCCTTGTCGGGTTTGTTGTTATGGGGGGGATATTTGGGGAGGGCATTGATCTGGCCGGAGAAAGGCTTTCAGGGGCTGTGATTTATGGTGTAGGCCTACCGGGTATCTCGCCTGAAAGGGATATTATCAGGGATTATTTCAATGAGACTGATCAGGCAGGCTATGAATATGCATACCTTTACCCCGGCATAAACAGGGTTTTGCAGGCGGCAGGCAGGGTAATACGCTCTGAAACTGACAGGGGTGTGGTGATCCTTGTGGATGAGAGGTACAGGGAGCCCAGATACAAATCCCTTTTCCCTGTCAACTGGAAACCTGTCAAAGTAAATACAAAGGAGGAGCTCAAAAGGGTGCTGGAAAGATTCTGGATGGGGGAATAATCTGTGCTGATTGTAGAAACGAACAAAACATGGATGTGGAGATGGTATGCATTATGATAAACCGTTGAGACAAGGCATGTCTCTACAGGTATTATTGTGAGCTAACTATCCTGTGAATTAAACCTTGTGAAGAGCCGGTTATCATGATAAAGAATCTAACCTGGTTGTCCTTGAGGTAACCTGTTGAAAACGGAGTATATTTTTAGAAGGAAAAGATGGATACAATAATTGAACAGGCAAAAGATGTGCTGAAAATAGAGGCACAGGGCATACTTGATCTGATAGACAAAGTCGGCCCTGAGTTTGAAAAGGCAGTGCAGTTAATGGTAAAGTCAAAGGGAAGGGTAATAATTACCGGTATAGGTAAGTCAGGGCTTGTGGGCAGAAAGATATCATCAACCCTTAGCAGCACAGGGACACCCTCCATTTTTATGCACCCGGCAGAGGCGCTTCATGGGGACCTGGGCATGGTAACAAGGGATGATGTTGTGCTGGCCATATCAAACAGCGGACACACCCATGAGATAAACAAGATCCTGCCCATGATAAAAAAGGATATGGGCGCAAAGATTATATCCCTTACAGGTGATACTGAATCGCCAATGGCCCGTATGAGCGATGTTGTTATAGATGTCAAGGTGGCAAGGGAGGCATGCCCTGAGACAATGGCCCCTACAACCAGTACAACAGCGGCAGTTGCTATGGGGGACGCAATGGCCGTTGTCCTCATGAAAATGAGGAGATTCGGGCAAAAGGATTTTAAAAGGTTTCACCCCGGAGGCACCCTTGGCGAAAGGCTTGGCACAAAGGTGAAAGAGGTCATGTTTACCGGGGAAAGCGTACCTGTAGTAAAAACAGGCACATCAGTTCATGATGCCATTGTAGAGATAGACTCAAAAAATATCGGTGTTACAGTAGTTGTGGATGAAGAGATGCGTGTTGCAGGCATATTGACTGATGGGGATTTGAGAAGGGCCCTCATGAGGCAGGAAAATATATATTCGCTGGTTGTTGATGAGATAATGACCCCCTCGCCCAGGTCTATTGATGAAAATATATCAGCCGCAGAGGCTTTAGGTATAATGGAGCTTTACCAGATAACCCACCTTGTGATCATTGACCATGAAAAGCGGCTCAAAGGGATACTTCACCTGCATGATATACTGGGCAAGGAAGAATTCAGGCTTAATGGAGGATTAACCTCTACTTAAAAGATTGGCGAAAGGCGCAGGGCACAAGGTTCAAGTTCTTTCTTCCCTGCGCCTTCTACCTTGCACCTTGCGCCTTGAGCCCCGCGCCTTTCGCCATGCTTTTATTTCATCTTCCTTATCCTCACCTCAATACCCTTTTCATCCTTTAACAGTGCAACAAGCTTTGATGTATCTGTCTCCCCATAATGGTAGGGGTAGAGAATAGCAGGCTTAAATGCCTTTGCCGCATCTGCCACCATTTCAGGGGTCATGGTGTATGGCAGGTTCATGGGCAGGAATGCAATATCAATCCCCTTTAATGCCTTCATTTCAGGCGTATTTTCAGTATCTCCAGCCACATATACCCTTTTATCGCCAAAGGTTATTATATACCCATTACCGTTTCCCTTTGGGTGATAGGGATTATTTGCATCCATTTTATTAACTATATTATAGGCTGGCACCGCCTCTATCTTCAAACCTGACAGGGTCTTGGTGTCGCCATTTTTCATAACAGCGCCTTCACCAAGCTGTTTAATGCCTGCCTCATTTGAAATGATCTCTGTCCCATCCTTTTTAAGGGTATCTATGGCCTTTTTATCAAGGTGGTCAAAGTGCTCGTGTGTAACAAGGATTATATCGGCCTTGGGCATCTCTTTGTAATCTGTGAATGATGTCCAGGGATCAACATGAATAATCTTGCCACCGAATGAAAACATAAGGGTGCCGTGACCGATAAATGTGATCTCCAGATTTCCCTGTGATGTCTTTATTGTATCCATTTCAAATCCTCCCTGTGCAAAGGTGTTTACTGGTAACAAAAGAAACAAAAAAAGGGTTAATATTTTAATGGTATTTTTCATGATATGCCTCCATTGTAAAGTAAGTTTAACCGGGTCAAATGATAACGATAATATTTTATAAGTTTTATTTTGTCTATTTATGATTTTTGTATGTATAGTTAAATTTTGTTCCCTGTTGACACCTTCCAGTGCATCACATATACTCCTTACCGGTATTTTGAGTTTTATTAATAATTTAGATAAATAGCAACCGATAAAGAATATCACTTCAATAAAGGGTGTTTCCATATAAGAGTTTTTGTTTTACATCTTTATTTTTATGCTAACCAGCTGTTAATGCATTATCAAAATAATAAATACAGATACTCCGGCAGCACTTTTAAAATATTTCGGTTTGCCGTTTTTGGAGTTAAATATGAATAATGAAGATATTTCTATAAAATATAGCAGCAATAATTCAGGGCAGTTGAGCATTGGCGCTATGATGGTGTTTGTATCCATACTCACAGCCTTTCCCATGATGGCCACAGACATGTATATGCCTGCCCTCCCCTCTATCAAAGATCAATTGAACACTACCATTGAACTGGTTAACCTTACAATGTCAGGGTTCTTTTTTATCATCAGTATCAGCGGGTTGTTCTTCGGTTCCCTGTCAGACAGGTTCGGGCGCAAACCTGTTATAATGGTTTCCCTTTCACTGTATGTAGCAGCAAGCGCTGCCTGTGCAATCAGCACAACAATATATTTCCTGATTATCTCAAGGCTCTTTCAGGCAATAGGCTGCGCAGGGGGCATGGCTGTCTCCACTGCAATCATTAAAGATTTTTTTCCGCCGGAAAAAAAGGAAAAGGCATTTGCCATTATAGGGGCATTAACAGGGTTTGTGCCTGTAACAGCCCCGATACTGGGCGCATGGATACTTAAATTTACCTCATGGCGTGGGGCATTTGTAGTGCTCGCATTTTTGGGGATAGTAACCCTGATTTTCGGCCTTTTCTACAAAGAGACCAATACTGACCTGTCAAAAGACAGCATCCCGGCCTCGCTCGGGAAACTGTTTGTTGTGCTTTTTAACCCATCCTTTGCAAGACTCGTTTTATTATTTTCATTGGCCCCGCTCGGTATGATGGCCTTTGTGGGCATATCATCCTTTATATTTCAGCAGACATTCGGTTTAAGCGAGCAGGCATACAGCTATTATTTTGCCACCAATGCAGCAATAAGCGTCCTTGTTGCCATAGCATACATACGCATCTCTCAGTTTATAAAGCCGCTTATTATTATTACAGGGAGTTTTGCATTGAGTATCGTAAGCGGTATCCTCACCATTCTTTTTGGCGGGTTGCATCCCATGCTGTTCCTTGGATCAATAGCTGTGGGCAGCGCGGCATTTGCGCTCCAGAGACCTCCATCAATGAACCTGCTGATTGAGCAGCAGGATAAAAACACAGGCTCAGCCTCATCCCTGATGTTCTGTTTTATGGGCACCCTCGGCAGTATCGGCCTTGTAATAATCTCTATGGACTGGGACAACCGGATTGTTGTACTTGGTGTTATCAATATGCTGCTTGGCATCCTAAGTTTATTCTTCTGGTTATATGCAAAAAATAGATGTAAGATCCCCAAAAACATGAGGTAAAAAACACATTAAACGGGGCGTCAGCGATGAAAAACCTGTTAGAAAACCGGATAATCAGCAAGATAATAAGTTTTTTAATCAGCATAGTGATTGTACTTATACTTTTTGTGGGTATTGTCGGAATCTTACTACCAATGATAATGGAGGCCCGTTTCGAGCATGTTAAGGTCATATCCCTTGCATGCACCCTTTTAGGTGCCTTGATTATATTGATTTCAAGGCGCCTTCGAATCATGCGTTTTACATCCTTTGTTAAAAAACCGGGTGATTTTGATTTCAAGGTTTATGATTACATAGGATCAGTGATTATAGGCGCGACTTTTCTGACCAGCGGGATTGTCTATATGCGTACAAAAAACCCTGTCCTGTTCTTTGTTCCCTTTATTGCGGGGTTTGCCGTCATAAGGATACTTATCTTTTATGTAAACAGAAAAGCTAAGGCAAATGCCCGGAAATCTGCTCGTATGAAAGATTCAGGAAAACAATCGGACCTTTAAAATCAAAGGGGCAGTGACTTTCCCTTTAGCCTCACATGTATTATTTTCTATAATGTTTATATTGAAGTTATGCCTGCATAACCCGAATATGCAAAACAACCCGTTTAAATTTGAAATATTGATAAAAACAACGCGTTGTTTTATTGTGGTTTAAAAAAATATACAAATCAAAAGGAGGGTATAGATATTATGGCTGAATCAAAATACAGAAAATACATTCTTGAGACACCAAAAGGTAAACTGCACACCGGAGAGATATTTGAGGGGTTTCTTGCCAGCCCTGACAGGCTGGGTGTTGACTGCCAGATTTTATACTCTGTCATAACAGAGGCAGACCCGGAGGGGGATGAAAGGGCGCCTCATGTGCACGATTTCCCGCATGTGATGTGTTTTTTCGGGAGCAATCCCAATGACAAGTATGATTTTGATGCAGATATTATTTTTTATATGGAAGGGGAACCCCAGATAATTAATAAACCTTCAATAGTAACTGTCCCGGCCGGGTTGTCACACTGTCCGCTTGTTTTTAAAAGGGTTGGCAAACCAGTTACATGGGTTGAGGTGATGCTCACTTCCCATTATGACAGGGAGGAGTGAAAGGGGGCTATTCTTTTTTCTTGAATTTTCCATTCTTTAAAAAATAAACCACCTGATCTATAGCCTCACTGTTCCTCATTAAAAATGGGTGCGCCACAGGCAATGTCATGTGATCAGCCATTCCTGCCAGTTTTGTATTTTCAACAGATACCTTGCCATCATCGGGGTCTGGCAGCATTGATGATAAAATCGGGTTTATACTGCTGGTGCCTGCAATTATCCCGACCTCAAACTTCGCGGGACCAATCCTGTTAGGTATACTCGTACTGTCTGTACCAAGCTCTCTACCAGCGGGGCCATTTAAAAACTCAAACCCAGGCATATCTTTTAGTTTATCAACCACCTGGCTGCCTTTATTTGGCGGCCCGAGCATAACAACCCTGCCAAGGTTTTTTATTTCCCCGGTGCTTAAGTATTGCCTGACAAGGATGCCACCCAGAGAATGGGTCACAAAATGCACTGTGTTATTAGCCGGGCATTGGGAAAGGGCATTATCTATGGACTCTTGTGCCAGCTTTTCAATGCTGTATTTTCTGGAGGGGTAATTGAAATTTACAGGGTAATATCCCTTTTCTTTTAACGCCGATTCCATTCTTTTAAATGAGCTGCTGCTCCTTGCAAGGCCATGCAAAAGGATCACACATTCGTCTGCAAAAACAAATGACTGTACGCACATAATAAAAACAACTATCGCGATCAGAAATCTCATATCTAATATTAGAGGTTTAAGTTCATTCAGTAACAATCTTAATGGCTCCTGTCCCAAGCAGGGCCTCGAACATATTGGCAGCGCCGCCATGCTCAACTATCTTGCCATTTACTATTCTATCTAAATTAACAGCAGTAATATCAACCTTTTTCCCTGTTGGCTTCATACCTAGCCATTCGCCAAGGTGCGTTGCCCTTGCTGTGATGCATGATACGACCCACTCTCCTTCTGCTATCTGTTTTTCTATGGTCAGATGCAAATCAGGAAAGGTCTTTCGCACCCCTGTAATATGCTGTCTGGCACCCTCCACCCCAATCTTTTTCCTTTCAGGGTCAAGGGTTTCAATATAGTCCGGTGAGATATATTCACCCAGGTTATCCACCTTCCCAGTGTTCGCCGCCTCAATGTATTGCTGTACAAGCTTTTTGTTATCTTCAATAGTCATTGTCTGATTCTTCCCTCATTTTTATTACTATCGCTTTTCATATATTCAACATAACCTCTAAAATTTCTGCTGCGCTTTTTAGATATTTAGGGCATATTGCATAAAACAGATTTTCTTCTTTTGCTTTTTTTATACCATCAGCAGTCCCGACATTGCAGCCAAGCAGCTCCTTGCAATCTGTGGAGCCATGCCTCTGCTCAAAACTTTTCGTAAACTCAACCACTGCATCATAAACCTTTTTACGACCATCCGCAGTTACACAGTTTTGATCCCCAAATTTCAAACCAAGAACCATATATGCCCCTGTAACAGCCCCGCAGGTTTTGCCATTACGCATACCAGCAGCGAACCCCGCAGAAAGCTTCAGGGCAATCTCTTCGTCAAAACTGAAGAGCCCGCAATACTCAGTAAAAATGGCCTGCGAACAGGCATAACCCTGGTTAAATTTATCTACTGCATTTTCTATTCTGTCCAATTATGTCCCCCCTAAAGTATGATACCTTAACAGGATGCTTCTATTTCTCGCTGTTATTCTCAACTAATGATTGCAAGGCCTTAAAATGTTCAGTTATTTTAAAATATACATTTATTTGCTGACCATTACTATTTTTACACTCGAAGTAATCAAACATATCCCCATTGTTTTCAGTTAATGCTTGCTTCGATGGGAATAATTGAAGAGTCTTTAAGATATCATATTCCTCTTCAACCCTGAAGACATGAAAGGCAGTTTCAAATCTTTTTCCATCACCAGAAGACAATATTGAATTGATCAGTCCTGAAGCCATGCGGGAATTCAATTCGGATTCCTTTCCAACCATATGATATGCATGTGATTTTAATGTATGAGCCCTTATCCTTGTAAAATTTTGATCTAATATTTTATCAGCAGTATTTATCACAGCCTCCCAGTCTTCATTTGAAAGGGCATCCCCCAGTTTTTTCTCAAGGGAATTATCCTTATTTAAAAGATCTTTTTGAAGAGTTTGAAAATACCCATGTCTGAACTTTGTGAAATCGATATCAATCGGCCCACCTTTATAGTTATTTTTAATGTCTTTAACACAATCATAATAGTACTTTTCCTCTTGGTCTGTATTTTGTGTAGAATTAACAGTAATTTTATCTTTTTTGCTGACACATCCTGGAAACAACATGGTGAAACAAACAACAAGTAATATTTTATGACAGTATATTTTCATGATTCTCCTTTTTAATGGTCCCGGTTTGATAATCTTTTTCAGTAATTGTTTTCCTCTCGCTCTATGGTCTCCGTGATAACGCTTTTCTTGATACTCCGTGTCCGGATACTGTTCGGCACATAAATCAATCCTCAAATACCGTGAGTTTGCGGAGCTTAATCAGCCATTTGCCATTTCGTTTTACAAGCCTGTCTTCGGAGCGTCCCATTGCGGCAGGAAGCATTTTGCCATCCTTGTCACGAATCACTGTCTGCCAGTATGACTGATGCAGGGCCTCATCTGGTTTGGGGAATGTAATGCGCACATTACTGATCACATGGTAGAGTCTTACAGTCGGTAACCCCTTTGCCTTGTTGTCTTTCTGATACTGAATCATGCCCGTGACTATCTTTCGGATTTCATCATGACCTTTGCTGATAGTTCCATTTGAATCAATAACAGCATCTTCCGCAAAAACAGCCACATAACCATCAGCATCAAGTGAATCCACAGCCCACACATAACGCGCCATTACATCCTCCACCGCAATACGATCCTCATATGTGCCGAGATTTTCTTCTGCCAGAACAATTGCTGACATTATGAGTAGAAGTAATGCAATAAAAACAGCCTGAAAAATACGCATGAATTTTCCCTCCTTCCGGCTTCTTTCTGATTGCAAGTTTTTAAGCCCCTCTAATGATCAAAATTATAGGTAATATTATTCCCGGATACAGTAATGCGTTTTGAGTCTAAAAGCTCCTTAAAAATGGTATCAGGCAATTTGTCATTGATAATTCCGTGACATTGAGACTTAATCCAGTTTATGAGCTTTGCTTTCGTTTTTGGAGGAGGAGTATTGATTTGCTCCTCTTTCAGCTTTGAGACAACTTGTAAAGCTTCATCACTTAATGACAGAGAAGGCTCTTTTTGGGGCTTCGCTTTAGTCTTTTTTTTGATTTCTATTTTTTTACATTCCCTGCCTATCTTTTTAAGATGATTAACAAGTCCATTGAAGCCAGCGTCATTACTTATGATATGAAATACAATGCCTTTTTCTGCAATCTCGTGGTATCTACCGAGATAAAAAGCCAGATGAAAATCCAGGTTATTCGACCCTGTAGAATTTAGTCCGATCAGTTCCATACTGCAAAATGCATCAGGAGATAATTTACCCACTTTTATTTTATTGTTATTAGGGCCGCAAAAAACAAATATCCGTTCATATTCAGCAATATTTATAGTTTCCAGAGTCCCCACATTCTCATAATCCACAAATGCCCACATCATTTTATCTCCAACATAGAAGTCTTTCGCTGATCTTGATCAACTTAACGAGCGAGCTCAGACCAGCCTGGGGTTATTATCTGGTTCCCACGGGGAGCGCAGGAACCATATACTAAGCTGCTACTTGTTTATCCATTTAATTTTCAAACATATAACCCAGTGTAAAC
>CAZXUA010000070.1:0-21665 GCA_964643755.1 uncultured Desulfatiglans sp. | reverse complement strand
GGGGGGCGCTCAGTGTAGCACAAAAAATGCGACAGCTAACTCGCAATGTCCGCCTAGTATTTGACTATTTGAAAATGACTCAAAACCCTTGCATCAGAGGCTCTCATGTTTAGAACAAATTTACTGTGCATTTATATCACTTAGTGTAAATTTCTTATATGGTTTGGTTTAAACTCTTGGAAAACCATATCCGGAGCCATCATAACTAAAGAAACTAATGCGAAGATTAAAGAACCAAACATCATTTGATAGTATTGTGTTTTGGAATATGACCTACCAGAAAATGAAAATTGATCTTTATTTTTATACTCACTAAAAAAGCCAACCCATATAGATAAGAAAATGGTTGTAGTAAGACATGCCCATAACTTCATAAACCAAAAAGTGTGGGGAAAAGCTATAAACCAAAGAGGTAAAGATAACAGAGGTATTAATGTCGATTTATTTTTGCATCTATCGATGAAACTCAAAATATTTAATATCCTTTAATCTAGCATATGAGCAGCAGGAAAATTTTCCGATATGGAAGTTTAGAAAAATGGCTGAAACTCGTTAAGATCAATCATCATCTTGCACAAAAATCCCATATCTCCCGGAAAGTTGATATTCAGGGCACAGTGTAAAAAATAGCTATGCCCTGTTTTTAAATTGTCTAGAACTTCGCCCTTGGTATGGATGCCTCTTTCATGCTGTCAGCCATTGTCCAGAAGTATGCCTCACCGGTATAGAGATGAAACACCGCAAGAAGCGGGTTGTCAGGCTCTGTGATACCCATGGTCTTTAAAAAGGGCCTTTCTGCTATGCATTTCTTCTTTATCTCCATGTCCTCAATGATCTTCATCTTGCCTGACACCCTCATCACCTTGCTGAAGTTCGGTGCGGCAAAATAGACCTCAACCTTTGGGTTTTTCTGGATCTGTTTATAGAGCGCCTTTACAGTCTGGGCCTGAAACCAGAAGCCGGTCTCATCGGCATACCACATGCCCACTGCCCTCACCCTGGGCTGATCACCCTCAACAGTTGCAAGATAACACATCGGATTTTCATTTGCGAATTTGGTATATTCCTCGATACTCATATTGGCCTCCTTTATAAAAAATGAACCTTGTTTACCGGTATAATATGAACCGGGGTAAGCCTTCTATATTATCAGAGGTTACAATTTATGATTCGGAGCATAATCATGTCAACTATGAATTTTGCTGATCTATCATTATAATTATTACTACCGTAGGGGCACGGCGCACCGTGCCCGATTTTGGGCACAGGCCTCATGCATGCACGGGCATAGGCGCTGTGCCCCAACAAATTTATTGATATCATTTGAATGGATGGGGCGCTTCAGGGAAAAAAGTTGACAACAGGCATTGTGTCAGATAATAAAATTCAATGTTTCGGTAAGTGGGCTGTTCTTTAAATTGAATTGCTCCATCCAAACATTTGCGCTATTTTTTCGGATTTGTTTGCTGAAAATCCAAAGGGTTCTTAACTCAAATTTCCTCTTGGTGGAGTAAGTTATGGTCAGAAAAAAAGTTGTATCCAGCTTTCTTCTATCCCTGTCATGTCTGATCCTTTTCAGCTTTTTCTTTTTAACATCCAGTGTAATGGCGGAAAAAACCAGAATTATAAGGCTTGTGGTGCCTGCCGCAGCCGGTGACCCCCTTACAGTGAAAGACGAGGAGTTGGCAAAAAGATTTAATGCGCGCGTACAGGGGAGATACAAAATACAGGTCTTTCCGGGTGAATCACTTGCGCGTATACCTGAATTTTTTGATGCAGTTCGAGTAGGGGCCATAGAGATGGCTGATGTGGCATGGGGAATATATGCTGGCGCTGACCCGAGGCTCTCACTTATCGAAACACCCTTTCTGTTTAATAATATTGAGGCAGGTAATGCTGCGGCCAAAAGGCTTCTGCCCCTTCACGACAAGATACTTCAGGAGAGGTTTAATGCAAAGGTTCTTGGCCTGATCCACTTCAGCGGTATTGAACTTATAACCCGCAAACCTGTAACAAACTTAAAGGAGTGGAAGGGTATGATGGTAGGGGCCATAAGCCCTGCAATGGCAAGGATGATTAAGGATCTGGGCGGCTCTCCTGTAACAGTTATGTGGACAGATCTCTATACAAGCCTTCAGAAGGGTGTGATAGACGGCACAGCAAACGGCATACACGGCAGCATAGAAAACGGGCTCCTTGATGTGACCTCTGATATCACTTATTTTTTTGGCGCTGCTGCATGGAATGGTTATACCATAAACCTTGATTTATGGAAGGGGATGCCTCCGGATGTCCAGAAGATACTCATTGAAGAGACTGGGAATGCCTGTGCCTGGATGGAGAAAAGGCTTCAAGAATATGAAAAAGAGGATTTAGAGACAATCATAAAGGCCAAAAAAAGGGTGCATATCATTTCAGAAGAAGAGCGGGAACTATGGCGCAATAAGCTTTTACCATACCAGAAAGAGCAGCTTGAGAGCATGGGCGAATTCGGGCAAAAGGTAAAAGAGATAGCAGATGATGTTAATGCTAAATACCCTTACCGTGTAAAGACTACAGGCGGTGAGTAGGGGGAATATGTCAGTGGACACACTGCAAAAGATAGACGGTGTACTTGAAAGGGTAAGTAATTTTTTTGCCGTTTTGAGCGGGACAATGATCCTTCTTATGGCCTTTACTGCGACATATGGAGTATTAAGAAGGTATCTTTTGAAAAGCCCTGAACCCTACTCATATGAATTAAGCACCATGTTTTTATTATGGACATTTGTGCTTGCTGTTGCCCACCTTGAGAAGCTTGACGGGCATCTAAGGGTGGATTTTTTTGTTGTTCTGCTTCCGGAAAGGCTAAAGCTATTCCTGTTAAATATCATAGGCCCCCTTGCAGGGCTTGTGTTCTGCTTCGTTCTGACATGGGAAGGTTTCAAGGTTGCCCTCTATTCCCTTGAGATAGGTGAAAGAAGCATGTCTATATGGGCTGTTCCTCTTTTCCCAATAAAGATTATCATCTCTTTAGGGTACGGGCTGCTCTGTATAGTGCTGGTATTGAAGATCATAAGAGGGTTTATAAACCTAAGAGATAATTAAACTGTCAGTTCGGGTTGGAGATAGATTGGATTACAATACCGCATCCATTATTTGTGCATGTCTGATGCTCTTTTTGCTCCTGATCGGGGTACCCATAGCCTATGCGCTAGGATTCAGCTCAATAGTAGTAGGCTACTTTGCATTTGGCAGCTTTGCCCTTCAGAAGGCAGGCTGGACAACCTTTCAACTCCTCTATAACCTTACATGGACACCCCTTCCGCTTTTTACACTCATATCATTTCTGATTGCTGAGACCAGGATGGGGGAGGATCTGTTCAGGGCAGCAAGAAACTGGCTCTCCCGCATGCCTGGCGGGCTATTTGTCGCAGGTATTCTGGGAGAGGCTGGCATGGCAGCCGCTCTTGGCGCGAGCGGGCCAACAATAATTGCAGTAGGAAATGTGGCTGTGCCGGAATTTAAAAGATACTCATATGACAAGGCTATGGGCCTTGGCGCGCTTACTTGCGGAGGCGTTCTCGGGCCGCTTATACCTCCGAGCGCCACAATGATCATATTTGCCATTCTGGCCAATGTGCCACTGGGGCACCTGTTTATCGCAGGGGTAATACCGGGGATACTCCTTGCAATAATGCTATCAATAGTCCCTGTGATCATGTGCATCAGGAGGCCTGAACTTGGAAGGGCAGCAGGGCGGGTTACCTGGCAAGAGAGGTTTGCTTCCCTCAAGCTTATCTGGCCTATTGTGCTTGTCATGTTCGGCATATTAGGCTCCATCTATTTTGGCATTGCCACACCCACAGAGGCAGGGGGCGTTGGCTGTTTTATCGTACTGGTTGTTGCAGTCATCTTTTATAATCTGAGGCTGAATGGGCTTTACAGGGCAATAATGCAGACCGCTGTGCTCAATGCAACCATACTGATCATACTTGTCGGTTCATCATTTTTTACCTATGTGTTCGGGAGTTCATCGGTTGCCCAGAAATTGACTGAGGTGATCGCATCACTGGATCTGTCACCAATGGCAGTGATTATAGCCATAATGCTGTTTCTATTGTTTCTCGGGTGCATAATAGACGGGATAACCATCATGATGCTGACTGTCCCGATATTTGTGCCTGTAATAACTGGGCTTGGGTTTGACCCTGTCTGGTTCGGGGTGTTGTTTGTAATCAATATGGAAATAGCCCTTATCACCCCGCCTATGGGCATCAACTTTTTTCTGGTAAAGAAAACATTTGATATACCCAGTTTGGACCTTATAAAGGGGGTATTACCCTTTTTAGTAATGCTGTTACTGTTTCTGGCAATAACAGTGGTATTTCCACAATTGAGCCTTTGGCTTCCGGGGTTGATGACCGGGAATTAGGGGATAGGAGAGATATATGGATAGTACGAAATACAGCAAGTATATTGTTCAGGGCATAACCCCTGAAATGAAGAGGATGTCATACCCTGGAAAGCCCCAGGATATCCCCCCTGAAAACGCAAAGAGGATCGCCTGGATGGATGACCACATTGTCCCCGGCGCATTTTATACTGAGGCGGTATGGATATGGAAGGGTGATGAGGGCTCTGTTGAACGGCCCCATATTCATGAATTTGATGAGGTGATCACCTTTTTCGGGAGCGACTTTAATAACCCGGATGAGCTGAACGGTGAGATAGAGTTCTGGTATGATGATGAACAGCACATATTTACAAAGAGTGTCATGCTCTTTATCCCGAAGGGGCTTAAACACTGCCCGCTCATCATAAGAAGAGTGGATAGACCCATATTCCATTACACAGCAGGGACAGGGAAGAGCCATCTGCAGGAGATCAAGGGATAATATAAGAGAGGTTTGAGGGCAGGAGAGAGAAGGGAGGAGGAAGAGAAAATGCGAATTGATGATGTGCAAAGCTATCTGATGGATAAACCTTTAAGAAACAGACTTAAGGGTAAAAATCAGGGGGAGGCGCTCACCTATGCAAGTGATGCCCTTATACCGGGCCTCACCTATTATGCCCAGCTCAGGTGGATAAAAGGCATGCCTGAGCCTGATGTGTCAGACACTGGTCTGGTGAGTGACTGTAACAAGATCGTCCTGTTCTGGGGCAATGATTATAAAGCGCCTGAAGAGTTGGGCGCAGAGATAGAGTTTCGGCTTGATGGCGCTCCTTTAAGGTTCAGCCGGTCAACCGCCCTGTTTATACCTGAGGGTGTGAGTCATGGGCCTGCCACATGGAAGAGCTTTACATCACCCCATATGGAGATGACTATCCTTATCAACAAAGGAAACCGTGATGGTGAAATAGAAGCGGATAAGGCAGGAAGTTTGAGGCACATATCTGATCCTGAGAAATATCTGGTAAGAAAACCGGCATATGAGGTGGTTGCACCGACCCCCACAAAAAACAGGATGCACCCATCCATGACCTTTATGAGCAATAACCTTGTCCCTGGCGCAAACACATACCTTGAGTTTAGCTGGATATGGGGAATACCTGACCCTGACCCGCATATCTTTGAACATGTCCATGATGATTCAAACGAGCTGGTATTTCATATAGGGGGAGACCCTGATAACCCTGAAAGCTTGGGCGCTGAGATAGAGATATACCTGGATAAACAGCCCCTTTTACTTAAAAAGACATGCGCCCTCTATGCGCCAAAAAATATAAGCCACGGCCCTCTTAAGTGGAAGAGCTATAAAAGGCCGCATATAGAGATGGCCATTATCTTTGATGCGGGTGTGCTTGCACAGTCTGATCCTGGCGGGCACCAGAAGAATATAAATGCAAAGGATTCAAGATGACTGGGAACAGCTATAAAAAATATATGGTCGTTAATCCCCTGAGAGAGGCAGGAAAAAATATCAAAGGAATAAGCTCACCTGTGATGACATACATGAGTAATGACCTTGTGCCAGGGTGCAACAAGTATATTGATATAAGCTGGATAACCGGCATGCCTGAACCCAATCCCCATGTTATGGAACATCTGCTTGACTATGACAGGGTGATCTTTTTTGTGGGGAGTGACCCGTTTAACCTTGAAGAGCTTGGCGCAGAGATAACCTATTATCTTGGCGGGCAGGAGATAAGGCTCAATACAACCTCGGCCATCTATATTAAAAAAGGGGTGAAACACGGCCCTGCCATATGGAACTCCTTTTCACGGCCCCATCTTGAGATATCAGTAATCACGGGCCCTGAAAAGCATGACAGGGCATGGATAGACCCTGGCAGGAAAAAAGGCCTTTCAGAAATAATTCCCCAAAAAAACGATGATGCGGATTATGAAAGATATGTGGTGAGAAAACCGCTTATACTTCAGGGGACAGATGTGACAGATGCAATGGAGAGCCCGGCACAGATTTATATGAGCAGCGCCCTTATACCTGAAAGTAAGCTCTATGTGGATTTTGGCTGGATACCTGGCATGCCCGGTTTGAACCCTCCCATTCCTGACCACTCTCACGATTACGAAGAGGTGGTTCTGCTTGTGGGCAACGACCCGGATCACCCTGAAGTATTGGGCGCAGAGCTGGAGTTTTGTATTAATGATGAGCCTTTCACATTTAACAGAACAACAGCCATATATGCCCCCAAATACCTTAAGCACGGGCCCCTTACATGGAAGGGTTTTGAAACACCCCACCTGCTTATGCCGATAGTGTTTGGCACAGGATCGATATATGAGGCAGCGCCTGCGGGGTATAAAGAATGAAAAGGAAAAGGGGCGCAAGGCTCATGGCTCAAGGCGCAGGGTAAAGAATGTAAGGTGTAAGGTGTAATCGGGTATTAGGTCTACGGTATTCGGTGTTCGGTTAAGAAAATAAAAAGGAGAAAAAACATGATTCGGGCTACGGTATTTTATCCATCTGGTAAAGAGAGGTTTGACATGGAATACTATCTCAATTTCCATCTCCCCTTTGCGGAAAGACTCTTAAAGCCCTATGGGCTTATACGTTCGGAGGTGGACAAAGGCATTTCAGGCGGGGCACCCGGTGAGGCTGCCCCGTTTGCCACTATTGCCTACATGGTATTTGAAAATATGGAGGATATGACAAAGGGAATGATGGCCCATGACGCTGAACTGGCAGCAGATGTAAAAAACTTTACAGATATAAAGCCATTTTTCCAGATAAGTGAAATATTAAGATAAAAATCTTAATTCTTGCTAAATTGTTTTTCTTTGTATTATTATTTCAATGTTATTCGAATCGGGATGAATCAAATAAACAGATTCAAATCAGCATGAAATGGAGGTGGGGTATGTTACTGGATGAGATAGACCTGGCATTGATCAAGGAGTTGGAAAAGGATGCAAGGGTTAGCAGTGACGCTTTGGCAAAGAGTCTTAACATCAGTTCCACAACAATAAGAAGGCGGACAAGGAGATTAATTCAGGAGGATGTTATAAAGATCGTTGCCATTCCTGACCTGAAAAAACTCGGTTACTCCTTCATTGTTGGCATTCAGATGGAGCTGGATCAGAAAAAGATCGAGAATGTCACCAAGGAGCTTATTAAACACCCGAACGTGAGGAGTGTCTGGACCGTTACAGGCAGATACAACCTCACATCTATGGCGGTCTTTAAATCCACAGAGGAATTTTCTGAATTTATGCGCTCAGTGGTAGGCGAATTTGATGGCCTTAAATCCGTTGAAACCAATATATACCTGGAGCTTATAGGTTCACAGCAGCAGGTAAAATCCTAGAGTGTATAGTGAGGGGTTCCCTCACTATACCTTTTTTGTTCTGCACCCGCATCAAGGGGCCCGACCCTTGAGATATTATCTTTTATCATCAATATGGAGGATAAAATGTACAGAGGGGGATATACAGGCAGGATACTCAGGATCAACCTTACCGATGGGTCTATTAAAACAGAATCATTATCTGATAATATGGCAAGGGACTATATTGGAGGCGCAGGTTTTGGCATAAGGTTCCTCTTTGATGAGGTGAAAAAGGGTGTTGATCCCCTTGGCCCTGAAAACAAGCTCATATTTGCGCCCGGCCCCCTTACAGGCACATCTGTCCCATGCGCAAGCCGTATGGCAATTACGAGTAAATCGCCGCTAACAGGTGCAGTTGGCATGTCTCTCACCGGTGGTTATTTTCCTGTGGAGCTCAAGTTTGCTGGCTTCGATGTTATGATCATCGAAGGCAAGGCTGAAAGGCCGGTCTATATCTCCATAAAGGATGAGAGGGTAAAGATCAGGAGCGCTGAAAAGGTGTGGGGCATGAAGACAACCGATACCCAGCAGATAATAAAAAATGAACTTAATGATCAGAATACAAGGATAGCCTGCATAGGGCCAGCCGGTGAAAACCTTAGCAGGCTTGCATGTATTATAAATGAATTGCGCGCAGCCGGAAGAAAGGGGCTTGGGGCGGTTATGGGCTCAAAAAACCTTAAGGCCATAGCTGTTCGGGGAACAGGTTCTGTGAATATTGCATCAAATGAAAGGCTCAAGATTTCCCGTGATTTTATGGCAAAGGAGATGAAGAATAGCCCGGTGCTCTATCCGCAGTTTGCAAAACTGGGCACACCCATGGTGGTGGATGCCTTAGCTGACCTTGGCATATTCCCGGGTAAAAATTATGAGGAGACAGGTGTTTTTGTCCCGGTTGAAGAGATAGGGGTAAAGACACAGCTTACCAGAAACATGGGGAAGGAGCACTGCTATGGATGCCCGGTTGGATGCAGCCAGTTAAAACTTGCGAAGACAGGCGACTATTCCGGTATAATGTCAGAGGGACCTGAGTTTGAGACCATGTACTCCTTTGGCGGCACAACCGGCGTGGATAATATAGATGCCATTATCGCCGCAGACAGGATATCGGATGAGCTGGGCATAGACACCATCTCAGCCGGTGCAACCATTGCCTTTGTAATGGAGCTTTTTGAAAAGGGGATAATCACCTCAAAGGATACCGGAGGTATAGAGCTAATATTCGGAAACCATAAGGCAATGGTGGATATGTTAAGATTAATGGCCTACAGGGAGGGGTTTGGGGATATCCTCTCTGACGGTTCAAAGAGGGCAGCAGAGCGAATCGGTAAGGATTCTTATAAATATGCCATGCATGTTAAGGGGCTTGAACTTCCCGGTTATGACGTAAGGGGTGCAAAGGCGCACGGGCTAAACTATGCAACCTCTTACACAGGTGCAGACCATAACAGGGGTTACGCATTTCAGGAGATATTCGGCATACCCATACCTGAACCTGTAGACCGGTTTTCTATTAAAGGGAAGGGGGCGCTTACAAAATGGAATCAGGATGTGCGCTCTGCCACATGTGATGCACCGACCATGTGCGCATTCCTCTTGGATATGGCCGTGCCAGCGGTTGCCACACAGAACACGGCAAACCTGCTTGAGGCGGTTACAGGGTTAACCTTTACACCTGATGAGATAGAAAAGGTGGGGGAGAGGATCAATAACCTTGCAAGGCTCTTTAATGCAAGGGAGGGTTTTGGCCGCAAGGATGACATGCTGCCTGAACGGATACTTACCGAACCTATAAAGGGCGGCAATTCAAAGGGTAATTATATCAGCCGTGAAGAGCTTGATACTATGCTGGACGAGTATTATGCAGCAAGGGGATGGGACAGGGAGGGCATGCCAACAAAGGCAAAGCTTGAAGAGCTGGGCCTATGAATTGTGGATTGTGAATGGTGAAGGGTGAAGGGTAAATGGTTAATTTCAAATTTGAGATTTCAAATTTCAAATCTTGAATTTTTAGCTTTGAACCTTGAACTTTGAATCTTGAATTTTCTCCCCCTGCGCCTTGCGCCCTGAACCTTGCGCCCTCTTTTATATCCCCATCTCCTGATTTATCAGCACCACCTTTATTCTCCCCTTTGGGAATGATTTTTCTGTTATTGTCCATGAGTTACATATCCTTGCAGGGCTTTTGCAGTCTGCGCATCTCCCTGACTTTGCGCATGGTGTCTTCATGTCGAGCCTCATGGCATTCACAGGGGCAGCATAGTTTTTTATCCTGTACATGGCATCTTCAAGGTCAGCCACTATCTTGTTTCTTCCGGCAAGTATTATCACATTCTTTGGCCCGTAGGTTATTGCCCCAACCCTGTTACCTATCATGTCAAGATTAACAAGATGCCCTGTCTCTGTAATCGCATTGGCGCCTGTAATAAACAGGTCGGTTAGCAGGGCCTGCCTGCGTCTTTCAGCCACCTCCTCCTGGGTAAATCTCTTTCTGTCATATGTATCAAGGATCTCATACTCCTTGCTGTTTTTAAGGGCATCATAAATGCCAGATGCAAGGAAGGTCATTGAGCCGCCCCAGGAGATGCTTTTTGGCTTTATCTCAGGGATGATCTCACTCTCCACCATCTCCTTTGCATTTGCCGCATCTTTTACGATATAGACATCAAAATTATTTTTAATTAATGCGCTCTTTACCTCTTCGAGCCGGTTTGCCCAGTAAAATTCAGCCGGTTTTTCCATAGGGTTTCTCCTTGTTATAGGGGCTAATATTTATATAAACAGCTTTATGGACATTTATATAATATTTTTAATACAATGGTGAACAAATTTCAGCGTATGGTTGTCTATTGTGTTATACGTTTTTGGCCTTTTAGCGACTTATAGGAGCTTTACCCGATATCTGTTATATCGCCCTGTCTTAAAACATGGAGGAAGCAAGGTAATAAAATAAAGAAAACCACCAATAAAAGGAGATGATATCATGAAGAATTTCTACAGGCTTTTATTAACAGCAGTTTGTCCGGCACTTCTTATCTTTTCAGGTTGTGCCGCCCACACCACCAACATTAATCCGAAGGATGAGATGCATTATGATGCAAGCTATGATTTTTCTGATAAAAACAATATTGTAGAGGGGCTTGTGGCGCCCCTCCTTGCTGCGCCGACCTTTCCTGTGGAAAAGAAGCCTATCCTGATTGTATATCCTGTGGTTAATGAGACCTCAGAACATATCAGCACAGGGGGCATCACAGATGCGATCAAAATGAGGCTTATAAAGTCAGGCAGATTCAGGTTCATTGATGAGCGCCAGAGAGAGAACATACAGGAAGAGACCATGTACCAGGATCAGGGGTTTGTTGATCCGGCCATGCGTGTTCAAAAGGGTCGGCAGCTTGGCGCGGAATATATTTTAAGCGGCACACTCAGATCCATCAAAAACAAGCAACCCGAGCAGTGGCGGCTCAATAAAAAGGAGCGCATATACTACAGCCTTGATCTAACCATGACAGACTTAAAGAGCGGTGAAATAGTATATGCAGATCAGGTAGAGCTTGCGCGTGAGGCCTCAAAACCCATTATCGGCTGGTAGTTTTATGCGCCTGAGATATCTCCTGCTAATAATTTTTCTTTTTGCCTCCGGATGTATAAGCCTTTCTCTCCAAAGGGCAAGGGCAGATTTCTTTGCCGGTAACCTTGCCGGGGCCGATAACGCCCTTGGCGAGTGTGTGAAGATACCTGAAAGGGATCGTCTTCTGTGCTACATGGAGAAGGGTATAATCCTTCATTATATGGGGGATTATGGGGCAAGCAGGGATATACTTTTAAGGGCATCACAGTTTGTAAAGGAGCAGGATTATATAAGTGTCAAAGATCAGTCAACCGCGGTAATGATCAATGACCTTACAACCACCTACAAGGGCGAATATGCGGAAAGGCTGTGGATTCATACATACCTGATGATAAATTTCCTGTTACAGGGGCGGCCTGACGGCGCCCTTGTGGAGGCCAAGCAGGCATTAGAGCTGTTTGATGAATATCCTGATCCACTTGAAGGGGATCTTTTTACAAGGGCCCTCATTGCTCTTTGTTTTGAGAATATGAACCAGCCCGACAGCGCACGTATAGAATATGAAAAACTGGAAAAGGCTGCTGGAAATAAAGCAAAGCGGCCTGATCCTCTTTTCCCCGGAAAGGGGGAACTGGTGCTCTTTATAGCGCAGGGGAGGATACCGGCAAAGGTCTCCGCTGATGTTGTGTTGCCGCCATCAATCAGGATATCTGTTCCAAGGTATGAAAACTCCTCTTCATATCCACCTGCGGATATAAAGGTGAATGATACTGTTATGCGCCCCTATATTGCCGCAACTGATATGGGTGAGGTTGCAAGGGAATCCCTTGATAAAAGGGCAGCCCAGTATCTTACCAGACAGGCTGTAAGGGCAGGCGCAAAGGAGGCAATCGCCCAAAAGATAGGTAAAGAAAATGAGTTTGCTGAAGTGCTGGCGAGGGTTGTCCTTTTTCTTTTAGAGGAAGCAGATACCCGCTCATGGGAGACACTTCCCGGAAACCTTACCCTTGCCAGGGTCACGCTGGATGAGGGTAACCATGATATTACTATATCTTCAGGGTATTCAAATCCTGTCAGGATCGAGGTTGATATCCAGGCAGGAAAAAGGGTGTACAGATCTGTAAGGTTTTAGTAGTGAATGAAATGGAGAAAACATGGCATATCAAAATGATCTATCTGAAACAGGCAGCAATAAAAAGCGGTCAAACCCTCTTCTAATTGCACTTATTATTTTTGGCGTTGTCATTGTAACAGCAATTGTTACGGTATGGGTGACCATGATGTTTCTCTTTCCAAAGGAGTTCAGGCCTGTCAACCTGAGTGAGCGGGAAGAAAAGGTGCTTGAGGAAAAGATCGCCCGGCTTGACACAACAGGGATATCTGGCAAAGCTTGTAGAGAAGATTCAAAAATGAAACCTGAAAAACCGGTTAAACCTGAGAAATACAGTGAGAGAGATGCAGACAGAGAGATCAGGTTTACCGAGCGGGAGATAAATGGCCTGCTTGCAAATAACACCAATCTTGCCACAAGGCTTGCAATAGATTTGTCTGATGATCTTGCCAGTGCAAAGCTCCTCATTCCAATGGAGCCTGATTTCCCGATCATCGGCGGTAAAACTTTGAAGGTAACAGCAGGGCTTGAGCTCAAGTTTTCAAATGGCAAGCCTGTTATTGCCCTAAGAGGAGTAAACCTTATGGGTGTGCCGGTACCAAATGCCTGGCTTGGCAACATCAAGAATGTTGACCTTGTAAAGGAGTTTGGTAGTGAGGCGGGTTTCTGGAAAGGCTTTTCAGATGGTATAGAGAATATACGCGTGGAAGATGGGAAGATTACAGTAAAGCTCAAAGAATAGTAGACCAATGACTTCGAGGAGTTTTGATCTCAATCCTTTTCGTTAACCTGTTATAACCAATATTAAACCGTAGAGACATGCCTTGTCTCTTCAAAGTTATAATCCATGCTGCATTCTGAAACTGTTGCAGGACAATAATCCCACACTCCCATGCAGAAAAATTTTCCGCATTGAATGTGCTGCATCGTAAGGGATTTTATGCAATGATATTCAGAGTTGTGGAGGTAAGAAGGTGTGAATGTTAGATGGATTTTTGCCTATTGATATATTGTATTGGTAACAAGCCTTGAAAAAGGAAATGGGGAAGAGGTTATTTGCCTCTTCCCCATTTTTCATGAATGGGTTAACCATTAACCCTATTTGAGGAGTTTTTTACGTCCAAAACCTGCAAGACCTATAAGACCAGAACCAAGAAGAAGCATGGTAGCCGGTTCGGGAACCGGGGCAGCATAGGGTGTTAGATAATCTTGATAGTTAGAGCTTCTATTACTAAAGGCGAATACCCAGTTATTCGTGTCATAGGTCGCTCCATTGCCAAAATATAAAACTGCAGCATCATAAATTGTTTTATCTACGCCATTGTCATCTATTCTATCCATAACACCGGTAATCTTCCATATGGCTTTTTGTGCCTCCCCTTTAATATAATCAGCATTGTTATTTCCTATGTAGTTTGTCCAGTTGTCAGCGATCCAAGCTGCTTTTGAGAGCTTTGTGTATAAACCAGTAATACCCACTAATGCATCAAGATCTTGTCTTATAGTATAAAAATATACATCCTCTGTTCTATTAGCAGGATCTATTGAGACGCAAAAAATTTCTTCCCACTCAGTTATTGTATATCCAAAATTCGAGCTGACTTTTCCATCATAGTCAGTGTAGTAATTTGGAGACCCTCCACTGTATGGGGAACTCCAGTCTACATAAAGTGTTCCAGTACCTAATAACTCTGCGCTTGCTGTTAATGAACCAGCCAATAAAAACCCAACTATTAAAAACAATAAAATCCTTTTCATGATTTTTCTCCCTCGCTTACTTCAAAATTTATATCCAAAATAAAAATATTTTTCATTTTCTGTGTTACAGATATAGCAACTGTTATGCCAATAAGAAAAATAGTTGTTAATAAAAAAATTAGGCAAAAAATAGCTGTAAAATTAACATGTTAAAGCGTGCTGTTTTTGAAGTGAGAAATAGATAAACAGAAAAAACCTAAAGTATGTAAAAGATTGCCGAAAAGTAGTGTAAAAAAATGCCATGCAATGGAAATGGAATACATAAATTAGGCTATAGACTATAGTTGCTATGCGCTTTAGGGGAGGACTTGAAGCTAAAGGCTGAAAGGGGGAAAAACAAAGCTCAAAGCTAAAGGCTGAAAGCTCAAAGCTGAAAGCCTAAAGCTCGAAGGCCAGGGTTGAAGGCTCAAAGGTTTAAGCTCAAAGCTAAAAGCCAAAAGTTCAAAGGCCAGAGTTGAATGCTCAAAGTTCTTTTGCATTTGCTGTCAAAGAGGGGCTTATATCCGGACGTGTGGCAATTGATTATATGTCGCCCCTCCGGGGCTTTGTTTTTTTGTTATCCTGTTTTTCTATTAACATGCCACCCCTCCTGGGGTTTAAAAATAATACTCTATGTGCATACAATAAAAGCACCATAGGTGTGGTATATTAATAGCGCTGTATAAGTCATTTTTATCAGCCCCATCGGGGCGATATATTAATCCCATTTATTATGCACTCCTGTGATGCTATGAATATCTCGATGGCATTTAACCCTTATCTTTGCTCACAAATTCTTATGAGGAGCCAAACAAGAAGCATTTCTGCATCTCAAAACCTCAAAAATCCTTCTTTTTTGAGGTTTTGAAGTGTTTGAGTTGATTTTTGCATATTGTTGGCATATCTTCACCATGATTTAATAAAATTACAACGTTTCCGGTCACATAGACATTAAAATGCCTTGATGATATCTTATCAACTTTTAATAAAGGGGGGGATTATGAAACGTCTTGTTACTTGTGTTTTTTTCATGCTTATTGTTGCGGCCATTGTCATGGCTGGCAGCGTTGCAGCACAGGATTCAAAGGTAGAGGTGAAGGCATGCTGCACTCGTGCAATGCTTCAGGCAGCAGTTGACAGCTATCTTGCTGCCCAGACATCTGGCGACATCACAAAGATGGCTCTGGCTTCTTATGTGAAATATTCGGAAAACATGGAGCCTATTGCAAAGGAAAAGGGTTTATGGAACATCGCCCTGCCCATTGCATTCAGCAGAAGCTATCTTGACCCTGATATCTGCAAGTCCTTTACAGAGATAATTGTTACTGAAGGTGGCCACCCATATGTGATCGGCACCAGGCTTACAGTGGAATATGGAAAGATCTCAGAGATCGATTCGCTTGTCACAGACAAGGATGACTGGCTTTTTAATGCAGAAAAATACCTGAAATATTCCCAGATAGAGGACTGGGGAGTACTACCCCCGGGAAAACGCAGCAGCAGGAGCCATCTTATTCAGGCTGGCAACTCCTATCTCGATATCTTCCTTGATAAAAAGGTTGTTGTGCCCTGGGGCAAACCATGCGCCAGGCTTGAGGGTGGTGCATACACATTAGAACCCTTTCCGGGTATGCCAGCGCCTAAAGAGGAGCCTGGGTGCGATATAGGCATACCGGATAATGTGCCGATTGTAGGCCGAACCTATCTTGTGGATGAGGAGCTTGGTGTGGTTAATATCTTCTGCCGTTTTGGGGATGCGGTAAAGGGCATGCCTGATTCACATATGTTCCGTCTTGTGGATGGTAAGCTCAGATATGTCCATACACTGAGTGTATCACCTCCTGGAGGCATGCAGATGCCCATGCCCAAAAGCATACCTTTGAATAATGATAAACCAAAGGTAGAGGGGAAATAAAAAGACAAGGAGGTAATCATTGCGGATGTGCATCCGCCATGATTACCTCCTTATTAGAATTGGAGGGGTTATGTTGGGGCTTTTATTCAGACTTAGATGATTATTTTAAAGCCAATCACCCTCATTTATTTCATTAAACTGATTTATTGCTTCTCTCAATTCCTCTGCCTCTTCATGTGACAGGTAACCGGCCATTTCACGGATTAGTTGTTCCCTGTTTTTGCCAAGCCCAAGCTTTTCATCAATAGCTTCGTTGATGAAGTCAGTTATAGACTTTCCTGATTTTTTAACTGCCGACTGTATCAGTTTTTCTTTGTAAGCTGAAATCCTTAAACTAAAGAACATATATAACCTCAACGTATTCAAGTGTTGTCGATTTTATAGTTTTATAAATAAAATATCAAAACCTGTGATTCTTTTAAAATGTTAGGTTTAAAATTTATCTTTGTTTTATTGCTTGTTGTATCTTATTATTTTTTAGCATAAATTTGGTAACACGTGATATACATTTTAATGACCACGGCGGCCTTCGCGTAAAGTTATGGCGATCCGATAGGTCATGGCGGTCACGGAGATTTTTTTTAAAGTTTTATTCCGTGTTCTCCGTGGTGAAAATTAATATTTTGGATTTAAGCCAATGCATATTTTTCAGAACAAATTCTAGTACAGGAAACTGAGGTAAATTTTGAGGATTATTATTCTGGGAGGGTTTCTGGGGTCTGGAAAGACTACTGTTTTACTGCAATTCGCCAGATACCTTGCAAATATGGAACAGGCGACTAAAAACGAGATAAAGGTTGCCATAATAGAAAATGAAGTGGGTGAGGTGGGTGTTGATGACAAGGTGATCGCTAATGAAGGTTTTTCTGTAAATAATCTCTTTTCAGGCTGCGCATGCTGTTCACTCGCAGGCGACCTCATCTACAGCATAAGGAATATAGAGGAAAACCTCGGCCCAGAATGGCTGATAATAGAGGCAACAGGCATAGCGCATCCCGGCAGCATAAAAGACATCATTTTGAAAAGACTTGAACTCCCCTCCTATGTATTGACTGTGGCCGATGCAAAAAGGTGGAAAAGGCTAGCAAGGGCAATGGAGACATTTGTTTCAGGCCAGCTTGAAGAGAGTTCAAAGGTGCTCTTGAACAAGGCTGACCTTGTAACTGATGATGAGCTGGAAGAGGTGAAGCAAAGCATCCTTGGATACAACAGCGGGGTTGAGATCATATCTACAAACGCAAAGGATGTGTTGCCGGATCTCCTGTGGGAAAGGCTGGCAGTTGAGGTAAAAGGGTTATATGGAGTTAATTAAAAATATACTTAGCGGGGTCCGGCAGCATGAAGATTCGCACAGAGGCGTTGAACAGGTCACCTATCCACCGGATGGGATCACCACAACATTCCATGACAACGCCCTTGTCTGTTCTGCAAACAGGCATGTAACAGGGGAGCTTGAAGAGATAAAAAAGAGGCTTGCCTTTGAGACAGGCGCGCTTGACAGATGGGTGGAAGAGGAGGGTGGAATAACAGGTCATATAAAGGCGATTGTAAGTGCTAACAGCCCTGTTTGCAGGATATCTGCAACAGCAGGAGAGGTTGATGTAAAAGAGTTTCCCATAAAAAATTATCATGTAAGCCTTGTGGCGATAGTTTTTGAGATTGAGAGAACAGTTTTAGAGGAGCGGGTTGAGGCTTTGATTGAAGGACTAATCTCAAAATGAAAAGCTATATAGTGTCTATCCAAAAAGAGGGAAATTCTGGATTTGCCTATATTTATACAACACGTATAAAGAGTGGAGGAATATAGATGCTTAATGATTTGAAGGATAAGATTGCCCTTGTAACAGGGGCCGGGTCAGGCATTGGAAGGGCTATTGCCATTGCATTTGGTGAACAGGGGGCTCATGTTATAGTAGCAGATATCTCACAAAAGTTAGCAGATGAAACAGTCAATCTCATTACCACCAAAGGTGGCAAAGCTATGTTCATGCCCTGTGATGTCTCAATATCAGATGATGTTAAGGTCCTTATAGAGGGCATTATCACTGATTTCGGACATCTTGATTATGCTGTCAACAATGCGGGGATCCATAACCCTGATGTTGAGTTTCTGCCTGATGCTGATGAAGAGCTCTGGGACAGGATAATTTCAGTAAATCTCAAGGGTGTGTTTCTGTGTATGAAGTATGAGACAGGGGTCATGCTGAATAAGGGTGGAGGGGTTATTGTGAATATTGCCTCCATGTCTGGCCTATTAGGTGAACCTGGGTCATATGCCTATGTGGCATCAAAGCATGGGATTATGGGGCTTACAAAGACCGCTGCATATGAATTTGCAGACAAGGGTATTCGCATCAATGCGGTCTGCCCTGCTGCGGTTGATACACCGGGTATGGCAAAGGCGCCGCCGGAATTTAGACAGAAGTATACAGATTCAAACCCTATGAAAAGGATGGCAAGGCCGGAGGAGATAGCCGGGGCGGTTATATGGCTCTGTTCTGATATGGCAGGGTTTGTGACCGGGACAGGATTAGTGATTGACGGCGGAGTGAGTACAGTATAGGGATATAAAAAAGAGTTATTCACCACGGAGAGTAGATAGTTTAAAGCTCAAGGCTCAAAGCTGAAAGGAAAAACAATTTTTCTTTCTCCGCGAACTCAGCGTACTCCGCGGTGAAGATTTTTCGTATAAAAAGGTATTAAACCGTCATGGCCGCGAAGGCGGGCATCCATTGATTTTGGTCTTTGTTTTCAAGTGGATCCCCGTCTATAAGGGAATGACGATAAAATATACTATACAACGGCAGTAATATGGAGTTTTAAATGGATTATCTAGATTCAATCAGGGAGATAGTAGGCAAGGAAAATGTCTTCAGTGACCGTGTAGAGTGCCTTAGTTATTCACGCGACATGTCTGTTCACCAGGGCATCCCGGATGCCATAGTGTTTCCATCTACCACAGAACAGGTCTCTGCGATCATGAAACTTGCAACCGCGCACAAGATACCTGTTGTGCCAAGGGGCACAGGCACAAGCGTTACAGGGGCAGTGCTCGCCATAAGGGGGGGCATTATACTTGATCTCCACCTAATGAATAATATCATTGAGATCAACAAGAAGGATTTTTATGCACGCGTTGAGACAGGTGTAATATGTGATAACCTGAACAAGGTGCTTGCAGAGGATAATCTCATGTTTCCTCCAAACCCCGGGAGCGAGGTGATTGCCACCATAGGTGGTATGGTATCTACAAACGCCAGCGGGCACAGGGCGGTTAAATATGGCACTACCCGCGATTATATAAAGGGGCTTAAGGTGGTACTCGCTGACGGCAGGATCATAGAGACAGGCACGATCGCCCCCAAGTCATCACTTGGCTATGACCTTACCCATCTCTTTTCTGCGGCTGAAGGCACACTGGGAATCATTACCGAGATAACAGTAAAAATAATGCCAAAGCCTGAGTTTAGCGCCCTTGCCACGGCCATATTTGGCAATATCAATGCAGCGGTTGAGGCGGTTACAGAGATCTCCACATCAGGGATTCGTCTTGCTGCATGCGAGATCATGGATAACTTTGCACTCAAGGCAGTAGAAAAGGCGCTTGGCAGGGATACAAGCAAGATAGAGGCAATGTTGCTTATAGAGGCAGATGGTGCAGAGCCTGTTGTTAAAAGGGATATGGCCCGAATGGAAGAGATCTGCGCAGGTCATGGGGGCATGGAATACACATGGAGTGATGACCCCATCAAGAGGGAAGAGATGATGAAGGCAAGGGGTGGGCTTGTGCCTACGCTTTCGCGCATAAAACCTGGCAACCGCATGATCTCTATTACAGAAGACCTTGGTGTGCCCTCGACCCGTATCCCTGAAACCATTAAAAAGGCACAGGAGATATCAAAAAAACACGGTATACTTATAACCTCATTCGGTCATGTAGGCGATGGCAATATCCACACCACCTTTGTGGCGGATGTAAGAAACAGGGAGGACTGGAACAGGATTAAGGGCGCATCCGAAGAGCTTTTTAATGCAGTCATGGAAGCAGGCGGAACAATCACTGCCGAGCATGGTACAGGCCTTGCGAGGGCGCCCCATATAGAGAGGCAGCTTGGCGAGGGGCTTAATGTAATGCGAAGCATTAAAAAGGCCCTTGACCCCCTTAACATACTTAACCCAGGCAAGATGAATCTTGATGATGACGGCTCTACACCCGGTATCCTTGACCATTTTGCATATAAGCAGTTCATGGATAATCCTGAGCTTGTTGATTCCTATGGCGCTGATACAGATAATGAACTTTTAGGCTGTATCCAGTGTGGCTACTGCCGCAGGGGTTGCCCCACCTTCGAGGTTACCCACAGGGAGTCAAGAAATGCCAGGGGCCGCAACACCCTTGCCTATTATCTTATGACAGGGGAGGAAAAGCCCTCGAAGGAGATGGCAGAGGCCTTTTACACCTGTGCCACATGCCAGACATGCACCTATTACTGCCCTGCCCTTATCAAGGTGGATGATATTGTCCAGGGTGCAAGGGCGAAATTATTCAGGGAGGGCTTTGGGTCAGAAGCTGTTATAGCGCTTAGAAAAAATATCTTTTCAAACGAGAATGTGTACGGCAGTCCGAAAGAGGAGAGGATAGAGATATACCCCCCTGCGCTTCTTGAAATGGCAGAAGAGGGTGAGTTAAAGGAGACAGCAGAGACTCTGCTATTTATGGGGTGCGTTCCAAGCTATTCTGATACAGAGATGGTGCCCAGCCTTTTAAAACCACTTGATGCGGCAAAGGTTGATTATACTGTGCTTGGTGAGAATGAGGGGTGCTGTGGCCTGCCCCTTTATCTTATGGGTGCCACAGATGATTTTAACAGCCACATCGAGAAGATGATCAGGAGGATAAAAAAGACAGGCGCTAAAGAGCTTGTAACCCCCTGCGCAGGCTGTTACAAGGCATTTAAAAAACTATACGCAAAGAATGGTGACTTTGATCTGGAGGTGTACCACTCTGTCCACTACCTTGAAAAGCTCATCAGAGAAGGAAGGATAAAACTCAAACAGGGTTTTACAAAGAAGATCACCTACCATGACCCGTGCGACCTGGGGCGCTCTTTCAAGATATTTGATGAGCCACGGAATATAATCAACAGTATCCCAGGAGTTAATTATGTTGAGATGGAGAGAAACAGGCTGCTTGCACGCTGTTGCGGGGGCGGCGGCCTTATAATGGCAAATGACCATAATCTTGCAAAGGATGTTGCAACAGTAAGGGTAAGGGATGCCCTTGATGTGGGGGCTGACCTCATTATTACAGGCTGCGCCGCATGCAAGGATAACCTTACAAAGGGGGCGCGCGCCATACCAAAGGAGGAGCGCAGGAATATCAAGGTTATTGATATTACCGAGCTTGTTTCCCAATTGATGGTTGAGTAGGAGAGGACAGTCAGGGCTCAGTATTACCTCAATTCTCTTCCTGCAAATGAGTGCCTGACTTATTTCCCTCCTTAAGTGCTGACAACTACCCAAAAAATTGCTGGACAAAAGGGAAGAAGTCATGTGCA
>CAZXUA010000069.1:0-21804 GCA_964643755.1 uncultured Desulfatiglans sp. | reverse complement strand
ATGGAATCTCGTGACTGGAGTTCAGACGTGTGCTCTTCCGATCTGAAACCTTTAAAAGTGCCCTGGATTCCCCGGTCGGGCCGGGGAATGACACTAAAATAGATATGATTAGAGGCCGGCATTCGCCCACTTTCAATGTAGGTGGGGTTTTATACCCTACCGAAAAATGGTCAGGAATGAATCCTGACCCTACGAAAACCTTAGAAATAATATGAATATTAACCATAATTTTTATCTCTTTATTTTCTTAAGTAACCATATCAATCCACGAATATTTGGTTTTCAATATTAATCCTATTTCCTGTAATACACCTCTCTTCTCAACTCACACCTGTCCTCAACTGACATTACATCACCATTTACAGCCTTTGCCCGCCCGAGGCACCCGCCACGGCAGTGCTCTCTACCTGCACAGGTTTTACATTTATTAAGGGAGACACCCCGCTCTTTATCCAGCACAGGAAGATGCGCCCACTTTTCTATGCCTTTTATTATAACAGCCTTTAAACCCTCTTCATGCACACCGCTTACAGCAAGGTCACCATCAATATTCATTACACATGGGTACATTATGCCATTAGCGTTTATAAAGGGTGCGCTTATGCAGTTGCATACATGATCTGTCGGCAGCCTTTTTCCCTTGTGCCACTCAATTGCTGATATAGAGCCAATCCTCTCATACAGCTTTCTGAATTCAGGTTTTGACTCATAGAGCTTTATCAATGACCTTACCTGTTCTTTATCAGGAAGCCTGATCCACGCTGCATTTCCGGCCCTCCCAGCCTTGACCAGAGTACCTGCAATAAATCTACTTGCGCCAAGGCTGTCAGCAAGTTTAAGCATCTCCGGGATTTCATCATAATTATGCCGCATCTCAGTAAAGGCAATCTGAACCCTGCTGCTGATGCCCTCATTTATCATAAGTTTAATTGCCTTGATAGCGGCCTCAAAACTGCCCCTACCCCTGATCATATCATTAGTTTCAGCCGTTGTGCCATCCAGGCTTACCTGTATCCCTATTTTATCAGGAAGTGACTTGATCTTTCTTATATCCTGGGAGGTCAAAATTGCGCCATTGGTCTGGAGAATAATTTTTAAAAGCCCCGGGATTTTGCAGGCATGATAAAGTATCTCATGCCGGTCAGGGTGTAATAATGGTTCACCGCCTGTAATATGGAGCGTCTCGCCACCAAGCCCTGAAAAATCATCAATTATCGCAGCAATGATATCCCCTGGGACATTAACCCCCTCTGTGTCTTTACAATCAAGCAGGCAATGGGGGCAGCTCAGATTGCATGCATCGGTAATCATCAGTGTAAGGGTTTTCGGCGGTTTCAGTCCTGCTTTAATAATCTCTTCCCTGACTGACCTTGCGCTGGATATCATGGCATCATGCCTTTTTCTTTGATATGGAGTTTTTTGTATCTAAAAAACCATTTTCAGAAAGGTAAGATATAATTCCTTCAACCTGTGATGCAGTATCGCCTGCAAGCATGGCCCCTTTCTTTTCCACCGTACTGCCAGCGAGTAACTGGTTGATCCTCTCAAAGGCGGGTTTGCTGCTGTCAGGGGTTAAAACCCTTTTTGGCCTTGGTCTTGGCTGAAATGTTTTTGAGCGCACAACCTTTTTGCTCACATGTTCTGTGTCAACATCAACGATCCTGAAGGGGGTAATCATTGACTGTTTATTCTGCTCGTATGAAGGGAGGCGTTGTGCCATGCCTGTGCCGGATACACTGAGAACCGCTGGCAAAGGAGATCCGATCTCTTCCGTTACACCCTTTCCAGCGTTTCTTAGTATCTTTATTTTTGTGTGATCTAAAGAGCCAGATTCTTGTCGCTCCTTAGCCATAGGGCGAGGGCGGTTTAAACCCGTCTCTACCTGTATAACATTCGAAACAAATGGCAATTCAAGGTGATGGGCAATAAATGGCCCCACCTGTCCATTCTGTTTATCAAGAGATTCTTTGCCGCATAATATAAGGTCAGCCTTTAATTCCCTGATGGCCTGAGCAAGGAGCATAGACTTTGCCCATGAATCATAATCATCTTCAGTATCTACCCTGTAAACTGCATCAGCGCCGAGCGCTAAACACCGCCGTAGCTCCTTTTCAGCGATAAGGGGGCCAAGGGTAAGGATAAACACCTCTATGGATTTTTCTCTATCCTTGAACCCAAGCGCTATTTCAAGCGCCGCCTCATCATAGGGGTTGATACAAAAAATATTATCTTCAGGGGCTATATAGTTCTTAACAGGATCACTCCCACTCCTTGTATAGGTAAATTGAATCTGTTTGGCACAAACTATAATTCTCATGTTGATCTCCGTGGAAATTATGAATTCCAGGCTTCATTGATCTGATGCAAGGCTCAAGGCGCAGGGCGCAAGGCATAATGCTTTTTGTATTCCCTTGCGCCTTGTGCCCTTAGCCCTGCGCCTTTCCTTTATCTCAACGCCCTCTCAACCATCTCAATTATATCCAGCACCTGAGGCGGTTTCTTTAGCTCAAGCCCGCTTATGCCGTCGCTTATCATGGTCTGACAATAGGGGCATGCTGTGCATACCACATCAGCGCCCTTTTGGACAATCTCCTCAGCCCTTATAATATTAAGCCTTTTACCAGGGTTTTCATGCAGCCACATACCTCCTCCGCCCCCGCCGCAGCAGAACCCATTTCCCTTTGATCTTGCAAGCTCCTCAAATCTAACACCTGGGATACTGTTAACAATACCCCTTAACGGCTCATATATTTCATTTGCCCTGCCAAGGTAGCAGGGGTCATGCAGAGTAACCATCCTTTGCAGGGGGTATACAGGCGTAATAATCCTTTTTTCTATAAGCCTCATAACATACTGGGCAGCATGAATCACCTCAAATTTATAAATGCAGTCAGCTTCTATCTTCGGGTATTCGTTTTTAAGGGTATTAAAACAGTGGGGGCAGAGGGTTATTATCCTTTTTATATTATGATCCCTGAAGGTTTTAAGGTTCCTATTTGCAAGGTTCAGAAAGAGCTCTTCATCCCCAACCCTTCGGGCAGGGTCGCCACAGCAGAGTTCATGAACACCCAGTATCCTGAAGTTAATGCCGGCCTTTTGAAGTATAGTCACGAGCGCCCTTGAGACCTCCTGATAGCGTGGATGAAATGCCCCTGAACAGCCTGTCCAGATAACTATCTCAACATCCCTCTCATCCGGCTTGATCGTCTTTGCACCCCTGTTCATTGCCCAGTTGCTTCTGTGTGATACCCCTTTGCCGTTTATATCGCCATAGAGTTCAAGCGCCCTTATCATAGGGCGCGCCTCTATTGGCAGTTCACCCTTACCCATAGTGATATGCCGCCTCATCTCAACAATTTTATCGAGCGGCACAACATACACCGGGCATGCCTCCACACAGGCCATGCATGTGGTGCATGACCATATCTCATCAGGTGAGATGGACAAAGCAAGGGGCATTTTTATACCTGATGCGGCGATCTCATGGATCGCCCTTACAATCTTCCGGGGAGAAAGGGGTTTTCCTGAGATAAAGGCAGGGCAGCTCTCTTCACATCTTCCGCATGAAACGCAAGACTCTATCTCAAGGAGCTGCTTCCATGAAAAATCATTAACATGGCAAGCGCCCGGTGATTCTTCAGATGACACAGGCCTTAACTCTCCCCTGTTCCCCTCTTTTTTATATATTATGTTCAGGGGAGAAATAACAAGGTGCCTGAAAAAGGTAAAGGGTAGCAAGGCTATCAGCATCATTACCGAATAGAGGTGTATCCTTATCATGATCTGCATTAATAAAGGCGATGGCGGCAAAAGAGCAGATAATAAGTAACCAATCGGGGAGGCCCATATATTTTCAGGGCGAAGAACATTAAGCCTGATACCCTCTGCCATAAACCCGGTAATGAGAATTATTATCAGGATAAGAAGGGGTAAAAGGCTTTGTTCAGGGGTGAGTGTCTCTTTTGATATTGCACGCCTTATAAAAAATATTATTGCAGAAGCAAGAAACAGGATACCGATAATATCAAGCAGCACAGAGATTATTGATGATAAAAGGCCGGGCATTATCAGAGTGGTTTGCGCCAGTATAATGATAATTACGGGCAGGACACATCCCCAGAACACAACCATGTGGAGCATACCTGCAAATGGTTTTCTGAGTATGGTCTTATGGTTAAGCAGATATTTAACAAGAAAACCTCTCTTTGCCTCACATTTTTCCTGCCTGCCTGAGCCTATGGAGGCGAATATCCTGGAAAAGCCAATGCCCATTATTACAATGGCAAGGGAGAGGAGTAAAAGGTCTAAAGAGGTAAGCATCTTATGATTTCCCCCTTTTTCCCTGTTTCCATGGGGCCTTTGTGATAAACATTACAACAAGGATTAATATAACAAGGATAAGTATCTGGGTAATTATAGAAAGACTAAAATTTGACAGGCCGGAATTAGCAGCAGCATGAAACCTGCCCATCATAGCATTTTTATTATCCTTAATGTGACAACTTGCGCAGTTATCCGCTGAAACCTTTTCATCTGTTCCATGGATTGCCATGCCCTGGTGGCAGCCAATGCAGTTTGTCTCATTAAACTGCCTGCTGAAATCCCCTTTTTTATGAGACCTGATTTTTAAAGATGTAAAGATATTCATGTGCCCGCTTTTGCCATACCGCGTTTCATGACATCCACTGCATGTCTCCTTAAGGCGTGCCCTGTTGATTGATGAATTATCCATGCCTGCTGGCATAATATTGTGTTTTGTATGGCAGGAATAACATTCGGGCCTTGATCCTGTGGTTGCTGATGGGCCATGCCGGTTTTCCTGTTGATGGCACATATTGCAGTTCACCTTTTCAGTTACATTGCCAGCTTCATGGCCTGCCTCTATGTAAGGATGGCAATCAAGGCATGATATCTTTGCCCCGTGTATGGAGGCATTAAATTCTGCAATAGATACCTGAGGGACATCTTTATTGCGGCTATCCCCATGACATGAGATGCAGTTACTCATTTCATAGGCAAAAATGCCATAAGGCACAAGCCATATAAGAATAACAAGTAAATAGATTTTCTTTAATATATAATTATTCATCGCTTACTATTTCGCTTTAATTCCCTTATCCTCTCAATCAAAAGAGGAATAATCTCCTTTAAATCACCCACAACGCCAAGGTCTGAAAACCTGAATATCCTTGCCCTTGGATCCTTATTTATGGAAATAACATGCTTTGATTTTTCCATGCCGGCGCTGTATTCATTTGCCCCGGAAATACCGCAATTGATAATAAGATCAGGGGCAACACTTTTCCCTGTCTGGCCGATCTGCCTCTCATATGGCAACAACTGCAGATCGATAACCGGCCTTGTGCCGCCAACCGATGCCCCTATCTCCTTTGCCAGATCATGGATCATATTAAACGCATCACCCTTTCCAGCGCCCCTGCCGCCGGCAACAACAATTTCAGCATCCTCTATGGATAGATTTTCAGGCGCTGCATGAATCACATTTATTACCCTTGTACTTAAAGAGTTCTCATCAATCTCAGGGGTTATCACCTCGATTGCCGTATCTGCACACCCCTCAAAAGGAGATACCGAACTTAATACAGATGGAAGATATGAAACAACCGGGGGGGTGTCTGTGTCTATTATCACCTCTTCAAAAAGGTATCCGTTTGATATTGGCCTTATAGCAACCGCCCTATTATCCGCATCAAGACTGAAATCAACAGCCCTTGTAATCAGAGGGGCATTCATCATTCCAGCAAGCATGTGCCCAAGGTCTGAACTCCCCTCATTCTGCGCAAGAAGCAGGCATGATAAACTGCGCCCCTTAATGATTTCAAATAATACCCTGGCAAATAGTTCACCATTATACCTGTTCAGGGATTCATGCCTTATCTGGATAATCCTGTCAGCTCCACCATCTTTTAATGAGGCCAGGGCAGCATCTTCAGGCATGCCCAGAATTACGGCGGTCACCCTGCCGATTCCTCCGCCCCTGCTGATGATATCCCTTGCCTCGGCTATCAGGCCGAATGCAGCCTCATCAACAGCATCACCTGTATGAGCAGCTATGATCCATATGTCTCTGTTTACTGTCAAACCTGCCTTCCTACCCTGTGGCCATCTGCTATGGCCATGTCTGTTTTTCTAGGCGCAACACAGTCGCCTATCCGGTAAAGCTCCTTTACTTTACCCTTGAGGGCAAAATATAACTGGTCGCAGGATACATTTCCTACCGCAAGCACAATGGTGTCATACCCTTTAAAATCCATCATCTGATTTGAATATACATGAAGCCCCTTCACAACTGAGCCCTGTATCCCAAGCACGGCTATATCAGGCGTGAAGGTCACCCCCTTTTCCGCAAGCCTCTTTCTTGTAAGATAGAGATCCTGCAATGGACCAAGGCTACCGCCTATAAAAAGGGATGAAGTGATTATATGCACCTCTTTGCCTCTATCCGCTAAAAATTCCGCTGTGCCTGTTGCCTGGTGGTGGCCGTCATTATCAATGAGCAGCACCTTTTTACCAACCTCAACCTCTTCATTTAATACCTGTAAAGTGTTAACCACCTGGGGTGGGGAGTATTCACCCGGGAAAGGATGATTTTTTGGGATTGAACCGGTCGCAATAATTACAGCATCCGGTCTCTCAGTAAGCACTGTTTCAGCAGTTGCCTCGTTTCCAGGCCTTATATCTATATCAAGCTTATTTATCTGACTAAGAAGCCACCTTGTAACACCTGTGATCTCCTGTCTTCCTGCCGCCTTTCCTGCTATAAGATTCTGGCCGCCGAACTCTTCATTCTTTTCAAAGAGTACAACCCTGTGCCTGCGCATTGCAGCGGTGCGTGCGGCCTCAAGCCCAGCAGGGCCTCCGCCCACTATAACTACCTTTTTCTGTTTTTCACATCCTGTTAATTTACCGATTCCCAGGGTCTCCTCAAGACCAACAGCAGGGTTTTGCAGACATCCAAGTGAAAACCCAAGCCCCATGCGGGCAATGCATCCCTGATTACAGGCAATGCAGTGCCTTATGTCATCTGTCCGCCCTTCCATTGCCTTGTTTGGCAGCTCAGGGTCACAAATAAGCGCCCTTACCATTCCAATCATGTCTGCATGGCCATCCGCAAGTATCTTCTCAGCGAGGTGCGGGTCATTTATCCTGTTAGTGCAAAAGAGAGGAAGCTTGATAGTGGAACGTATGGCTGATGCAAGGGGCACCGTATAGGCCAGCGGTGTGTGCATGGAGCCTTCGACAAGGAAGAGATTATAAAAAGTACCCAGGCTCAGGTCCATAAAGTCAAGCTGGCCTGTCTCTTCAACACGCACAGCTATACTCTTTGCCTCCTCAAGTGTGATCCCTCCCCTCGGGTGCATCTCATCAGCATTAAGCCTTATACCCAGGGTAAAACCCTCACCAACCGCCCTTCTTACAGAATCTATCACCTCAAGGCAGAACCTCATGCGGTTTTCAAAGCTACCCCCGTATTCATCTTCTCTGTGATTTGTTGCAGGGGATAAAAACTGCCTGACAAGGGAGCTGTGACCCAGTTGAAGCTCTATGCCATCAAAGCCTCCCTCAACTGCGTAGATAGCGCTTCTGGCATAATATTCACAGCACTCCTTGATATCCTCTATCTCCATCTCCTTGCATGTCTCCCTGAACAGTGGATCAGCCCCTGGAGATGGCCCCCATACAGGAAGCCTTGATATAGTGCCGTCTGCCTGCATCCCGTTATGGTTGAGCTGTGCAAATATCTTTGTCTCATACTGATGAACAGCGTGTGTAAGCCTTTTATAGCCATGCACCACCTCAGGCTTAAATGCATCCACAAGCCTGTCATAGGCATGGTCAGATGGATGGACTGTCAACTCTTCGGTCGTTATAAGGCCGCAACCCCCTTTTGCCCTCTCTGTATAATAGAATATGTGCCTGTCGCTTATGCGCTGGTCTTCACCAAAGTTTGTCATGTGTGCGGCAAAATGGATACGGTTTGGGACAACAACGCTCCCGATCTTAAGCGGGCTGAAGAGATATCTGAATTCACTCATATCTGCTCACCCACCCTTCTTGCCTCAAGAAATGCCATGTCAATGCCCCGTGGCGCAACACAGTCGCCAATGCGGTAAAGCTCCTTTACCTTTCCCTTGAGCCCCCTGTATAATCTGTCGTCAGCCCTGTTCCCCATATCAAGTATTATGGTATCGTAACCATCCAGTATTTTAGATCTGTTTGTATAGATATCTGTAAACCTTGCACTCCTATTGTTGATCTCTTCTATACGCAGGTCTGATGCAAATGTTACCCCCTTCTGGAGCAGCCTCTGCCTTGTGGTAGAGAGGTCACCCAGTGGAGAGAGCTCAATGCCGATAAAAAGCTCAGATGTAACCATGTGAACCCTTTTACCAAGGTCAGCAAGGTACTCAACAGTGGCAGCAGCATGATGCCCGCCATTTTCATCTATAAAAAGTATTTTTTCGCCTGTCGGATATTCACCCTTAAGCACTTCCCATACATTCAGCACTGATGGCGGGCAATAGTCACCTGGCACAGGTTTCTCACGCGGTAGACTCCCTGTTGCCACAATCACCACATCCGGGTTTTCCTTGACCACCATCTCAGTGGTGGCCTCGGTTCCTGTAATAACAGGGATATATAACTTCTCTACCATACACATTAGATAGGTGACAATTGCCCCCATGCCCTGGCGTCTGGGTCTTTTTTTTATCAGGTTTATCTGACCTCCGGGCTCTTTCCCCTTTTCAAATATCTTTACATCATGGCCTCTCTCTGCGGCAGTGCGGGCCGCTTCAAGACCAGCAGGACCAGCGCCTATTACAATAACCTTTTTTCTCACAAACCCCTTTTCGGACAGGGCCCTCTTGACAACCGCTTCATAACCCGCCTCAGGGTTCTGTATGCAGCCGATCTGCTTTTTGTTGTTAACCCTGCCTATACACCCCTTGTTGTCCCTTACACAGTAACGTATCTCTTTAACGCGTCCTTCCTTTGCCTTTATGATCATGTCCGGGTCGCATATCAGGTTTCTGATAAGACCCACTGCATCTGCCTGCCCCTTTTCAAGGATATCCTCTGCCATCATGGGAGAGCTTATCTGGTGGCTTGCTATAACAGGGAGCTTAACTGCTGTTTTCAGATGCTCAGATGCCTCCAGAGTAAAACCCGGCGGCGTATGCATGGAGGCCATATAGAGGTGCAGGTTATAATATGTGCCGACAGTTGTATTTATGTATGAGATAAGCCCCTTTTCTTCAAAGACCCTTGCATACTGTTTTGATTCCTCCAGAGTGATGGCACCCCAGAACTTTTCATCCACACAGAGCCTTATACCAATTGTAAAGCCATTGGGAAGAGCCCTCTTGACCTTTTCAAGAACATCAAATGAAAAGCGCATCCTGTTTGATATGCTTCCGCCATATTCATCTGCGCGATGATTGGTAAGGGGCGAGAGAAACTGCCTGAGAAGGGATTCCGCACCCATATCTATCTCAACCCCGTCAAACCCGGCGTCATGTGCGATTGAAGCCGCATTTGCAAAGGCTTCTGTTACCTCATGGATATCCTCTGTCTCCATGGGTTTTGATACCTCTCCGAAACTGATATCGGAATTTGCCGATGGCCCCCACACCTCCCTTCTTGTTATGGCCCCGCTGCTCTGAAACCCGTGATGGATAAGTTGCGCAAAGATACGACTATTATGGGAGTGAACAGCATCTGTCAGTTTTTTAAATTGTCTGATGGCTGATGGGTCATAGAGGTTAACAAGAGATTCCCAGGGACGGTTTTGAGGATGGATACAGAGCTCACCCAGGATAATAAGCCCGCACCCGCCCATTGCCCTTCTTGTATAATAGGCGATGTGCTTTTCATTCAATTCGCCCCGTTTTGAAAAGTTTGTCCTGTGGGCCAGAAAACAGGCCCTGTTCTCTATGGTTGTTGCTCCCAGGGTTAGAGGCGTAAATAATCGGTCGAACATAGCAATTCCACCTACAGGGTAATTCTTACGCCTGCCTTCAGGTTAACAAGGCATTCAGGGTCAGGCATATTGATATCATGATATGTATGGTACGCCATTGCCGGGCACCCGCCCCTGCATGCCTCAAAGCGGTAACAGTCAACGCAGGATTTCACATTGATCTCCCTGAACTGTTTGAATATCAATGATCTGTCCCAGATCTCCTTGAATGACTCTCTCCGCACATTGCCTGATAAAAATGGCGGCTCCTGCAGAAAGGCGCATGGATAAAGGTTTCCTTCAGGGGAGACACAGCATGTCATCTTTGCTGCGCCGCACATCTCAAGCCCTTTGTGTCTTCTGTGGTCGGAGGTGAGGCAGAAGAATGAATCACCCGTCCTTACAAGGTCATTTTTATCAAGCCACTCTGCAAAGTATTCAAGCTGCTCAGGTGTCGGACCAAGCTCTCTTTTACTGGATTTTCCCCTGCCGGAAGGCCTGAAACGTGAAACACGAAGCTCTGAGCCATATTTTCCTGCCATATTCCGCAGGGTTTCAAGCTGCTCAAAGTTGGTGCGTGTCAGGACTGTATTGATGCTGAACTTTACATTGCTGGCTGTGAGGGTTTCAATTGCGTTAATAATCTTTCTGTATGTGCCGTTACCGCGGATATTGTCGTTTGTCGCCTCATCAACGCCGTCCAGGCTGACCTGAAGATAAAGCATCTCCATTTTTGCCAGCCGTCTTGCAATTCTTTCATCAATTAGTGTTCCATTTGTGCTCACGCATGTCACAAGGCCCCTTTTATGGCTGTAATCAAGGAGATCAAGAAAATCCTCCCTGATAAAGGGCTCGCCGCCTCCGATATTGACCTGGAACACCTTCAGGGATGACAGTTCATCAATGAGCTTCATGCATTCGGAGGTATTCAGTTCATCCCTTAAGATGCCGCCAGAATCTGAAAGGCAGTGGACACAATGCAGGTTGCATTTGAGTGTGATCTCCCATGTAACATTTACAGGGGCGCGAAGCCCCTTTTTTGCCATTTCAGCACTCAATAACAACTCCTTTTTCTACAAGGCTGGTGAGCATCTTTACCAGGTCTGACAGGGCTGAATCACCTGATAAATCCCTGTTACGCCCTTTAAGCCACTCTTCAAGGGTCATTTCACCATTGAAAAAATCAGGGGAGATGAGATCGCCTGAAGATAAAAAATAGAGCCTCGGGCCATGCATCCTGTAAAAAAGAAGGCCGAAATCCTCTTCCCTGACCTGTGATCCTTTGGCGAGTTTATACTTAGTATTACATTCCATAAATTCATTGATATATGACATACATCGTTACAGTACACCACGGAGGTCACGAAGATTTAACTATTAAGCTTTTCTCTGTGTTCTCCGCGCTCTCCGTGGTGGAAACATAAGCTATCGCATTTACCCTAATACACTTAATAAACCCCGCAGATACCGTCTATTGCCATCTCCTCAATCTTTATCTCCTGGGTTTTGAAGATATCCCCTTCCTTTCTCTTTCCGGGTTCACACACTTTTGCCTCAGTGTTATTTAAAACCTGTTTTTCCTGCTCTTTCATTTCCAATAATCCTCAAAAATAATTATTTAACAGCATAGAATAAGGGCATCAACTTATCAATCCAAATCCTGGCCCAAAAACCCTACTTTGTCTTTTCCTTTATCCTTGTATCCACCTTCTTGCCTGTAACCGGGTGCACATAATGAAAAGGGGGAATATAGACATCCGGAAAATCGCCATACACCTCGGTGGGAGGCAGGTCAGGCGGGCAGTTCGGGTCGGGCTTCGGGATAAAGTTCTCATACTCCTTGCCCCACCCCTTGTCATAGGGCGTCATGAATGTTGTATAGACATGCATAGATTTGGCCTTCCATATGCCATCCTCCTTTACATAGGTGTTTTCATAGGTGCCCTCTGCCCAGAATGCCTTCTCTTTCCATTTAGCCACCTGGGCGAACATGCGCCACCTGCCTTTTGCAGTCTTTCCGCCCGGATCAATGGTTACTATGCCCTGAAGATTCATGTGGTTCATGAGAAGCCCGTACTGAATCCCGTTCTGGCTGTCAGGCATAAGGTCCATGAGCTTCCTTATGTTCTTTTTGCCTATATAGACGCCTCTCTGGGCAAGTTCCAGAGAGCCATCTTCAGCAAAGCAGTCAACAAGTTCATCCCACATCATCTTATCCAGGTAATACCCATATGCCCTCTGGAGCTTCTTAATGGCCTCTATATCCTCAAGCGTCTGAACCTTTTTTTCCAATTCCTCAACCTTTGCCGCTAATCTGGCAATTAATTCTGAATTATCCATATCACTCTCCTCTTCCCTGCCCGCCATAGCCTTAGCGACGGCGGGTTGACCCTGCGCCTTTAGCCCTGAGCCTTGCGCCATTCTTTTATTTATACTCGTAAAAACCCTTTCCTGTCTTTCTCCCATGCCACCCGGCAATAACCATCTGCTTCATCAGTGTAGGGGGCAGATACTGCGGGTCTTTTATCTCCTCATAAATAGTCATTGCGCCGCGATAGACAGTATCTATACCGATCAGGTCAAGGAGTGTGAGTGGGCCCATCGGGTGCCGCAGCCCCTGTGTAATAAGTGTATCAATATCCTCCTTTGTGCCGACACCTGCCTCTACCATACGCACTGCATTCAGGAGGAATGGTGTTAGTATCCTGTTTGAAAGGAAGCCCGGCACATCCTTTGATACTACCATTGTCTTATCTATTGAATCCAGGAATTTCCTGGTGATATTTGTTGTCTCTTCGGTTGTAGAGATCGCATTGATAACCTCTACCACTTTCATGACCGGCACAGGGTTTGAAAAGTGTGTGCCGATTACCCTGTCCGGCCTGTTGGTTGCAGCGGCAATATTTATAACACTTATGGTTGAGGTGTTAGATGCAAGTATGGTGTGTTTCGGACAGACAGTGTCAAGTTTCTTAAATACATCCTGCTTGACTGCCAGGTCTTCGATAACCGCCTCAACAACATAGTCAACATCCTTGAAATCATCCAGTGTGAGTGTCCCCTTGATCCTTGCCTGGATCGTATTTTTTTCATCAGAGGTAATCCTCTCCTTTTCCACAGACCTTGCAAGCACCTTGTCTATTGTTGCAAAACCTTTGTCCAGATATTCCTTTTTGGTATCCATGACTACTACATCATAGCCTGACTGCGCACACACCTGGGCGATTCCACAACCCATAATACCGCAACCGACAACGCCGACCTTTTTCATTTCCATTTTTTTTACCTCCTGTTTTTCGCATACCATTTTTGATTCTTTAATCCCTGCGCCTTGAGCCTTGCGCCCTGCGCCCGATCTTTGATTATTTTTTCAAAATCGTTACCGCACAGGCCGCATTGTCATCCATTGTCCAGCCGCCTGCATTCTCAACAAGCCCTACCTTTGGATTATTTGCAACCTGTCTCTTTCCTGCCTCACCCCTCATCTGGGTAACAACCTCATATACCTGGGCCAACCCTGTCGCGGATATCGGATGACCCTTTGCAGCAAGGCCTCCGCTCGGGTTAACAGGCAACCTGCCTGTCAGTGTGGTATGCCCCTCATCTATCATCATGCCCGCCTCACCCGGTTTGCAGAGATGCAGCTCTTCATACATCCTCAACTCTGCAGGGGACATTGCATCATGCACCTCCACCACCTGAACATCTTCAGGGCCTATGCCTGCCTTTTCGTATGCCTTCAAGGCTGCCCTTGTGGTAATCTCTTCATGCACCTCCCCCGGTATATTATATGTGCCAGATACAAGTTCACATGCTGCTATCTGGATAGGCTGTTTTTTGGATATCTTTTTTGCGATATCGCTGCTGCATACGATTGCCGCTGCAGCGCCATCCGCCATTGTGGAACACATGAACTGTGTCAGAGGCTCTGCCACAACCCTTGACTCCAGTATCTGCTCAACTGTCATGGCCTTCTGGAACTGGGCATATGGGTTAAGTGAGCCATTATACTTATTCTTTGCCGCCACCTTTGCAAAGTGCAGCTTGGTTGCGCCTGAGGCTGCCATCCATTTTTTTAGCTGAAGCGCATAGAGGGCAACAAACATGAAACCGAATTTCGCATATATGGTGCCCGCAGCCATTGTCTGTGCAGACTTTGCAGAGTCCCCGCAGAAGAGCTTTTCAACACCCACTGCAAGGGCCACATTCGCATTGCCTGATGCAACCTCCATATAGGCGCCCCTCAGTGAGGTGGAGCCGCCGGTACAGGCATTTTCCACATTAATAACAGGTATCCCGAAGATGCCCGCAGATGTCAGCACATGCTGGCCTATTGTACCCTTAAGCTCGGTGAGCTGCTGACCAACCGCATTTGCAACGTATGCAACCTCAATATCCTTTACAGCAACACCGGCATCATTCAGGGCTGTCCATACCGCCTCGCGGCCAAGGTCCTTCATGTCACGGTCTTCAAACTTGCCAAAACGGGTCATCCCGACCCCAATTATTGATACATCTCTCATGATCTCCTCCCTATCTCGACGCCGGTTTAAATTGATAACTGATCAGCTCATTACCCTCTTCGTCATCCCTTATCTTGTCTATGACCATCTCCATTCTCATACCGAGTTCAAGAGAACCTTCCACTGGTTCGCAACCGGTAATCAGGCTCCACATCTTGGGGCCATTATCAAGGTTTATATATGCCTGGATAGAGGGCTGCTTGAATCCGGGCAGGGCCGCCTGTACTATGCTGTAGCTGTCTAATGTGCCCTTGCCTTCAAAAAGGGTCTCCTCCATGGTATCCTGTATCTGGCACCTGGGGCAGACCGGGGTCTTTGGAAAAGCTGTAAGGCCGCATTTCCTGCACTTGTTTCCGATCAGGTACGATTTCCCGGTCCCGGGATCCGCCTCTATAAACAATCCTTCCTGTACTGGTATCCGTTTTTTTCCCATATTGTTCTCCGTCTTTAATATTAAATAAAAAAATATTTGTTCAACCGGCAACCTGCCTGGTCTATCTCAAAAAATCTGCATAGCGCAGAGCGCACGGGGCATAGCGTAATAAATATTTAACCATCTTGATACGCTTTGCCCTTTGCGCTATGCGCTATGCGCTTTCTCCGGCATAAATCACATCATCCCTTTCAAGCTTCTCTATCTCCTCTTCACTATATCCTATCTCCATTAGTATCGATGCCGCGTCCTCTCCACGTTTCGGGGCGAACTTTCTTATCTTACCCGGTGTGGCAGAGAGCTTTACGGGGATGCCTGCCTGCTTCACCTTGCCCAGGGCTGGATGATCCAGCTCAACAATCATATCCCTGTGTTTGATCTGCGGGTCATCTGCCAGTTCAGCAAATGATAGCACTTTGCTAACAGCAATATCGGACTTTGCAAGGATATCAAACCACTCATCCCTTGTTTTGGTTAGAAATCTTTTTGTAAAGAGCTCAGTAATCTCACTATATTTCTCAATATCGCCCTGCCAGGGGATCATCTCCTCGCAGCCCAGGGCCTTGCAGAGATTTGCGTAAAACCAGGGTTCTGAACAGCCAAGCCCCAGCATCTTATTATCCTTTGTCTTATAAATATTGTAAAAAGGTGCTGTGCCTGTGCTTACCATGTCTGTTTCATCAGGCATCTTTTTGTTCATGGTGTAGGCGGCATAGTATGGGCCAAGCTGGGCTACAACGCCATCTGTGATGGATATATCCACAAACTGCCCCTCCCCGGTTTTCTCTCTTGCGATAACAGCCGCAAGTATGCCTATAACCGCCTGCATGCCGCCGCCTGCTATATCGCCTATGAGATTTCCAGGCAGCATGGGTTCCTTTAGTATACTGAGGTAACCAGCCTGGGTAATATAGTTTACATCATGACCCGGCAAAAATTTATATGGGCCGTCCTGACCATAGCCTGTTATTGCACAGTAGATAATCCTTTTATTAATCTCCTTCAGCTTTTCATAACCTATGCCGAGCCTGTCAGTAACGCCGGGTCTGAACCCCTCAACTACAATATCAGCCCCCTTTGCCAGCCTGTAAAAGATCTCCCGCCCTGCATCAGTTTTAAGGTTTATACCTATGCTTCTCTTGTTCCTGTTTGATGGATCATATGGAGAATCAGGCGGTGCGAACTCTTTAACCTCAGCCATTCCCTTTCCTTTACCATCCTCTGCACGTCTTCCGGATGGTTTCCCTGCCTCCTCTATCTTTATGATATCCGCCCCCATATCGCCCAGTATGCCTGTACAAAACGGCCCCGGCGCAAATCTGCTGAGGTCGAGGACTTTTAAACCGGATAAAGCCAAATTTTTTTCGCTATTTAAAAGCATAATGGAACTACTCATGTTAAGTGATTTATAATCCGACGCAAGGCGCAGGGAGCAGGGCGCAAGGAAAATCCAAAGAATTTAAACCTTGCGCCCTGAGTCTTGCGCCTTGCACCTCTCTTTTATCTCCCCGTAAACTCCGGCTTTCTCTTTTCACCAAACGCCTTGAGAGCCTCATCATGATCCTCTGATGTATCATTTACTATTGCAGAGAGCATTGCAGCCTCAAGCCTTACATCAGCATCAGACATGATGGATTTATTGATATATGATTTTGTAAGCCTCATGGCTGTGGGGCTCTTGTCAGCAAGCTCTGCTGCCATCTCATTAACCGCCTTTTCAAACTCGCTCGCAGGCACAGCGCGGTTAACAAGCCCTATCCTTTCAGCCTCCTTACCTGATATCCACTTACCTGTAAGAAGGAGCTCCTTTGCCCTTCTCATGCCGATTAACAGAGGCAGCCTGTATGGTGTCCCTCCAGCGCCGAACATACCCACCTTCATGTGCTGATCACCTATCATGGCATCTTCCACTGCAACAGCAAGGTCACATGCAAGAAGGATCTCAAAGCCTCCTGCAAGCGCAAGGCCATTGATCGCAGCAATCACAGGTTTTGAGAGGTTCTCTATCTTTACAAGAAGCTCCTTTCCCACTGTCAGAAAATCGGTCTGTGATTTGAGGTTTGTAAGCTCCTTAGCCGCAAACTTGAGGTCAACACCCGCGCAAAAGGCCCTGCCGTTTCCTGTGATAACAAGCACCCTTACATCATTGTCCATCTCCGCCTCATTAAGCGCCTCGGTTATCTCCCTGAATGTGGTGCCTGTCATGGCATTAAGTTTGTCCGGCCTGTTAAGCGTCAGCTTCGCCACATGCTCCTTCACCTCGTAAATAATCGTTTCATATTTTGACATATCTTCCTCCGTTTAAAGAGTTTTATTTTTAATTCACCGTTCAAAGTTCAATGTTCGATGTTGGAAGTTCATATTTTCTTCCATGCGCCCTGAGTCTTGCACCCTGTGCCTCGTCTTTATTCATACATCCTCGCCACCAAATCCTTATACCTCTCTGTAATGTTATTCCTCTTGATCTTGAATGTGGGTGTTACCTCTTCACGCTCCTGGCTGAACTCATCCTTGAGTATGGTGAATTTCTTTATCTGTTCCACCTTGGCAACCTCCCGGTTCTGATAGTCTACCTCCTTTTGAATAAGATCAATAATCTCCTTTTTGGTAATGAGGTCAGCGTAATCACTGTATGCTATATTATTCTTTTGAGCATACCTTTTTACCTCTTCCTGGTTAAGGGTGAGAAGGGCGACAAGGTAATCCTTCCCTTCGCCAAACACCACTGCCTGGCTTATATATGGGCTCAGCTTAATGATGTTTTCAATATAAGAGGGTGATACATTTTTGCCCCCTGAGGTAATGAGTATCTCCTTTTTCCTGCCGGTTATCTTCAGAAAACCATCCTCATCGAATGCGCCGATATCCCCTGTGTTGAGCCAGCCCCCCTCATAAAGCTCTTCGGTTGCCCCGGGGTTATTCCAGTAACCAGGTGTACAGAGCCAGCCCCTTGCGATAATCTCCCCATCATCCTTGACCTTTACCTCTATGCCGTCAAGGGGTTTGCCGACCGTACCGTATTTGAAAACACCAGGCCTGTTAATGGCGAGCTGCCCACATCCCTCGGTGAGGCCATACCCTTCATAAAGGGGAACCCCGCATGACCTGAAAAAATTGAGCATCTCGGCAGTCATGGGCGCGCCTCCAACCCCGCCATACCTCAGTTTTCTACCCACCTTTTCACGCACATCGTTTATAAAGAGTCTCTTTGCAATAGAATATGAAATAGATGTAAAGATATCAGGCGACCTACCCTTTACATTCCATGCATCATCATTGTACCTTGCGCCCGCCTTGAGGCACCATTTGATGATCTTTTTTCTGAATGGCGATGCCTTTTCTATCTCTGCCGAGATATTGTTATAATGTTTTTCAAAAAATCTGGGGGTGGTAAAAAAGAAGGTGGGGTTCATCTCGCGCACATTGTCAAAGAGCTGCCGCATCCCCTCTGCATATACCTGCTCAATGCCAAATGTGATGTGAAACCAGTGGCCGTTCCTGAGTTCAAGCGCATGGGCCATTGGGAGAAAAGAGAGCCCCCTGTCTGTTTCATCTACCGGGAAAAACTTTGTATATTCCCTCAGGTTCATTAGTATTCCGCGGTTGGTATCCATAACACCCTTTGGCGGCCCTGTTGTGCCTGATGTATATATAATTGCTGTCACATCCTCAGGTTTAACATCATGAAGCCTTTCAAGATATTCTTTATCGCCGTTTTTCTCATACTCCACCTTGCCAAGCGCATAAAGGGCGGAGAGGGTTATGACACGCGGGTCTTCAACAGGTGAAAAGCCATCAAATACTATGATCTTTTCCACATGGGGGCAGGTCTCTATCGCCTTTAATATCTTTTCGCACTGTGCCCTGTTTTCCGCAAATATAATCTTTGCGCCTGAGTCATTTATTACATGGGTGCACTCCTTTGGGCTGTTGGTCTGGTATATCCCGGCAAAGATGGCGCCTGCATTAGCGATTGCAGTCACTGTGTATGCATAGTCTGGCCTGGTCTCAGAGACAACTGAAACCCTGTCACCCTTTTTTACCCCAAGCTTCATAAGCCCCATTGAAAGGTTTCTCACCTTTTCGCCCACCTCGGCCCATGAAACCTTCTGCCATTTGTTATCCTTTTTGTATATCAGAAATGTCCTATCTTTGAGCCTGTTAAGCTGTTCATAAAAAACCTTTGGGAGTGTCCACTGTTCCATAAAATATCCTTATAAATTTAACTGTTCTTCAACCCATTAATAAAAAAGGTATACATCTCCTTTGCAAGCTCATCAGGCGAAACAGCGCCCTTTGGCTCATACCACTGTATTATCCAGTTGAGCATACCAAGAAGGGTAAAGGTTACAACATTAATATTTCTCATGGATTTATGTCTATCCATTATTGCCTGAAGGATCTCCTTTATAACAGCAATATATTCACGCTGTTTCTGTTTGAATTTATGATAATATTCATCTTCAAGAGAGTGTGCCTCATAAACAAGCACCCTCATCCTGGCCGGGTATTTGATAAATGATTCTATATGATTTTTAATTATACAGAGCAGTTTTTCTTCAGGGGTTTTAAGGCCAGACAATTCATTGAAGAGCTGCTTGTTGGTGCCCTCCATGAAGTCATAGATCATATCGAAGAGCATCTCCTGCTTGTTGGTGAAATGATAATAAAGACCAGGCTTGCTGATATTGAGGGCATTGGAGATATCCCTGATGGATGTCTTCTCATATCCGTTCACATAAAACAATTCAGCTATCTCCTGAAGTATCTGCTCTTTCTTATTCATTCACCATCCCTGCTGAAAACGGCATACAATCTTTCTGAAAAATTACTTTACCGAACGTTCGGTTTATAACTGACGGATAGTTTGATGTCAATAGGTTTAAGGTTTTAAAGCAAGATAATTATATATTGGATTCACACCTGTCATGATACCCTCAATTTCTAAGGAATATCATTCCAGATTCTATTCTTCTGTATTTTTAACAATATATAATTGATAATAAGCCGTATTACAGCTATGGAAAAGGTTAAACGCTCATTAAGAGAAACCGGATTTTTTTATTGCGACATAGATATGACCACATTCGATGATCCCCTTGAACAAATAAAGGCAAGCAGGGATTGATATAACCCCTTTATAGAATCCTCATATCCTTTATTACCAGATACCCGAGGGGCATGAAAACCATTCATTGACACCCGTAAGATATTCTGGTCTAATATTGTCATCTGATATGAAAAATTTCCTGTTGATATCAGGGTTGATTATCCTTTTCAGTACTCCATTTACCATTCTTTTTTCTTAAAACACGGGCTGAACTCTAACTCCATTACGCATATCTTCTATTATGGTGAGATTAAACACCGATTGTCTGTATGGGCCTTTTTCCAGCGCATCTTTAAAGATCTCAAACTGGAAGAGTTTGTTAAGGAGATGCGGATAATCAGATAGCCCGATTACTCACTATTTATGCTGCAGGTAAAGACTTTTAAAAATTAAAAAAGGAGGTCAAAATGGAAAAGCCAAAAATCAATTATGAAACACTTATCCGTATAACAAAGGCCATACCGAGGCTCCGTGACCCCAGGGAGATTGTAATGAATACAGTCGAGGCTGTAACCAATGCCCTTGGTGTCAAAGGATGCACCCTGTTTTTATACAGCCCTGTGAACCGTGAATTAAAACTGGCAGGCAGCTACGGGCTGAGCCAGGAATACCTTGATAAGGGCCCGGTAAGCTCTCTTCTATCCATTGCATCATCACTAAAAAATGGAGTGCCCGAGGCGGTATATGATGTCACTGATGATCCGCGTATTCAATACCCCGAGGCTGCAAAAAAGGAGGGCATAGCATCCATACTTTCTGTGCCCATCCTTATTGGCGAGAAGACACTGGGGTGCATGAGGGTTTACACCTCAGAGCCATGGGAATTTATCATGGATGATATGAATTTTGTGCAGGCTGTGGCCCTTATAGCCGGCATGGCACTGGAGATGTGCCGCGTTAATCAGGGATACAGAGACAGCATCGAGATCCTGAAGGCAATGCGCGACACGAGGATATTCAGACCCAGGGTACGCACATCATATGAGCATGGCCCGAGTGTCTTCACCGGTCATAGCGCCCCTCCATCGGGAATGTAAATGAATTAAACCAAAGGGATTTCAGGGCATAAAAGGACGGTTTTTCTGAAATCCCTTTTATCTGATGACTATATTTTTGAAGGTTTATCAGTCCTCAGCAATGAAATCCGTATCCTTGCCATCCCGCTTTTCATCGACAAGTATCTGGAGCCAGTTAATTATCTTCCCGGCATATTCGCGGGGAATCACAATGGTTTTTTCGCTGCCATCAAAACCTTCCTGTTTCAGACAGATGTTACCGTCTTCCTTGACATAGGCCTCAAGAGCGGGTTGAGCCTCTATTCTCATTTTAGACATCTCTGTTCCTCCTTATTATTTGGTTGGGATATTTTCCTCTATTTTAAGCAGTATAATCAGGATGTCTATCTGTAAGTTGGTTCTAAAATCAATAGAGAGGGCTTTTTATACATTTTAGCAGAAGACATAGATGTTGTTTTTAATCTTCCTGAGGGCTGACAGTTTCCATGCTGTTTTTTAACCCGACCTGTTCAAAAATTGAACAGCACACGATCTCCATTGCGCTGGCAAGGGGTTTCAAACCTTTTTTCATAAAAGATCATATAAAAATAAAAAACTGGCGGTTGGATTTTCACCACCCCCTATTTGCACAGAAGAGGCAACTCATTTTATTTACCCAGTAATATCAAGCGGTTTCAATTAATTTAAATATGAGAGAATAGTGGCATGCTCTTTGCCTTATCTTTAAGCCAGATAGCATG
>CAZXUA010000068.1:0-22243 GCA_964643755.1 uncultured Desulfatiglans sp. | reverse complement strand
GAGATAATGAGCGGTGACTGGAGTTCAGACGTGTGCTCTTCCGATCTCTGAACACATAAAAATGGAGGCTTTTTATGGCCTCAAGCCTTAAACCGGGGAGGTTAGTTTTTATGTGTTCAGGATAGGAAAGGGCATAGGATATAGGGGTAATCATATCAGGCACACCCATCTGGGCAATGACTGACCCGTCGTTATATTCCACCATGGAGTGAATGATGCTTTCAGGGTGCACAAGCACATCAATCTGGTCAAGTTCAAGGTTGAAAAGCCATTTTGCCTCAATTATCTCAAGCCCCTTGTTCATCAGCGTAGCTGAGTCTATTGTGATCTTTTTACCCATCTCCCAGTTCGGGTGTTTAAGCGCCATTGTCGGTGTGATATTTTCCAGTTGAGACAGGGTGAAATCCCTGAAAGGGCCGCCTGATGCGGTCAGGATTATGCGCTTTAGATCTCTCCTGTTATGCCCCTGCATGCACTGGAACACAGCGCTGTGTTCGCTGTCCACAGGGAGAATTGATATCCCCTTATCTTCTGCAAGGGCCATTATTATTGCGCCTGCCATTACCATGGTCTCCTTGTTGGCAAGTGCAATATCCTTTCCGTTTAAGATTGCCTCATATGTCGGCACAAGTCCTGCTGCGCCGCTCATGGCAGAGACTATAATATCCGCCTCATCCATAACAGCTATCTTTTGATAGCCTTCTTTGCCCCAGTATATTTCTGTTTTTATATCATGAGGCAAACGGCTCCTTAAAACCTTGACCTGGGCCTCCTGTGACACTGCCACAGCAACAGGCCTGAATTCCTCAATCTGCTGCCCAATAAGGTCAATATTATTCCCCGCAGAAAGGCCCACAACCCTGTATTTATCTGGATTAGTCCTTGCCACCTTTATGGTACTTGTGCCTATTGATCCGGTAGAACCGAGTATTGAGATATTTTTCATTATTGATTGATGAGTTCCCTGAAATATTCTATGGTCTTTTTTAAGCCATCCTCAACTATTACCTTTGGCTCCCATGAGAGCATTTCCCTTGCCAGGGTGATATCAGGCTGACGTCTTTTCGGATCATCCATGGGCAGGGGTTTATATTCCACCCTTGAACCGGAACCGGTAAGACGGACAATCATCTCAGCAAGCTCCTTAACCGTGTATTCATCCGGATTTCCAAGGTTAACAGGGCCGGTAAAACCCTTAACGCTGTTCATCATCCTGATCATGCCATCTATCAGGTCATCAACATAGCAGAATGACCTTGTCTGTTTGCCATCACCGAATATGGTGATATTCTCACCCTTGAGCGCCTGGACAATAAAATTGCTGACCACCCTGCCGTCATCAGGGTGCATCCTCGGGCCGTAGGTGTTGAATATCCTTACCACCTTTATATCCACATTATTTTGCCTGTAGTAATCAAAAAAGAGGGTCTCAGCGCACCGCTTACCCTCATCATAACATGCCCTGATGCCAATGGTATTCACATTTCCCCAGTACTCTTCCCTCTGGGGGTGCACGGTGGGGTCTCCATAAACCTCGCTTGTGGATGCCTGCAGTATACGCGCCTTTACCCTTTTGGCAAGGCCGAGCATGTTTATTGCCCCCATTACGCTTGTCTTGGTTGTCTTAACCGGATTAAACTGGTAATGCACAGGCGAAGCCGGGCATGCAAGGTTATATATCTGATCAACCTCCAGAAGGATCGGGTTAACTATATCATGCCTGATGATCTCAAGGTACCTGTTATCCATAAGGTGCAGTATGTTTCTTTTCTCGCCTGTGAAAAAATTGTCAAGACATATGACATTATTACCTTCATTAAGCAGCCTTTCACACAGGTGAGAACCCAGGAATCCTGCCCCGCCGGTAACAAGTATCCTTAACCTGTCATATTTATATGTAGCCATCTCAACCTCCTCAGAATCAGCTGAATAACTATATCGTCACCATCAGAAAGATGTATAAAACAGGTGCAGCAAATAAAAGACTGTCTATCCTGTCAAGTATTCCGCCGTGTCCCGGGAGCAACTCGCCTGAATCCTTGATGCTGAAATTTCTTTTGAGCATGGATTCAGCCAGGTCACCTACCTGCCCGGCCACTGATAACAGTATTATCAGGGATATAATCGCAGGATCAACAGGATGGAGCCTGAAGATCTTAACAAACAGGATTGAGGCAATCAGTGCAACCACCAGCCCGCCTATTGACCCCTCCCATGTCTTATTGGGGCTTACAGACTCATAAAGTTTGTGCCTGCCAAAGAGCTTTCCGCTGTAAAATGCGCCTGTATCATTTGCCGCTGTAACAACCAGCAGGAAAAATATCCAGATGCCCCTTACAGAGTGACTCAGCAGATAAAGCCTGTCTATCTGCACAAGCATGGCAAGGGGGAGAGAGACATATATGAACCCGGCAGCCATCCTGCCACTCTCTGATAAATATTTCTCTCCTCTTAACGGGTCAGAAAAGAGGTAATAAACCATTTGTATAATTACCACAAGCGTGATTACACCGGGAAGCAACAATACATTTCCAGTATACAGGGCTATAAACAGGGCAAGCGTGAGAAGCATGCCGGTTATTTTGAGGCTAATGGGGATTTCTGGCAGGGTAATCCTGAAAAACTCATTAAGCCCGGCCAGACTGATTAAAAAGATAAAGATATAGAATGCCCATCTCGGACTGAAACCTATGAGATAGATTACAATGGGTATTGCTACAATTGCAGTTAACCATCTTTTTAGATGCATAATAAACTTTTTAAATGTTATCGTTAATCAGCAGCGCCAAACCGCCTCTCCCTCTTCTCGTAATCAAGCAGGGCGGCAAGGTACTCCTTCTCTCTAAAGTCAGGCCATAACGTAGGCGTAACATATATCTCGGTATATGCTATCTGCCACAACAGAAAATTGCTTATCCTGTATTCACCGCTTGTCCTGATGAGTAGATCAGGATCAGGTATACCGGTAGTGTACAGGCTGTTACCGATAATGTCATCATTAATTTCTTCTATATCAAGACTGCCCGATTTCACCTTTGCCGCAATCTTTTTTACCGCATTTACAATCTCCTGTCTTGCGCCATAGCTTAAGGCAAGTGTAAGAACCATATCATTATTAGCGGATGTCTTTTCAATTGTTTCATGCAGCACCTTTTTTGCATCGGGAGGGAGCTTGTCAACAGTGCCTATTGCATTTAATCTGATGCCATTATCAAGCATCTCAGAGAGCTCGCTTTTAAGAAACCTTTTAAGTATCTCCATGAGGGCGGCGATCTCGATCCTTGATCTCTTCCAGTTTTCCTCTGAAAATGCATAGAGGGTGAGATATCTGATACCCAGTTTACGGCTTGTCCTTACTATTGACCTTACCGATTCAGTCCCCACTTCATGGCCCTTTACCCTGTTAAGCATCCTTTTCTTTGCCCAGCGGCCGTTTCCGTCCATAATAGCAGCAACATGTATTGGAAGTTTGTCAGGATCAAGATTAGTCATAGTGGCTTCTTTTATTAAATGATCAAAAGAAAAATATAAAATATCCGTAAACCACTATAAAAGGTGAAGGGATATCTTTGCGGGTTAAGGGATAACCCTGCCCCTGTGATGGTAAACGGGGCAGGCTTTCTAATGTTATAGACATGAATTAAAATTCTAGTATCTCTTTTTCTTTTTCAGAGGTAACTTTATCGATTTTAGAGATATAATCGTCAGTTATCTTCTGCACCTCTTCCTGGGCGCTGTGCATCTCATCCTCTGATATCTCCTTTTCATTCTTCAGATCCTTGAAGATATCATTGGCGTCTCTTCTATGGTTTCTGACAGCTATCTTGGCCTCTTCAGCCATCTTTTTGGCCATCTTTGCAAGCTCTTTGCGCCTTTCCTCTGTAAGAGGCGGGATATTTATCCTGATGATCTTGCCATCATTCATGGGTGTAAGCCCGAGCTCAGATTTCAGGAGGCTTTTTTCTATCTCCTTGATGATTGACTGATCCCAGGGTTTGATTGTTATCAGCCGGCTCTCTGGCACTGAAACAGATGCCACCTGATCAATGGGCATCTGGGAATCATAACAATTGACCCTGATGCCATCAAGCAGGGCAGGCGTAGCCCTGCCGGTTCTGAGCCTTAAGAAATCCTTTTTCAATGCCTCAATGGAATTGTTCATCTTATCGCGCAGATCGGAAAGTATTTCCTCTTTCATATCAGTCCCCTGTTATTAAGGTTCCAACATCATTTCCTGTGACGACCTTAAGAATATTTCCCCTCTCCTTAAGACTGAACACCAGTACAGGAAGGTTATGTCCCATGGCAAGGGTCACGGCCGTCATGTCCATTACCTTCAATCCCTTTGCTATATATTCCCTGTAGGTCAGTGTCTTGAATGGCTTTAATGAAGGATCCTCCTTTGGATCACGTTCATAAACGCCTTCGACCTTGGTTGCCTTTAATAATACCTCGGCGTCTATCTCCATTGCCCTTAAGGCAGCCGCTGTATCAGTGCTGAAAAAGGGGTTGCCTGTGCCTCCGCCAAACAGCACAACCCGCCCCTTGTTCAGGTGGCTTATAGCCCTTTTTCTGATAAAAGGCTCTGCCACCTTGTTCATATCAATTGCCGACATGATGCGTGTATCAAGCCCTTCGTTGTTCAGTGCCTCTCCAAGGGCAAGGGCATTGATTATTGTGGCAAGCATGCCCATATGATCGGCAGGGGCGCGTTTCATACCGTAGGAATCGGAATTTAGCCCCCGGAATATATTTCCACCGCCTATCACAACAGCAATCTGAACGCCCTTTTCATGGACATCCCTGATCTCGGAGGCAACGCTCTTGAGGGTTTCAGGATCTATGCCATAACTGTCTTTGCCCATCAGGGCCTCGCCGCTTATCTTAAGCAGTATACGCTTAAAGCGGGTCTTTTTATTACCCATTGGTCTCCCCAAGCTGGAAACGTACAAAGCGGTTGATAACAATGTTTTCGCCCGTCTTGGCTATCAGGTCATTAAGGAGATCCTGGATTGTGATATCCGGGTTCTTCACATACTGCTGTCCAAGAAGGGTGGTTTCAGCATAAAACTTATTTATCTTGCCTTCCACTATCTTTGCCAGCACATTCTCGGGCTTTCCCGATTCCCTTGCCTGTGTCATGTAGATATCCCTTTCCTTTTCAAGGATTTCAGCAGGTATCCCCTCGCGGGATACTGCTATCGGGTTGCTTGCGGCAATATGCATGGCAACGTTCTTCACAAACTCGGTGAAATCAGCGCTCTTACCGGTGAAATCGGTCTCACAGTTGACCTCTAAAAGAACGCCAATCTTACCGCCGGCATGGATATATGACTGAACCTGACCCTCTGATGTTGACCTGCCTCCCCTTTTAAGGGCTGTTGCAATGCCCTTTTTCCTCAGGTATTCAACGGCCTTTTCTAAATCACCGTTGCTCTCCTTAAGGGCCGTCTTGCAGTCCATCATGCCGACCCCTGTTTTCTCCCTTAATTCCTTAACAATTGATGCTGTTATTTCCACTTTTAATCCTCCATATCATCGTCGTCATCGTCGATGTCATCATATACTGAATCTTTTTTATTGACTATGATTACCTCAGGGCCAACCTTCTTTTCAGGCGCCGCAGGGGCCGCTGCCTCAGGTTTTTCACCATCTTCATCCTTGTGCATTTCAGCCTCTGCCCTCAGCCTCTCCTCTGCCATAGCGTGACCTGCGATGCAGGCGTCAGCGATCTTGGAGCAGATGAGCCTTATGGATCTGATAGCATCATCATTTCCGGGGATGATGTAATCTATATCATCAGGATCACAGTTGGTGTCTGTAATGGCGATTACAGGTATCCCCATCTTTTTAACCTCTTTTACAGCTATATGCTCCCTTTTGGGGTCAACTATAAATACAGCGCCGGGCAACTCATCAAGGTTCTTAATACCGCCCAGATTTTTTTGAAGTTTGGCCATTTCCCGTTCCATTATAAGGTCCTCTTTCTTGCTGTAGCGGTTTATGGAGCCGTCTTCAAACATCTTTTCAAGCTCTTTCAGACGGGCAATACCCTTTTTTATGGTCTGAAAATTTGTGAGGGTCCCGCCAAGCCAGCGGTTTGCCACATAAAACATCCCGCATCGTTCACTTTCCTCTATGATGGCATCATGACTCTGTTTTTTTGTCCCGACAAATAAAACAGGATAACCTTCAGATACGGTCTTTACCACAAAATCATGGATATTGCTGAAGAGCTTCACTGTCTTCTGCAGGTCTATAATGTGGATACCGTTTCTGGAGCCAAAGATATATGGTTTCATCTTTGGATTCCAGCGTTTTGTCTGGTGGCCGAAATGGACACCTGCCTCTAATAATTCCTTCATGTTAAGAACAACACCCATTAATTCCTCCTCATAATCCGGGATATTTAATCCCGCTCCCACGGTTGAACCTCCGCTCGGGCACTGGCGAACTCCCATATGGTGGGGCACCGGGGCTAGTCCCGAACGTGCGAATTGGTACATATCGGGTTGAATAAACAACCCTTTTTACATATTAATCATATGCAAGAACTGGCCATATTAACAATCATTATGATTTTTTTGCAAGAAAAAAATGCTTTTTTTATAACCCTGTATAGAGGGATTTGCACCCGGGCATCTCTTTGTAATTATCATTTTAAATAAATGACATTGGATGATAATATGTTATAAATAAAATTACACAGGGATAGCAAGGAGAATATAGATTGATCAACTCTCAGTTTTTAAACAATATTAAAAGGGCGCTTGATGAGGCAGAGGAAAAGAGGCTCTCAAAATATGCCTGTCTGAGCAAAAATGCGGTAAGGAGGGTGGAGGAGGAAAATATTCACAGGGGTCACAGGCAGAATTTTTCACTTGATACAGACAGGATACTCCACTCAATGGCCTATTCAAGGTACATTGACAAGACCCAGGTCTTTTATCTGGTAAAAAATGATCATATAACCCACAGGGTGCTGCATGTTCAGCTTGTCTCAAAGATATCCCGCACAATTGGCAGGCTGCTTATGCTTAATGAGGACCTGATTGAGGCAATAGCCCTTGGCCACGATATAGGCCATGCCCCATTCGGGCATGATGGCGAGAGGTTTCTATCAAGACTTTCATCAGAGCACGGGATAGGCTATTTCCAGCATAACCTGCAGAGTGTCAGGTTTCTTGAAAAGATAGAAAGAAAGGGCCGCGGCTGGAACCTGACACTACAGGCGCTGGACGGGATACTCTGCCATGATGGCGAGATACATAAAAAAGAGCTCAGCCCAGAGGCAGATAAAAACTTTGAGATAATGGCTAAAGAGATAGCTGAAAAGGAGAATAATCCCCATCTTGAGCTCCTCCCCATGACACTTGAGGGGTGTGTGGTGCGCATGGCAGATACCATTAGTTATGTGGGAAGGGATATAGAGGATGCCATACGCCTGGGGATCATCAAAAGGGCGGATATCCCTGAAGACTGCCGAAAGACCCTGGGAGAGACAAACGGGACAATAGTCTATTCCCTTGTTGAAGACCTTGTTGAGAATAGCATTGATAAGCCATATATCTGTTTCAGCGATAGGATAAGCAACTCGTTAAAGGAGCTTAAGAATTTCAACCGGGACAGGATATATCTGAGTGATACCTTCTTCAAGCAGACATCAAAGCTTGAGCTTATGTTCAGTCTTATGTTTGAGAGATATTATGAAGACCTGAAAGCTGAGAATAAAAAATCCGAGATATATGGTGAGTATCTTATGGGCATGTCAGAAGAGTACAGGGAGACAAGCTCCACTGCAATGGTGGTAAGGGATTTTATGGCAGGCATGACAGATGAATACTTTCTTTCCCAGTGCCGCAAATACCTGTTTCCTGAAATAAAAACCGCACCATTAAAGTCTTACAGCCTTTCGGACTGAGTTTATGGAAATAAGCTCATCCAGTTCCATTATCATGAGGGTTAAGGATTTTGGTGAATCTGATCTTATAATCACCTTTTTCACACCAGATGAGGGGAAGATAAAGGGGATAGCAAAGGGGGCGCGCCGGAGCAGGAGGAGGTTTGTAAACTGCCTTGATATATTCTCACATGTGAAACTGGAATACAGCCTTAAAAAAAAGGATGGCCTCTATTTTATACACTCAGGCAAGCTCATTGATGCTTTCCCGGGTTTGAGAAAGGATTATAATACGCTTATTAAGGCAAGCTATATGATAGAGCTTACCGAGATGCTTTTTCCATGGCGCCTGCCTGATAAGGGCATGTTTGAAACCCTCATAAACTCCTTTGAGATACTTGATAAAGGGGGCAATAGCGATATTGTTACCGTATTTTTTGAACTTTCTGCAATGGCCCTTGGCGGGTACAGCATTAACCTTGAAAAATGCTCCATATGCGGCAGGGCATACACGGGCAAGGGGACAGCGGTCTTCAGGCCAGAAACAGGGGGCATAGCCTGCATGAGGTGTCAGGGAATAACAAAAGCCACGCCTGGCCTAAGCCCTGATACAGTAGCCATTATAAAAACAATCCAGGCAGGCCTGTCAAAGGGCTGTTTTGATGCCTGCGTATCAGGGGATTTCCTGGATGAAATAATGCCTGTACTGAAACTCCACAGGGAATACAGGCTGGAAAACAGGCCAAGAACCGCTGGTTACCTGGAATAGAAAAGGAGATATAAGATGAAACCTGTTAATTATTAGAATCGTTATAATCGCTCTGGTAACTCTTTCTATGCAAAACTTATCAGCCTCAGAAAAAGTACCGCCTGAGATAGAATACCTTGTTCCTGATGGGTACTCTCTGGTTTCGCAAACGATCACAAAGAATGGCAATATGGCTGGCATCACTTTTGTCGCGAGTAAACACCCTTATATTTTTTGAAAATATTACTTGACAAAAATCACCAGAATTATAAATTACTAGTAAAACGATAGTGAAAGTAGTTTAGAGGTAAAATATGAAACTTTCTACAAGGTTGAGGTATGGTGTCAGGCTCATGGTCGAGCTGGCAGAGCGTTATGGAGAGGGGCCTGTTTTTTTAAAGGATATAGCATCAGAACAGGGGATATCAGAGAAATATTTGAGCCTCATTGTAATCCCCCTCCGCTCCGCGGGTCTGGTTTTTTCTGCCAGGGGTGCAAATGGGGGATATACCCTTGCGCTTGATCCAAAGGAGATCTCACTTAAGGATGTTGTTGATGTACTGGAGGGAGATCCCTGCCTGGTTGATTGTGTGCGTGACCCATCAACATGTGATCGAACCTCCCATTGTTCTGTTAGAGGTGTATGGAAAAGGGTGGGGGAGAGGATCTCAGAGGCTTTGAGCGAGGTTACACTTGCGCAAATGGCGGATGAATCCAATAACAAAAAGGTTAAAAACATAAATTACGAGATATGATCTGCATGGGGTAATTATGGTCAGCACTCATATGATAAATATATATTTCAAATAGTGGGAGTAATTATGAAACAGATATACATGGATTATGCAGCTACAACGCCTGTAAGAAAAGAGGTTCTGGATGAAATGCTTCCATTCTTTTCCGAGAACTTTGGCAACCCTTCGAGCCTTCACACATTTGGTCAGGATGCAAGATATCCGGTTGAATCAGCCCGTGAGAGGATAGCCTCTGCCATAGGGGCCAAACCGGACGAGATCGTATTTACCAGCGGCGGCACAGAGAGCAATAATTTCGCTGTCAAGGGTATAGCCTTTGCAAGGCAGGATAAGGGTAAACATATTATCACATCCGCCATAGAGCACCACGCAATCCTTGAGCCCTGCCATTTCCTTGAGAAAAACGGCTTTGAAGTCACCTCTATTCCTGTAGATTCAAAGGGGGTTGTTGACCCTGCTGATTTACTTAAGGCAATTAAAAAGGAGACCATTCTTATATCAGTTATGCATGCCAATAATGAGATAGGGACAATACAGCCAATTAAGGAGATAGGGGCTATTGCCCGTGAAAGGGGTATCATTTTCCATTCGGATGTTGTGCAGACCCTGGGTCGTATGCCCATTAATGTTGATGATTTGAATCTGGATCTTTTGAGCGCCTCCGGACATAAGGTCTATGGCCCTAAAGGTGTGGGTTTTATTTATATAAGGAAAGGTACAAGAATTACTCCATTCATGCATGGAGGCGAACAGGAGCGTGGACGCAGGGCCTCAACACATAACGTGCCGGGGATTGTCGGTCTTGGGAAGGCGGTTGAACTTGCTGTGCTTGATCTTGATAAAGAAACAGAAAGAATCACGGCATTGAGGGATAAAATGATCAGGGGGATAGTTAATAATATTGAGGGCTGCCGCCTGAATGGTCATCCGGAAAAGAGGCTGTTCAACAATGTACATGTATCCATTGATTATATTGAAGGGGAATCGCTTCTTCTGTATCTTGACATGGAAGGCATTGCCTGCTCCACAGGGTCTGCATGTTCTTCTGCGAGCCTTGAGCCATCACATGTGCTGTCAGCGATAGGTATCTCCGCTGATACAGCATATGGCGCCCTTCGCTTCACACTCGGAAGGCAGAATACAGAGGAGGATGTAAATTTTGTTATTGATACACTCCCTGGTATTGTCAAAAAACTGAGAGATATGTCGCCGGTCTATAAAAATAAAGGATAGAGGAGCCAACAAGATGACTTCAATAGACAGCAATTTAAAGATAGAGACACTGGCCTTGCATGGCGGCCAGGAGCCTGACCCTACAACAGGGTCAAGGGCTGTGCCCATTTACCAGACAACATCCTACCAGTTTAAGAGCAGCGAACATGCGGCCAGTCTGTTTGGACTAAAGGAGTTCGGGAATATCTATACGAGGCTTATGAACCCCACTACAGATGTATTTGAAAAGAGGATGGCTGCTCTTGACGGTGGCATAGGGGCGCTTGCTGTATCAAGCGGGCAGTCTGCAATAACCCTTGCATTACTAAACATTGCCCAGGCAGGGGATGAGATAGTCTCAGCAGATAACCTCTATGGCGGCACCTATAACCTGTTTCATTACACCTTTGCAAGAATGGGTATAAATGTAAAATTTGTTAAATCAAATGACCTTGATGCATTTCAGAAAGCAATAACACCCAAGACAAAGGCGATCTATGCGGAATCCATAGGTAACCCCAAGCTTGATGTGGCAGACATTGAGGGCATATCAAAGGTGGCTCATAAAAACGGCATACCATTTGTACTCGATAATACTGTGTCTCCCTATCTATTAAGGCCCATAGACTTTGCTGTTGATATAGTGGTCTATTCTGCAACAAAGTTTATAGGCGGTCATGGCACAAGCCTTGGCGGGGTGATTGTAGATTCAGGCAAGTTTGACTGGACAAATGGCAAGTTCCCCCTGATAGCAGACCCTGACCCTAGCTACCACAATATAAACTTTGTGGAGGCACTTAAACCGCTTGGAAACCTTGCCTACATACTTAAGGCGCGGGTAACCCTTTTAAGGGATCTTGGCCCTGCCCTCTCCCCATTCAATGCATTCCTGTTTTTACAGGGGCTTGAGACACTGCATTTGAGGATGCCGCGCCATTCAACAAATGCCCTTGCAGTAGCAACATACCTTAAAAAACACCCGAAGGTGAACTGGGTAAACTACCCCGGGCTTGATGACAGCCCGGAAAAAGCACGGGTACAGAAATATCTTAAGCATGGGGCAGGCGCCATAATCGGTTTTGGCATAAAGGGCGGCAAGGATGCTGGGAGGGTATTTATTGATTCCCTTAAACTGATATCACACCTTGCCAATGTGGGGGACGCAAAGAGCCTGGCAATACACCCAGCCACAACAACGCATCAGCAGCTTTCAGCCGAAGAGCAGCTTGCAACAGGCGTTACCCCTGACTTTATAAGGCTCTCGATCGGTATAGAGCATATTGATGATATTATAAATGATATTGAACAGGCACTCGCAAAGGTATAGGGAGGATGACTATGGGAAAGATATATGATGATATCACAAAGACAGTGGGCAATACCCCACTGGTAAGACTTAACCGTATGACCCAGGGGCTTGATGCAACAGTGCTTGTAAAGATGGAGACCTTTAATCCACTTTCGAGCGTTAAGGATCGTATTGGTCTTGCCATGATAGAAGACGCTGAAAGAAAAGGGCTTCTTAAAAAGGGTTCCGTAATAATAGAACCCACAAGCGGTAACACAGGTATTGCCCTGGCATTTATAGCGGCTGCAAGGGGATACAAACTTATGCTTACCATGCCGGAGACCATGAGCATGGAGAGGAGGCAGCTTTTAAAGATACTGGGCGCTGAGCTGGTGCTTACTGAGGGTGCAAAGGGGATGAAGGGGGCAGTGGAAAAGGCAGAGGAGCTTGCAAAGGAAACGCCTGGCAGCTTTATACCTCAGCAGTTTAATAACCCGGCCAACCCGGAGATCCACAGGAAGAGCACAGCAGAGGAGATATGGAACGATACAGACGGTAAGGTTGATATTTTTGTAGCCGGGGTAGGGACAGGGGGCACCTTAACAGGGGTATCAGAGGTGATAAAGAAACGAAAACCCGGATTCAAGGCAATAGCGGTTGAGCCTGAGGCATCCCCTGTACTGTCAGGAGGCTGCCCCGGCCCTCACAAGATTCAGGGGATAGGCGCAGGGTTTGTGCCCGGTGTGCTGAACAGGGAAATAATTGATGAAATCATACAGGTAAAGGCGGAAGATGCAGGCAGGACAGCGAGAGAACTGGCACGGTTAGAGGGGATTCTTTGCGGTATCTCTGCCGGAGGAAATGTCTGGGCTGCCATTGAGGCAGCAAAACGATCGGACAACAGAGGCAAGACTATTGTGACTGTTATATGCGATACAGGAGAGCGATATCTTTCAACCTGGCTGTTTCAGGAGTGACAGGTTTATATAAATGGTTAAGAAAAGAGATAATGATAATCAGGGAAGGGGTGTAGGGGTAGTAGAAACCTCTTTTTATACCTTTGGCGGTTCTGATTCCCGGATGACGCTTGAAAGCGGGGAGTTTTTAGGCCCGATAACCCTTGCATATGAGACCTATGGCAAACTCAACAGGGATAAATCAAACGCCATCCTTGTGTGTCATGCACTTTCAGGAGATGCACATGCAGCAGGTGTGCATAAGGGGCAGGATAACCCCGGATGGTGGGATGATATGATAGGGCCAGGCAAGGCGTTTGATACTGACAACTATTTTGTCATCTGCTCAAACGTGGTAGGTGGGTGCAAGGGTTCAACAGGCCCCGGTTCAATTAACCCCGAAACAGGAAGGCCATATGCGCTTGATTTTCCATTTATAACTATCTCGGATATGGTTAATGCCCAGAAACGTCTGATAGACTCTATGGCTATAAAAAATCTTTTGTGCGTTGCAGGCGGTTCAATGGGCGGGATGCAGACACTCCAGTGGGTGGCATCATACCCTGACTATATAAAATCAGCCATCCCCATTGCGACTACCCTTAAACATTCGCCCCAGCAGATCGCATTTAATGAGGTGGCCCGGCAGTCAATTATGGCTGACCCCACATGGCATGACGGTGACTATTACGACTCCGGACAGCCTGAAAGAGGGCTCGCAGTGGCGCGTATGATAGGCCACATCACATTTATGAGTGACCAGTCCATGGAGGAGAAATTTTCAAGGAGGCTAAAAAAGGGGAGGCTTAATTTCAATTTTGATCCGGAGTTTGAGGTGGAGGGTTATCTCCATTACAGGGGGGCAAACTTTGTAAAACGGTTTGACGCCAACTCATATATCTATCTGACAAAGGCCCTCGATTACTTTGATTTATCAGGTGAAAGGCTTATCCCCCAGGGGAAGAAGCTTAATACCAGGATCATGGTGATATCATTCAAATCGGACTGGCTTTATCCATCTGCCCAGTCACAGGCTATTGTACGTCTCCTTAAGCTGAGACATGTAAATGCCACCTATTGCGAATTAAATTCCACATATGGGCATGATGCATTTCTTGTTGAGATAGATGAAGAGACCACCTTGATAAAAAATTTTCTTGACAAGACCTTTAGCGGGCTTAAGGCGGATAAACATGGTGTCTGATAATATCAGGCTGGATCACAGGATTATATTTTCGGTTATTGAAAAGGGGGCAAAGATACTTGACCTCGGATGCGGTGAAGGGGATCTCCTGAATCTTTTAACACGTGAAAAGCAGGTGACAGCGCAGGGGATTGAAAAGGATGACAGGGCAATACAGGAGTGCGTTAAAAAAGGGGTGAGCGTCTTTCATGATGATATAGAGAGCGGCCTCAGGGAATACCCTGATAATTCCTTTGATTATGTAATACTCAACCAGAGTATGGAGGAGATCAAAAATGTAGAGAGCCTCATACATGATGCCCTGCGTATAGGGAACAGGATTATTATCAGCTTTCCCAATTTTGCCTATTATAAATCAAGGGTGATGCTCTTTTTTAGGGGCAGGGCACCTGTTACCAAATCATTGCCATACTCATGGTTTGATACACCAAATGTCAGGTTTCTCACCATTACTGACTTCAGGGATTTCTGTATCCAGAAAAAGATCAGGATTACAGGGAGCTATTTTCTGGGTGAGCGCAGAGAAATAAAGATTATGCCTAATCTTTTTGCCCTTAATGCCATCTTTATACTGAGCAGGGGGGAGGTTGGAAAATGAAAATTAAATTTTCAATTTACCAGAGGATAAAAGAGGATGTGGATACGGTCTTTAAAAAGGACCCGGCTGCCGACGGTGTGATAGAGGTGCTTACCTGTTATCCGGGTCTTCATGCGGTCTGGATGTACCGTGTTGCCCATATTTTATGGCGGAGGAACTTTCGACTATTCGCAAGGCTGATCTCCCACTTTGCCAGATTCTTAACCAATATAGAGATCCACCCCGGCGCTGTCATAGGCCGAAGGTTTTTTATTGATCATGGGGCAGGGGTTGTAATCGGTGAAACAGCCGAGATAGGTGATGATGTGCTTATGTATCACGGGGTGTTGCTTGGCGGGGTTACCCTTCAGAAGAAAAAGAGGCATCCTACCATTGGCAATAATGTAATGATAGGGGCAGGCACTATTGTCCTGGGGCCAATCCATATAGGCGACGGGGCAAGAATAGGTGCGGCATCTCTTGTGATTAAAGATGTCCCTGAATGTGCGGTAGCCATTGGTGTGCCTGCAAGGCTTGGTATGGGATTTTCCGGGAAGGAGATTCAGGAGATAACTGAAAACAGGCTCCCTGACCCCATTGCAGATGCCTTCAGATTTATGGGCCGTCAGCTTGAAACCATTGAAAGCCGGCTGGCGGAGGTGGAAAAGAATCAGGGCATAGGGATGGATAACAGGGGTAACATTGAAGAAAACAGACGTGAAATAGAACGGATATTTTCACCCTTTAGTGAAGAATTCAGCAATGGTTCCGGGATTTGAACTAAACCATGAAAGATGCTTGACTGTTATGTCAATTTTAAAGTAACCTTCTGGATCAATATTCAGGGTTCGTATGGTAATAATATAACAAGGAGAACAAATGGGATCAAAATACAAGAATGTTTTCTCGCCTATAAGAATAAGGGATATTGAATTTAAAAACCGCATAATGCTCGCTCCCCCATCCCCCAATCTGGCCAATGATGAGGGAAAGGTAACAAGCGAATTTGTAGATATGTTTAGATCCTTTTCCAGGGGTGGGGCTGCTGTAATCAATGTTGGCAATTCAATGATAGATTACAAGGAGGCACGTGATGAAGAGCGTCAGCTTGATCTGAGCTCTGATGACTGTATCCTGCCATTAACCCGCTATGCGGAGGCGTGTCTTGATTTTGGGGCTCAGCCTAACCTGGAGGTAAACCACAATGGAAAGGATTCAGACCCTGACAGGACAGGCAAACCTGCATACAGCGCATCATCATTTATACCGCCGATCGAGAAGTGGCGCGCCAAGATGGCCGGCAGGGAACCCAGACCCACTGTTGAAATGGATCAGGCCAAGATAGATTCGACTGTCTATAAATATGGAGCTGCCTCACTGCGCTGTAAAAAGGCAGGGTTTAATATGGTTATGATTCACGGCGGGCATGGAAACCTTATTTCACAGTTTTCAAGCCCCTTATATAATAAACGCACGGATAAATATGGCGGCTCTCTTGAGAACAGAGCCAGGTTCACCATAGAGGTGCTGGATAAGGTGCGTGAGATGTGCGGTAATGATTTTGTTATTGAGATGCGCATATCGGCTGATGAGATCAATCCTCAGGGCATGCATTTTGATGAGACACTCAAGTATATTGACCTTATCAAGGATAAACTGGATATCCTGCATGTCTCAGCAGGCCTTCACGGCGAGATCAAATATATGAGAAACTGGTGGCAGAACTATATGATGGAGAGGATGTACAATGTCCATTATGCCGCTGACATCAAAAAGAGATTCCCAAACCTTAAGGTGGCCACGGTCGGTTCCATAATGAATATTCAAATGGCAGAGGAGATCATTTCTTCCGGTAAGGCCGATTTTGTTGCTATGTGCCGTCCTCTCCTAGCCGATCCTGAAATGCCGCGTAAATATGCGCTTGGTAAAGAAGATGATCACCGCCCGTGTCTGAGATGCCAGTATTGCGGAAAGAGGCTCATGATCCCTGCTGTTATAAATTGTGCAGTAAACCCATACCTGGGTAATGAAACGGAATTCCCTGATGGCAGGGTGAAAAAGGCTGAACAGAAGAAAAGGGTCGCTGTTGTGGGCGGCGGGCCGGCAGGGGTTGTTGCCATGCTGACCCTGATTGACCGCGGACATGATGTAACTCTTTATGAGATGACAGACAAGATCGGTGGGCTGATTGTGCCTGGTTCAGTCCATTCATTTAAACAGGATTTTAAAGATTATCTCTCTTACCTGCAATGCCAGGCAAAAAAGGCAAAGGCAAAGGTGCTTCTAAACACAGAGGCTACAAAGGAGATGCTTGATAAGGAAAATTATGATGCGATCATCATCGCTGTAGGTTCAAGGCCAATAGTCCCAAAACTTCCGGGCCTCAATAAACCCCATGTCCACTGGGCGCCTGACGCATGCACCGGAAAGGTCAGGATAAATGGAAAGGTTGTTATCATAGGGGCTGGCGCTGTTGGGGTAGAGTGCGCCATTGACCTGAAGCAGCACGGTCATGACGTAAGCCTGATAGAGATGGCGCCTAACCTTGAACACCTTTCAGGGTCAGCGAGCGGGGCTGCCTATGAATTGCAGGAGCTTATAAAAGAGCTCAAGATACCTGTGCATCTGAGTAATAAACTAGATGAGGTAAAGGATAAGTCAGTTATATGCACCAGTGTGAAGACAAACGAGAAGGTTGAATATCAGGCTGATACAGTTCTCCTAGCCATAGGCATGGCATCAAAGCATGATGTGGCAGATGCGTTAAGGCATTCAGCGCCGGAAACAGAGGTCTTTGTTGTTGGTGATGCCATTAAACCGGGGCTTGTTGGGCCTGCGGTAATGTCGGCTTTTAAGGCAGCGGCATATATTTAAAAAGTGGGGTGGGGTTTTATACTCCACCTGAAAACTTATTTTTCACCACGGAGAGCGCGGAGAACACGGAATAATACTTAGAAGTTAAAACTCCGTGCCCTCCGTGTCCTCTGTGGTTAACCATAACGATACATGGTATGTCTCCATGAATTTATGAAATGCAGTATCAACATTGTAGGGGCGGACCCGTGTGTCCGACTGAAGAGAAATATTATGAAAAGTAGAAATACAAACCTTTTGCCGGTGATTTCTCTCCTGGTGATCCTCGTTTCGTTCTCTTTATCCTGTCACGCAAGGGATATCCCCCCTTTTGTATCTGCTGACTGGCTGGGAAAGAATATCGAGAATCCTGGATTGATAATTATTGACATCAGGGATGATGCTGAATACCGGAAGAGTCATATTAAGGGCGCCATCAATGTCTCTATTGATTCATGGGCAGTTGAAAGAGGGGGGCTTCTTCGGGAGATGCCTGATGAAAAGGAGCTCCTTGAATTACTGGGCTCAATCGGGGCAAAGGCGGATTCAAAGATTATTGTGGTAGGTCAAGGCATAAGGGATTTTGACCGCGCTGATGCAGTCAGGGTTGCATGGACCATCCTTATCACAGGGGTTAAGGATGTTTCTGTGCTGGATGGGGGCTTTTTAAAGTGGATGACCGGGGAAATGGCTGTAACCACTGATGTCCCTGTTATTAAACCTGTAAAATATGATGGGAAAATAGACCTTTCCTCCATTGTATCCAAGGCATATGTTCTTGATAAAATCTCCAGGGCAATTATTGTGGATGCCAGGGAAGCTGACGTTTATTCAGGCGCAAAAATAGAGCCATGGGCGCCAAAGGCGGGCCATATTAAAGGGGCTGTAAATCTTCCAACGCCTCTGGTTTTTCAGAGGTATGGTCTTTTAAAAGATAAGAGTGAATTAGCTGACATGGCGGAAAAGGTGATTGGCAACGACAGGGATAAGGAGGTCATCTTATATTGCGGGGCAGGGCCGTTCTCTTCTGTTTGGAGTTACATACTTACAGAAATGCTCGGTTATAAGGATGTAAAGGTTTATGACGGCTCAATGCAGGAGTGGGTGCTGGAACCGGCAGGCCCTGTAGAGATAAAAAACAGCAATGCTTCTCAATAACTATTATTCCTCGGGTATGCCCAGTCTTCTTAAAGATTCTATTTTATACTCAAGCAGTTTCTTGTCCTTCTGCACCCTCATGTATGATTCATATACCTTGAGTGTAAAATTGGGGGCAATGCGAAGAACCTCAGAGGCGTGAAATTTTGCCTTTTCCATCTCATTATCAACCGAATATACTCCTGCAAGCATGCAGTGCGCCTTTAAATTGTTCGGATTAATCTTAAGGGCCTTTTCGCCACATTCTTTGGCCTTTTCATGGTTAAAGAGCCTGTTATTAAAAGGGACAGAATAGACAGCCCCAAGGTAGACAAAAAAATCCGCATAAGGATAAGGGTCAAGACGGATGGCCCTTTCAATGAATTGTATGGCCTTTTCATACTCCCCTGTCAGGTAATGAAAATAGCCAAGAAAATAGTGGGCCATTGCCGCATTAGGCTCCAGGTCAACCCATTTTTCAAGACGGGATATTGCGCTGTCGCTATTTTCCTTTAGCAGGTCAATATAGGCATAAAGAAGCATGGTGTAGCCATATGTCTTGTCCAGCGCATAGGCCTTTTCAGCATATTCCTCTGCCAGTTTCATGGATAATGCAGGGTCATCGCTCCTTTCATACAGTATCTGATAGACATGATATATGCCTACCCCGTAATATCCTTCAGGCTCTGATGGCGCTATCCTGATGAGCTTTTCAGCGGTAACATTTGCCATTTCATGGTTTTCTTCAAGGAGATACTTTATCAGGGAGAGATAGGTCTCATAGTACTGGGGGTCTTTTCCAAAATAGCGACGCACTACATCCCCGCCAATCAGCTTTATGCGCAATTCAATGGATATCTGTGTGGTGATCTCTGACTGGAGGGTAAAGATGTCAACCATCTCACGGTCATAGCGGTCTGACCAGATCTGATATCCCTTTATGGCATCTATCAACTGGACGGTAACCCTGACGCGGTTACCCTGCTTTCTTACGCCCCCTTCAAGTATGTACCTTACCCCGAGCTCCTCGCTTACCTGCTGTGCCTTGACCGGCTTGTTTTTATAAAAGAAAGAGGAATTTCTTGCTATAACAAAAAGCTCAGGGTTTTTGGAAAGACCGGTGATAATCTCCTCTGTGAGGCCATCGCAGAAAAATTCCTGGTCGGCCTCTCCGCTCAGGTTTACAAAGGGCATGACCGCTATTGATGGCCTTTCAGGCAGGGGATATGCCATCCTGTTAAAGGATGCCTTTTCAGGATGCTTTGCTATAGAGTCCTGTCCCCCCTGTTTTCCTCCGGGAATAATCCTGTAGATACGCACTGGTTCATCCAGATTTTTTACCTGATGCTCTCCAAGGTAATCATATTCTATATCTATCTTTCTTTTTACCTGGTCGTAAACAGCGCGTGAGATGTTTATCCCGCCGGGATCTGCGAGAGATTGTATGCGCGCGGCAGCATTAACGCCGTCCCCATAAATGCTGTTATCCTTTATTATGACATCACCAAGATTGATGCCTATCCTGAACTGCATCCTTTTATTTTCCGGGAAAGAGGCGTATTTGGAGGTCAGCTCCTTCTGTATCAATATGGCGCATTCAACCGCATTTACCACGCTGCTGAATTCTGCGAGAATATTGTCTCCGGGGGAATCAACAACACGGCCCTGAAAATCTGATATGAACTCCTCCATTACCTTTTTATTTTCCTCAAGGTTACGTATAGTCCATGCTTCATCATCTTCCATTAGCCTGCTGTATCCGGCAACATCAGCTATGAGAATGGCGCTGAGTCTTCGCTCGATTCGCTCCTGATCCATTGGAAAGCCTCTCCATACGAAAAACTTAAAAAAAATACTGTGTCTGACGTTTAATTATTGAAATACAGGGGATATTAGCCTATCAAATCTGGCATGTCAAAGCATGTTTAAGCTAAAAAGCGCCCGCGCATTGATTTTTTATGTGCGGGCGCTTTAAAGAATTGAGCAGGGTTATTTCTTGTCTGCCGCTTCTCGTAACCTTGTAAAATATGTGTCAAAGGCCATGATCTTATCAAGGTCAGGGTGCTTTTTTGCGCCGGTTTCGCCGTCTATGAACATAATCATCTGATCATTTTCATTGAATGCCGGCCAGTTGGGCAACCCTTCACCATTGGGATTGCCTGTTTTTGCAAAGTTTATCCAGAATGCGCCCATAAGCTCGCTAAGCGCAATATCCGCTGGGGTTGCGGGTCTGCTGTTCATTGGGCCGGGGCCGCCAAGGTTACTGAATACATATGGTATTTCAGAGGCATGGTTTGCGCCCCCTGGCACGCCCTCTGTGCGGTGATCAAAATAGTAAACATAGGCCCTGTTTGCTGATTTGCGGGAATGGAGTTTTGCCCATGCCCATGTAGGCCATGCAAAGGTGGATTCCCGCATGAGGTCCTTTGCAGACTGGGTGGCATCGGCATCGGTTGCATGGGGGTATGCCTTCAGGATCTCCTCAGCGGCAGCGGCATATTGTCCTTTTACCATTGCCTTGAATGCATCACTGGTTATAGGCTGATTAACAAACAGGCCGCCTTCATTGGAGTTAGACCCGATAAGGATGGGTGTATCGTTGAAGGCGCCTGTTTCATATATCTCATACATGTTTAACGGGATGGTTATGCCATCAGGCGCTGGCCAGAAACTTCCCATACCCTTTGTATTTTTCTGTATCTCCTCTGCGCTTAGGGCGCGGGCCTCTGCAATATTGTTTGCGCCGATATCACTCAGGTATTTTTTGCCAAGCTCTTCAGCCTGAGCGAGTGTCATCCTTGCAGGGCCTATACCCCCGCCGCTTTCAGATATGGCGCGATGGAAAAGCCCTTTTGCCACAGGAGATGCTGTCAGCATAAAGACAGAAAAGCCGCCTGCTGATTCACCGAAAATAGTAACATTCCCCGGGTCACCGCCGAAACTGGCTATATTCTCTTTTACCCATTTGAGGCCTGCGATCTGATCCTGTATGCCGTATGTGCCTGAACCGCCGCCGCCTTCTGAGCTCAGTTCAGGGTGGGCGAGAAATCCCATAGGCCCTACACGGTAGGCAACGCTTACAAGCACCACGCCCTTTTTTGCGAGGTTTGTGCCGTCATAGGCGGGTGAACTTGTCATGCCTATGCCGAATCCGCCCCCATATATCCATACCATTACGGGCAGTTTTTCATCTATCTTTTTTGCGCCTGTCCATACATTAAGGTATAAACAGTCTTCACTTACCTCCTGGGGCCCGCCCAGCATTGCGCCGAAAGCGGTATCCTGCATGGGGCCTGGCGCAAATTTATCAGCCTTCTTTACCCCTTCCCATGGGACAACTGGCTGGGGAGACTTCCACCTGAGGTCACCCACAGGCGGGGCGGCAAAGGGTATGCCTTTGTATGAGAATATGCCGTCAAGCTCTACACCCTCAATTGTGCCGCCGGTTACAGCAACTGTTGCTGTTACTGCCGGCGCCTCTTTAACCTCCGGTGCTACGGCTTGTACGGATGTATCGGTTTTTTTCTGCCGGGGTTCATTGCTGCATGCAAATGCGAAGAGAGTCAAGATCGGAAGAGCACACGTCTGAACTCCAGTCACCGCTCATTATCTC
>CAZXUA010000067.1:0-23013 GCA_964643755.1 uncultured Desulfatiglans sp. | reverse complement strand
TTCACTGAAAAGGCCTGTTAACAATTTTGTTAACGGGCCTTTTCTTTAGATTATTAAGGATTGAAATTTTCCGAATAAAACAAGATATGACTCAATTTCCAGCTTTTAAATTCTCCAGCCCTTCGATCAGACGTTTTACCCAGAGATTAACAACTAATCTGGCCCGTTCAGCATTGGTTATCCTATTTGCCCAGTCATAATAGCCTCTGTCCGGATCCTCCCTGGTATCTATCCAGCGGCCAATAATTTCTCCGCTTACCGCATCGAAAACCTCCAGAAACAGGGTAGCACGACCTGCCTGCCTGATATAGCTTTTAGAGATGACTGACGAATTTTGAACATCAGGGGCATAGACATCCAGATCGATTATCCTGGGTTTAAAGAGAAGGGTATTTGAATCGGCCTGATCCGCCTTTATGAAGCCGCCCTTTTCCTGAAGCGCCTTGTCAAATTCTTCAAATACAATTTTACCCATGGTCTCTTTTATCCTGGCCATGTCCTCATCCGTTACCTGTGCTGCCAGACTTTTTTGATCTCGATTGTAGTCCCGCTTCCAGTTCTTCCTGAAGCTCACCTCAACCGGAGATATCTGGTATTTGGTATATTCAGCCCATGTGATGCCACTTTTGATCTGCATTTCTGTAAATCCGGTCGATTTCATTACTGTCAGACCATCGTTAGTCACATCACCCTTATTCAGCTTTCCCTCTCCTGCCAGGGTTATGCCCCCCCCAACCAAAAGAAGCACCAGCATCAGGCAGTTAATGTGTTTAAATGGCAATAGTCGATTGTTTATTATTTTTTCCATAGCTCCCTCCAATATAAAATTGAAAGTTAATACCTTCTTTTAAAACACCTTTCCGACCTGGTAACAAAGTCTAATTCTTAATAAATAAAAATCAACACCATTTTATTAAAGAAGTTAATGATACATGATTATATAATTGACATGAATCAGGCCACCCCATATATTCTTTCTTTGAAAAGAGAATTCTTTTTAGATTAACTCAACCCTAAATAAAGGGAATTTCTTTTAATGTCTTTTAATAAAAATACGCTACACCCATTATTCAGCCATTTAAATATCAACTGTAAAGAAATAATATGAATGTCATATATATTTAAGAAAGGAGAACCTGAAAGATGAGTGAATCCAAGTACGAAAAATATATTGTAAGAGGCAAAGCCACCAAGGAATCCACGCCCGGGGTTATGCCTTCTGCCTTTGGTGAACCAACGAACTGGGCAGGGATAGACCATCGTATTAAGTGGGACTATGTATCAAAACCGGTCCGGATCGAAGAGGCGCACTCACATGACTTTTACGAGTTTCTCTGCTTCATGGGGACAAACCCCGCTGACACAGAGGATTTTGGCGCTGAGATAGAGGTATCAATGGGCAAAGAGGGAGAGAAGCAGGTTATCAATACTCCGACTGTTGTTGTAATACCAAAAGGCATGGTGCATAGCCCGATCAATTTTAAAAAGGTTGCTAAACCGGTCATCTATTCCAGTATATACATGGCAAAGGAATATATAAAAAGTCCTGTATAAAGGAGTTTTCGTTTTAGTACCTGTCATTATATGATGAAGGAGAATAAAGAAATGGCTGAATCCAGATATGATAAATATGTGCTCCGCGGAGCAAAGGTTACTGTCCCTCTCTTTCCGGAAAAAGCCCTGCTGAACATAGGCTTTGATCAGAAATATATGGAAAAGCTTGGCAAGGTGAATATAAATTTCAACTTCGTCAGCATACTCACCCCCCATGTGCTGGCAGACCCGCCTCATACCCACAACTGTGACGAATACCTCTTTTTCATACCATCAAGCTATGAGAACTGGCCGGAACTCGGCGGAGAGGCAGAGATAGCAATGGGAGAGGAGTGGGAAAAGCATACTATCACCACGGCAGCGATAATCTGTCTGCCCGCAGGCGTTCAGCATGCACCCATATTCATGAAAAGGGTGGATAAACCATTTTACTTTGGCCACTGCCTCCTGGCTGACAGTTACGGTTCAAGCCAGTTTAATGGGGTATAAAAATGGGCTTTTCACGGGCAGACACAGGGGTCTGCCCCTACAATATTAATAAAACACGCTTATAATTTAAGTCGGCGGATCGCTTACAAACCTTTTCATGGGCGACATAGCGATCTGGAAGACCGGCTTGTTTATCTTTCTGAAATTCAGGCCGCCATGTTTTACCCCGGCAGGGATAAATATAAAACAGGTCTTTGTAATGGTCATCTTTTTGCCATCAATACTGAAATCTACCTCACCACCCAGATCGGTTGTATCGGACATGTCGCTCCCTACAAAACCGCATATCTCATCAAAATCATGGGCGTGTTCAGGATGTTCACGCGGAAGTGAGTCCACTGCCCAGGCGGCCTCAACATAAAATGCCCCCGGAATAACCCTGTCATCAATATAAATAACCCTTTTAATGGGATCATCCTTTGGTGATTTGTCTGCCAGGTCATCTGATTCAAAATTGTGCACCCCCTCAGGGACTATCAGGTTGGTGCTCACTACTGCCTTTGGTTTGTTTTTTGGATCTGTCATAATCATCTCCTGTTTTAGAATAAAGCTAAAAATTCAATAGGTTCAAAAACCTTTATTGATGCATGCTTAAAGTCTTTTACATTTCTTGTTATTATACAATCAACACCCGCTATTTTGCCTGACTCTTCCAGTATAGCATCTTCAAAATTATTAACCCTGCTATTAAGGGCCCGTTCAATTACAGCTCTAGTGACAGGTGCGATTTCAAACATGCTTATAATATAACCTAAAGCAGTTCTGGCCTTTTTAAGCGGAAGAGATTTAGTTAACAGATAATCAATGGTTGTAACTGTTGTGGCACAGATAAAAGCCTCTATTTTAGAATCTTCAGCAAGGCAGAATATTTCAACAGCAGGTTTAAAAAAAGATATACGTTCAAGCAGCACATCCAGGATAATATTGGTATCAATAAGAGACTTCAAAGATACTTCTCCATGAGATGGGCTTTGTAGTCATCTTCTGATACATCCTTTCCCTTTAAAATGCCAGCCAGCTTTGAAGTAACAGGGGGCAGTTTCTTTACAGGTGTCTTTTTTGAATCAATGGATTCGATAAAATCAGAAATCATTTGTGAGACAGATTTGCCCCTCAGTTTTGCCTCCAATTTGGCCTTCTGAACGGTACTTTCATCCATTCTTAATGTAAGCTTTGTATTCATGCCGTATAATATATATTTTATTGTACGTCTAAGTCAAGCCCTATGACAGCATACCGATCAGGTGGCTTGCCTGACCCTTTGTGATCCCTTTTGGCACATCAAGGTTTCTGCTTAATAAAATAGCAAGCTGTTTTTCAGTTGCAGGCTGGTTCCGCCACCTTGAATAGAGGCTTAACAGGGGGATAAGATCACTGAACTCCTTTTTTATGAGGTTCTCTGCCTCATAAATAGCAGCAGGCAGCTCTTTTGTCTCAGCTATTATCTTTTCAATCCCCTTCTCAACAAAGGCAACCTCGTAATTTTCAAGGATGGTAGGTGTAATGGTTATCCTCCTGCCATTTGAAAGGGATAATTTATATCCGCCTCCACCCATGCTTACCCATGCAAAGTCTGCATAGTACATAACCTCATCAGGCGTCTTGAGATCAAACAGGTCAATCTTTGTACACCTGTACCTGAGGTCAGTAAGCGATGATGCCTTTTGAACAGGCACCCATGGCCTGTTTGCCTCCACCCACCTGATGGCCTCCCGTGCCTCATCTGTTGTGTGCCCTTCAAGGTTAAAATCCGGTGACAGGCCAAAGAGCGACGGGAGTGTGGAAAGGCTGTGCCCCTTTGTAACATCCACTATATCTATCACAGTAACATTTTCCTTGCCCGGATGCAGCCTTGTGCCCCTGCCTATCATCTGGGTATAAAGCAGCGATGACTTTGTTGGCCTGGCAAGAATGATACCTTCAACAGATGGCTCGTCATACCCCTCTGTAAGCACCATGCAGTTGGCCAGCACATCAATATTTCCCTCGCTGAAACCCTTTAGTATCTCTCCCCTCCTCTGTGTATCCATATCACCTGTAATGGCCTCTGCGCTTATATTTTCACGCCTGAAAGCCCCTGCAACACTCAAGGCATGGGCAACATCAACACAGAAGCAAAGTGTCTTTTTACCCTTGAGGTAGTCATTATATACCCTGGTTATGATCCTGTTTCTGGCCTCAATATTTACAGCGCTTGAAAGCTGTGATGTTACAAAATCACCCATGCGTGTCTTCACAAGTGTAAGGTCAACATCTGTTTCAACCCTGTAACCAGCAACAGGGGAGAGATAACCATCCTTTATCATATCCGGGAGCGGCTTTGAATAGACGATCTCCTGATAGACCTCGTTTAAGCCCACACCGTCACCCCTTTTGGGTGTGGCGGTAAACCCTACAAGGAGCTTCTGGGTTTCAGGGTGAAACACCCCAAGGTATTCTAGTATCCTCTTATATGTCTCTGCTGTGGAGTGGTGCGCCTCATCCACAATAATGAGAAAAAACCGGTCAGGATCAAGGGCTGCAAGCCTTTTTGAGTCTGTCCTGCCAAGTGTGGGCACACTTGCGATAATCACATCACTCTCAGGGGATGCAATCCTGTCTGCCTGCTCAACCTCCACCTTTAAACCGGGGTTTGCCCTTGTTATCTTATCCTTTGCCTGATCAAGGAGTTCTGCCCTGTGTGCAAGGACAATCATCTGCTTTTTCATCCTGAAATAGCGGGGAAACTCAGAGAAGATAACAGTCTTGCCGGAACCGGTGGGAAGTGAGACAAGTGCGCGCCTTATGCCTCGCCTGTAACCTCCATAGATCGCCTCAAGGCACTCCTTCTGGTATGCCCTCAGGCTGAATCTGCTTTCGCTGTTTTGGTCTGCCATATTTTTAAACAGTTATCCACTGATCAATGTTAAAGATGGATGAAGAATATACTCATATGCAAGGTATATCAAGAAGATAGCTACTAAATCCTGAATCAAGGCAATATTTTTTATGACAAAATAAAAGAGCTTGTCTATTGAAATACAATATTTTAGTGTGAGTGCATGGACAATCATGAAACACATACAGAGGATATAAAAGCCCAGATATATTCGGTAAGCAGCCTGACTGCCGGTATCAAGGATCTGCTTGAGGAGAATTTTGAGTTCATCTGGATAGAGGCGGAGATATCCAATTTCAGGGCCCCATCCTCAGGCCATTACTATATGGTATTCAAGGATGAGTATGCGCAGATCAGGGCGGTCATGTTCCGGCCCCAGACAAGGTATATTAACTTTGTGCCTGAGGACGGCATGAAGATCGTGGCCAGGGGCAGGGTCTCTGTATATGAATCAAGGGGTGAATACCAGCTTATTATCGATTACCTTGAACCCCTTGGCGTTGGGGCAATGGCACTTGCACTTGAGCAGCTAAAAAAAAGGCTCGCTGAAAAGGGGCTGTTTGATGAGGCGATAAAAAGGCCCCTCCCCTTTCTGATTCAGCATGTGGCGGTTATCACATCACCAACAGGGGCTGCAATCAGGGATTTCCTCAATATTGCCCACAGGAGATTTACTAATCTTGAGATAACCATAATACCTGTAAGGGTGCAGGGAGATGGCGCCGCCAGAGAGATCATCGAGGCAATATCCATAGCCAATACAGAGCTTGATGCGGATACCATTGTTATAACCCGCGGCGGAGGCTCAATGGAAGACCTGTGGGAGTTTAACAATGAAGAGCTGGCTTATGCCATCCGCGCCTCAAAGATACCAATAGTCTCTGCTGTGGGACATGAAATAGATGTCACCATATCTGACCTTGCCGCTGACTTGAGAGCGCCAACACCATCTGCTGCCGCAGAGCTGCTGGTAGCGGAAAAGGATACTATTGAGAAATGGCTCAGGGATATCAGGGAGCGCATGATAAATAGTTACAGTTATTATCTGGGCAATATAAAAGATGCATTAAACCTTTTTAAAAAGGGGTTAAAAGATCCCCGTAAGACCATTATTGACACATGGCTCAGGCTGGATGAAATAGAGTGCAGGCTCAAGAGGCAGATATCTGTTATGATAAATGATTATAAATTAAAGTTAAGGAACCTGAGCAGATCAATGTTTGTAAACTCCCCTGTAAAAAAGATAGATCGATGCAGGGAGGCAATAGACTTTAAGCAGCAGTTGCTGACCCGATCAATGGAAAGGGTATTAGAGAGCAAACATAAGAGGATTGATATCTTAAAAGAAAAATTAAATGACCTGAACCCCTATTCCATACTAGACAGGGGTTACAGCATAATAAGAAGAGGGGATAAAAAGGCTGTCCGCTCAGCCTCTGAGGTAAAGGCAGGGGAGAGGGTAAATGTCAAGCTCTCAAAGGGGAGCCTTGAATGCCTTGTGGAAAAGGTTTTTGAGGAATAAACATGTATAGATTTTTATTATTTACAATATTAATAATCAATGTGTCTGCCTTTGCAAATGATGTCCAAATGACATTATCATCCCGGGAGCTTTATCAGGGGGGTGTTATGCATGTGAAAATCCATGAAAAAGAGGGGGAAAGACCGGTATTGAGGTGGTTTGATAAAGAGGTACCACTGCTTCATCGTCCTGACAAAAAGATATATGAGGGGTTTATTGCCGCAGACCTTGATCAGAAACCAGGCACATACAATCTCACTCTGATTTTAAAGCCTTCAGCCATTGAAAGACATCATAAGATAAAAATCCTTAATAAGGATTATGGGGTAAGAAGGCTCACGCTCCCACCCGGTCAGGTAAACCTGAGCCCTGAGAACCAGGCCAGGGTTGATCGGGAAAAGGCCGTTATTGACAGGCTCTGGAAAGGGGTTGAAGCACCTTTTGAATTTAACGCCCCGTTTATAATGCCCCTTGATAGTGAGGTGATAGGCCCATTTGGAAGAAGGAGCGTCATTAATGACCAACCCAGATCGCCCCATACAGGTGTAGACCTGAGAGGAAAAAAGGGCACTCCTGTAAAGGCTGTAAATGACGGCAGGGTTGTTTTCATCGGGAATCATTTTTTTACAGGAAACTCGGTTATAATTGATCACGGCGCAGGGATATTCAGTATGTACTTTCACCTTGATAAAATAAATGTTAATAATAATATCAATATAAAAAGGGGTGAGGTGGTTGGGACAGTAGGCTCCACAGGCAGATCAACAGCCCCTCACCTGCACTGGGGAATAAGGGTTAATAACATGAGGGTTGACCCGGTCAGCTTTGTTAAGGTTAGCAGTCACATGGAGGAATAATGGCTGAAAAGAAATTTGAAGATTCAATGAAAAGGCTTGAAAATATAGTAGCAGACCTTGAAGGTGGAGATATGCCCCTTGAGGAATCAATCAGGGCATTTGAGGAGGGGATGAAACTCCTTGCCTTCTGCTCCAATAAACTTGACGAGGTTGAAAAGCGTGTCTCTATCCTGATAAAAGAGAGTGATGGAAGATACGCAAAAAGGCCATTTGATGCAAGCGAACAGGAAGAAGCCTGACTATGACACTTAAAGAATACCTTGATGAAAAGAAGATAATCGTGGATGAGGCACTGAATCGTTTTCTCCCCGATACAGAAGGCCCTGCCCATGAGCTTTATGATGCCATGCGCTACAGCCTCTTTGCAGGGGGAAAGAGGATCAGACCCATCCTCTGTATTGCAGCGGCAGAGGCAGTAGGCGGGATGAGTGATGATGTTATGCCTGTTGCCTGCGCCTTTGAAATGATACACACCTATTCCCTTATACATGATGACCTGCCTGCAATGGATGATGATGAACTGAGGAGGGGTAAACCCACGAACCACATGGTTTATGGAGAGGCAATAGCAATACTTGCCGGAGACGGTTTGCTCACAGAGGCATTCAGGGTCATGGCCGCTCCTGAACTGATTGCACGTGCAGGGGCAGAGAGGTTCAGGAGGGTTATAGAGATGGTTGCATCCGCAGCAGGGGCAAGGGGCATGGTGCTTGGCCAGGCGCTTGACATAAGGGCAGAGGGTAAAATAATAGATACCTCGCAGATGGAGATAATCCATGCCCATAAGACCGGGGCGCTCTTAAGGGCATCCGTTGCAACCGGGGCAATACTCGGAGGAGGAACTGATGAACAGACTGATCAGCTTGATAAATTTGGAAAATATATAGGGCTTGCATTCCAGATATCGGATGATATCCTTGATATAGAGGGCAGCACAGAGGAGCTGGGAAAGCAGACAGGCGTTGACGCTCAAAGGGGTAAAAACACCTATCCATCCAATTACGGGATGGAAAAGTCAAAATCCATGCTGAAGGAGATAACAGCCAGTGCTATTGAGGCCATCTCAGGGTTTGATACAAAGGCAGATATACTGAGGCAGATAGCCTTTTATATAATGGAAAGAAAGAAATAATGGTAAAAATTGATAAAGAAAATCTATTAAACAATATTAAAACCCCGAAGGATCTGAAAACCCTTACTGTGGGGCAGCTTGAACAGCTCGGCAGCGAGATAAGGGATATGATCATCAAAACAGTTTCAAAGACAGGCGGCCATCTTGCACCCAGCCTTGGTGTTGTAGAGCTTACCCTGGCGCTGCACTATGTATTCAACACACCTTCTGACAAGATCATCTGGGATGTGGGGCACCAGTCATATGCCCACAAGATTATTACAGAAAGAAAAGACAGGTTTCATACCTTGCGTACATACGGTGGCTTAAGCGGGTTTCCCAAAAGGGCAGAAAGCCCATATGACCCATTTGATACAGGCCACAGCAGCACATCCATATCAGCAGGTCTTGGCATCAGCACTGCAAAGGCGTTAAAGGGTGAAGACTCAAAGGTGATTGCGGTTATAGGCGACGGCTCCATGACCGGCGGCATGGCCTTTGAGGGGCTCAATCAGGCAGGGGACTCGGATAAAGACCTTATAGTTGTACTGAATGACAATGAGATGTCCATAGCCCCCAATGTAGGGGCCATCTCATCCTTTTTAAGCCGTAAAATGACAGGCCGGAGATTTGTAAGCCTCAAGAGGGATTTTGAAAATTTCTTAAAGTCTGTCCCCGGTTTTGGTGAAAACATACTGAACCTTTTCAGGAAAAGCGAGGATTCCCTGATTACATTTTTTACGCCCGGCATGCTCTTTGAGGCATTCAAATTCAAATACATTGGCCCTATAAACGGCCACCGCCTTGATATGCTCATAGAGACATTCAGTAACATAAAGGCGCTTAAAGGGCCAATACTGGTTCATGTGCTTACCAAAAAGGGGAAGGGCTATGCACCCGCTGAAAAGAACCCTGCCTATTTTCACGGTGTGGGTTGCTTTGAGGTGGAGACCGGCACGCCACAGAAAAAGGAAAAGAGCTGCCCCACCTACACAAAGGTCTTTGGCGATACAATGGTTGACCTCGCCTCAAAGGACAATAAGATATTTGCCATTACAGCGGCCATGCCTGAAGGCACAGGGCTCAATGAGTTTGCACGCAGATATCCTGATCGTTTTCATGATGTTGGGATTGCTGAGCAGCATGCGGTTACGTTCGCAGCAGGGCTTGCCACAGAGGGTTTTAAGCCTGTTGTGGCCATATATTCCACATTTCTCCAGCGGGCATTTGACCAGATTATTCATGATGTGTGCCTCACAGGGCAGCATGTGGTCTTCTGCCTTGACAGGGGCGGTCTTGTGGGTGAAGACGGACCGACTCACCACGGTTATTTTGACCTTACATACATGAGGAATCTGCCCAATATGACGGTGATGGCGCCAAAGGATGAAAATGAACTGCGCCATATGCTCTATACTGCCCTTCAGCATGACGGCCCTGTAGCGATCAGATACCCAAGGGGTGAGGCGCTGGGCGTCCCCATTAATGAGGAATTGAAACTTATACCCATTAATAACAGTGCGGAGATCCTCGCAGAGGGAAAAGCGCTAACGATTGCCGCAATCGGCAGCATGGTATACCCTGCCCTTGAGGCAGCAAAGTCGCTTGAAGCTGAAGGAATTAAAGCCACAGTTATCAACTGCAGGACGGTAAGCCCAATTGACAGGAGGATAGCAGAGATCGCAAAAGAAACCGGTCATATGCTTATCGTTGAAGAAAATATAAGGAGCGGCGGGCTTGGAGGCGCAGTGCTTGAATTTCTTGAGGATGAGGGGCTCTATTCTATAAAAACAAAAAGGCTTGCCCTCCCGGATAAATTTATCGAACATGGCCCTATCTCTCTTTTAAAGGAAAAATACGGACTCGACAGGGCAGGCATTATCAGAGAGGCCAAGACACTGCTTGGTAAGTGATTATTGGAAAAGGCAACCTCAATAAAAAGGATTCGGCTTGACCAGCTCATGGTTGAAAGGGGGCTGGCTGAAAGCCGCGAAAAGGCAAAGGCTGTAATTATGGCCGGAGAGGTCATGGTTGATGGCGAAAGGGTGGACAAACCTGGCCATGCATTTTCTGAGAACATTGAAATAACCTTAAAAACTGCATCCATGCCCTATGTAAGCAGGGGGGGGCTAAAGCTTGAGGCGGCTATAAACCGTTTTAATATAGACGTAAATGGGGTTGTGATGCTCGATATAGGGGCATCAACAGGCGGGTTTACAGACTGTCTGCTGCAGCATGGCGCAAAAAAGGTGATTGCCATAGATGTGGGTTATGGACAGATGCACTGGAGACTTCGAAACGACCCCAGGGTAACTGTTATTGAAAAGACCAACGCAAGAAATCTCACACCTGAAGATATAAATGAAAGGGCTGATGCCGCTGTTATAGATGTCTCATTCATCTCACTTAAACTGATTATCCCTCCTGTATCAGCGCTCCTCCCTGAAAAAACCTTTATTATAGCCCTTATAAAACCACAGTTTGAGGCGGGGAAGGGAGAGGTCGGTAAAGGGGGTGTTGTGAGGGATGATGAGACCCATAACAGGATAGTTGTAGATATAAGTGACTTCTGCAAAAAGCAGGGTTTTGAGCCTGTCAGTGTAATACCATCCCCAATCCTTGGGCCAAAGGGTAACAGGGAATTCCTTATCTATCTAAAAAGACAGACCATTCCATTCCCGTAGACCTGCCCTTTTAAATGAAGGAGGCCTACAGGATGAAAAAACCTGTCTGAAAGAGGAAACTCTAACGAGAGGCGCGTTTTGAGGCCTTTAGTGGGTTGATCTTCTGTTCAGCCTTGGCTTCGACCTTGATGTGGGTAGCCATGTTGCAGTTCCCATTTTTCCATTTTACGGCTGGATCAGGGAAACTGTTACAGTATTTACCTGTAGGATATTCCTGAACTCTGTTACAACCGATACATACATCAATAATCTGATGGCATGCGCCACCTGGAAACTGGCAACCATCCTTTTTCATAAAAAAGCAATCAACACCTTCTTTTATTGTCTCGCAAAGCATTGTATTCACAACCTTTCATATTTAGTTAACATATAAAAACAAAGGCAAAATAGATGCCTTAACATTAATATTTTGTCAAGGGAAAACAGCTCCCTGGGCAATTTTCAATAAAACACTTTATGATTTACCACTATAATGATAAATATTCATTTTTATAATTTATTGAGCAAACTATTTAAAAGATATATTTTTTTTAAAACCTGCTCCAATCATATATCAGAGAAAAAAGAAGTTCAAGGAGTTGATTTAATTGAATAATATTTCAGCATCATCGGGCGAAAAAGAGCCTGTATTCTTTTACGGGTATACGATAGTCTTTGCCGCCTTCTGCCTTCAAATACTTGGTTTGGGCATGTTCAACAGTTTCGGGGTATTTATTAATCCACTTGTATCCGAATTCGGCTGGTCAAGGGCATCCCTTACCGGAGCTATCTCTTTTGTGTATGTTATTGCTGCCATGGTCAGCATTGTGCTTGGCAGACTCAATGACCGGTTCGGGCCAAGGCTCATAATGACCATTTGCGGTGTTGTGCTGGGGACAGGCTACCTGCTTATGTCAATGGTATGGTCTATATGGTCATTCTATATCTTCTGTTGTCTCTTTATCGGCATAGGGATTTCGGGCGTCGATGTAGTGCTTCTCTCAACAATAGCCCGCTGGTTTATCACAAAAAGGGGTTTATTAACCGGGATTGTAAAGGTCGGCACAGGGGCAGGTATGTTTATTATGCCGCTCATAATCAATATACTGATAATTCACCATGGATGGAGAAGCACGTTTATTACACTCGGCATTGTTGTGCTGCTCCTGTTTTTGATTGTCTCCCAGGTTTTAGTAAGAGACCCTTACATAAAGGGCCTTGCCCCGGATGGGGTCAGGGATATAAAAGAGAGGGTAAAATTACATATTGAAAGGGGTATATCCTTTAATAAGGCCATCAGGACAAGGCAGTTTTATACAATAGCGATCGTCTACACAATGTTTTACACATGCTCAAACACCATGATGATCCACATTGTGCCACATGGCGTTGATCTTGGGCTCACAGGAGGAGATGCTGCAAAGGTGCTCTCAATACTTGGCGCTTTCAGTATTGCGGGCAGGTTACTGATGGGTATGGCAGGGGACAGGGTTGGCAATATCAGGGCAATGCTTGTATGTTTCATATTTCTCTTTACAGGGATTACATGGCTACAGTTTTCACATAACATGTGGATGCTGATAATCTTTGCCATGATCCATGGATTTGCTCACGGAGGGGTCTTTTCTGTAATATCACCTATCCTTGCCGAGCTGTTCGGGACAATGTCACATGGCCTTATTTTTGGTATTACAGCCTTTATTTCATCTATCGGCGGATTCATAGGGCCGGTAATGGCAGGCTATCTCTTTGACCGGACAGGGAGTTACAGTGCAGCATTTATTGTGCTGGCAGCAATGAGTTTTGCAGGGCTTATCACCTCATTAACCCTGAAACCTGTTGATGCCAAAGGCATTAATTCACATGCATAAAAAACTATCAGTAAGGGTGTATAGAGAATATATTATATCATAAAAGGGGCTGAAGGATGGCAGATTATGGATATGCAGGTAAAATAGTAAAGGTGGATTTATCAGCCCATGCCGTTACAAAACTTGATACCTCTGATTATGCTGATCGATTTATTGGCGGCAGGGGTACCGGTGCAAAACTCTACTGGGATGAAACCTCACCTTACACAAAGGCATATGACCCTGATAACTTAATAATCTGTACCACCGGCCCTATTGCCGGGTTTACCAGGTTTGCAGGGTGCAGGTGGCAGATGGCCGGCAAGTCTCGAGCCATGGAACCTGAATCATTCTCCTATGCCAATTTTGGCGGATCCTGGGGCACATGGCTCAAATATGCAGGGTTTGACGGTATAGTGATAAAAGGCAGGTGCGAAAGGCCATCATGGATACTTATCAATAATGAGAGAGTGACTATAAATGATGCGACCCATCTATGGGGCAAAACAACCGTTGATACAGAAGCCTATTTTTTAAAGACCCTTGGCAAAGAGGCGCGTGTAATGTGCATTGGCCCTGCAGGAGAAAACCTTGTCTCATTTGCTGTTGTAATGGCATCAGACAATGCAACAGGGTCATGTGGATTCGGGGCGGTATTCGGCTCCAAAAACCTAAAGGCTGTCGTAATAGTAATAGATAAAAGGAAAAGACCAGAAGCATCTGACCCGGAAACGCTTAAGAAGCTCGCTGACACGGTCTTTAAATTAAGGACTGAAAATTATGAAAATTACGGCCATGTGCCTATTGATAAAAAGAGGGTCAGGGCCTGTTACGGATGTATAAGCGGTTGTGACAGGCAGGCGTTCCCGGATGAATCAGGCAGAGAATATAAACATTTCTGTCAGGCCTCTGCCGTCTATATTGAACATGCAATCAAATATAACGGCCTTGAACAGGGCTTATCCATAAACAGGGTTGCGAACAGGTTAAGCGATCAGTACGGGCTTGATACAGCAGTGCTCATGCCCATGTTTGACTGGCTTGGCTCCTGCTACAAAGAAGGGATACTCAGTGAAGAAGAGACAGGCCTACCGCTTTCAAAGATCGGAAGCCTTGAATTTGTAAATGCTTTATTTGAACAGATCAGTTACAGAAAAGGATTCGGTAACATACTTGCAGATGGCACTATAAAGGCTGCAAAACAGGTGGGCAGGGGATCAGAGAGGTTTATAGGCGCTGTAATCGGGACAAGGGCAAATGAGACAAGGGATTATGACCCCAGGTATATGCCTGTACATGCCCTCATATACCCCTTTGAACCGCGGAGGGCCATACATCTCCTTCATTCAACATCCCTTGTAATAGGCAGGTGGCAGAATAACCTTGATGGTTTTAAAGATGCATTTATTTCACCTGATAAATTCCATCAAATAGCTGAAGAATACTGGGGCAGTATTGATGCCGGGGATTTTGGCACGATAAAGGGTAAGGCCCTTGCCGCAAAAATGATCCAGGAGTATGGTTACATGAAGGAGAGCCTTGTGCTGTGCGACCTCTCATGGCCCATATACCCGGTAAAATACAAAACAGCAGATGCGGGCTTTTGCACCATGGAAGCAAAGATACTCTCTGCCATAACCGGAAAATATTTTGATAAAGAGGAGTACCTTCGCACAGGAGAGAGGATATTCAACCTCCAGCGGGCCATAATGATAAGACAGGGCACCGGTGGGAGAAAATGCGACACGATCATGGATTTTTACTTTAAAGACCCCCTTGAAAGCATGTTCAAAAACCCCGAATGCATTGCACCGGGTAAAGATAAAGCCATCATATCTAAAAAGGGTACAGCGTTTGACAGGAATGATTTCGAACATCTTATAGATGAATACTATTTCCTGCGGGGTTGGGATACTGAAACAGGTCTACAGATAAAAGCAAAACTCAATGAACTTAACATGATGGATATTGCCAAGGAGCTTGACAGGCTTGGTTATTTAAGATGAAAATCTTTAAGTCTTCCCATAGGGCGTAAGCATTTTCAAACCATGACAATTTGTCACTGTTTCCTCTCGTTCCCAAGGTCGCCGTGGGAATGTTTTATATGATGCTCCGCGTTCTGTTACCAGATTGCATTCGCCCAGCAATACAACGTTTATACGTGGTATACAATTTCCTTTAACATTTCGCATAACCAGCAATGGTTTTCAATTGTCTGGTTAATGCTATGGTTAAAGGGTAACAAGTCTATTGTTTATAAATTCAACAGTATTAGTATACTTCCTCTGTACGGATTCAGGTAGTTGTTCAAAACACCCAAACATCGATTGAAATGCTTGGTAGAATTGCTGAACACTCACGGGAGGTTGAACGGTAAAATTGTTTATATGTGGCGTGACCCAATCGATTACATGCGATTTCATTTTTTCTCCAGACTTTGTTGGAACCTCCCAATCAATTATTATCTGATTCCCTTGCTTAGATTGCAGTGGAATATCCCGAGCTTTGCTTGCAACTACTTCATCTAATCTGATACCAAGCCATTGGGCCTCTTCGCTTAACCGATAAGCATTCACCAAGGGCGGGCCTGCGAATAAATTCTGATCAAAATTGAAAAGAAAACGACCATGAGCAATGGCGCCTCTTAATGGTATACATGAATGCAGGGCTGCACTGAAAAGCTCAGAAGACAAAATAACTATTGCATAGGTGTCAACAACTTGATTTGAAAGGGTAAAGGCCACAATTGAATCAGAGAAAGTAAAAGCCCGAACACGATCCTCAATTATTTCACTAGTATTCACGATCTCGATACCAATTTTTAGTATCTCATTCTTTGCCTTTGATAGGTCAGACAACGCTCCCCAGGCAATATCAGCATCACGCAGACTCAAATCACTCATGCCTAGCATATCGAAAAAAGCTACAAAGCGTTCATCGACTTGTTCCTTTGCCATAAAGACCCTCAGATTAGTTCTCCTTTAACAAATTACTCACTTGATCCGGCTATCTTTACATTTTGAATGTTATACACAAAGATGTGCCGGAAACTTGTTTATAATTATTAAAACTATTTGGTATTTTGGTTGAAGCTGGGTGATAATACCTATTCAAATTTGTATAATCAAGCATAAATAAGTCTGAAAATGACATAGCACTCAGGGCATAATAATGTGCAATTACTCTGATTGGAGATCACAATTTATGGTTTCCAATCATGGAATTCCTTTTCAGTTAACTGAAAGCAAAATTCTCTTGTCCCGCTCCAAATATTCAAGATAGTCTGTACAATCTTCTGCACGATTTTTTCAAGCAGTGAAGTAGCAACAAAGGCTTCGGCCTACACCTTCTCTTTCTCAACTCTCTCAGCTTCTGCCTCTTTTGTTATACCTCGTCTGAAATTGAAACCTTTCCTTCGTTATATTTATGAATCAGCATCGAGATAAGAGATTGATAAGGAATGCCTTCTTCAATTGCTTTCGCCTGGATTTTTTTCAAATCTCTCTCGCTCATTCGAATATTTATTCTTTTTTGTTTCATCAGACTGTTTTGCGCATATTCCTCAAGCTGCTTTTTTTCTTTTTTGGTAAGATCCGAAACCCACTCTTCAGCTTCAAGGGATTTTGCCAATTCCATTTCTTCTTTATCCAGGTATTTTTCTTTTTTCATATGCTACATCTTAAATAATTTTTTGTTTCTTTACTATTAGGTATTATAGTTTTTAAAAATATTTTATTGTCATCTTCTACATATGGCACTGAATAGATGTAATTATCAATTTTCACAAGAAATATTTTTTGATTGGGGTATTTCTCCGGATTAGGGTGCCTTATCCGGTCAATCAAGTCTCCTGAAGCGATCGCTAATACAACTTGTTCAAATGATACCCCGCGCAAGTTCTTAAGTAGATCATTTTTTTCATCATTCCAATCGTAATATTTCATAAAGTGTGCCTTTTGTATTCAGTTAAAAAATAGCAACCCATTATAAAATTGTCAATAAATTTGGGCCTAACAGGTGTAATGTTAAAAATCAGCTATTAAATCAGAATCGAGACAACCCATTTACGTTTACCTTCTTATGACCTAAATGAAAATGAATCCTTTCTGGGTTATTTATGAGCAAAATACAATTTACCGGTTATTCTAATGTTGCACATCCTCTTTGTATTAATATGGATTATCAGTCTTATCCCGCCCCAAATATTCAAGATAGTCTGCACAAATCTTCTGTACGAGTTTTTCAAACGGCGAAGTAGCAACAAAGGTTTCGGTGTGCACCTTCTCTTTCTCCACTCTCTCAGCTTCTACCTGATTTTCATACTCTATTTCGTTAAAGGGGCCGAACTTCTCTTCCAGGTCCTTCTTTACCTGCTCAAATGGGATAAACTCAACAGTGCCGGTTTCCATCTCCTTGATTCTCTTATCAAGAACAGAGGCAACAAGGTCTTCTTGCCTTTTGTAGCCTGGTTCAGGAATGCTCTCAAAATCGAGAATGGGCTGGCAAAATGCTTCTGCCATCATAACCCAGGAGTGGCGCAATTCCTCTATGTTTTCTCCAAAAGGCTCTACAGGGCCCTGGGTGACTACCCCCACATGATTATTGTTATCATAATATGCTTCATGTATGGCATAGGTGTAAGTAATCCTCCCAGTATCAGGAGAAACATGTCTTTTTCGAACCACTCTATAATTCCACATATTCCACCTTTAATTCACATCTCCAAATGTGGCTTCTGCCCATTCAAGCGCTTCTGCTTCTCTGACTTCATCAGCAGCCATCTCTTTATAACCGGTATAAATATCTTTTTTAGTCACATGGGGCAGGACTAGCTCTTCTATAAAACGACTAATTTTTCGAGGGCCTATGACTTCATGTAAACCTTCGTAGACCTCTTTGTCTATGGTAACAGTGAGTTTTTTTGCATAATCAATGTCTCCTTCAATAATGCACGTATTATACACGTGTTAAAATAATAGGGGGAAAATATTATTAGGTCTGAACCAGCTCATATGTGCAATACTGTTGACTTAAGGAGTTCTTAACCCTCCACCCCACTTTACGAGGAAATGAGAGAGGGGAAACCCAGATGAATAAACAGACCAAATTGTACTATCTATCTTTTCCACCCTCACCCAACCTCTCCCATCCAGGGAGAGGAGCTTTAGTTGAACTATAATTCAACCGCATTGGGTATAAAACCCCTCCCTGCAATGGATGAAGCTATTACGACTTAATATTAAACCCTAAAACACTGTCATTTATGATAATTTTAGGCGCCAATAACCAATTATTAGATGACCCGATCCATCTTTTCTGCTACTATGTCGCCAAAAAACTGAAAGAGAAATTTATAAATGGTTCGATATGTATATATATTAGCCTGGACTATCATCAGCACCATTACACTGAGCCTTGCAGCAATCAGCACCGCCTTTTTCTCCCGAAACGGGAATGGTCCGCATAAGATTGGCAGGTGGTGGGCAAAATCAATACTGTGGGTATCAGGGATCAGGATTAAGGTTAAGGGCATTGAAAACCTTGATCTATCAAAACCCTGTGTCTTCATGTGCAACCACCAGAGCAATTTTGATATCCCTGTCCTCTTTTCAGCCCTTCCTGCCCAGTTCAGATGGATAGCAAAGGCCGAGCTTTTTAAAATACCCCTTTTCGGGCGCGCCATGCGCGGGGCAGGTTATATAAGCATAGAAAGGAAGGAGAGGCGAAAGGCCATACAGAGTCTGAGAGAAGCGGCTGAAAAGATCCGCTCAGGCGTCTCTGTGATGATATTTCCAGAGGGCACCCGCAGCCTGGATGGCAATATAGGCGAATTCAAAAAGGGAGGCTTTTTTCTTGCCCATGACGCAGGGGTACAGATTATTCCTGTGGTGCTGAACGGGACATGGTCTATTATGTCAAAGGATTCATTGGCCATAAGACCCGGCAACGTAACCCTCTCGATACTTCCTCCTGTAAATGTTACTGATTATTCAAAGACAGATAAATCAAGACTTATTGAGGATGTGAGAGAAATGATAGTGAAAGAGTTTGAATCCAATAAAGCGCTCAAAGAGGGCAATCAATGATAAATAAAAATCTACAGTTCAGATTGATAATTGTCCTGTTATCCTTAATATTATTTACACCCATCTCAGGCTGCAGGGCATCTGAAAAAATAAAAAAAGAAAATAGCAGTATGGTGCTTGATGTATATCCACATGACAAAAATTCCCAGACAGAGGGGCTTGAACTGCATAACGGTTTTATATATGAGGGCACAGGCCCATGCAAGGATGGCCCATCAAGCCTGCGCAAAATTGAGCTTGAGGCCGGCAAGGTGCTTAAATATATCTCGCTTCCGCCCCCCATTTTTGGAGAGGGAATCACCATATTCAATAACAGGATCATACAGCTTACCTACAAGTCAAAGACCGGATATGTCTATGACCTTGAGACCTTCAGAGAGATAAGAACCTTCAGTTATGACACTGAAGGATGGGGGCTTACCAATGATGGAAAATATCTGATCATGAGCGACGGGACATCCACCCTTCAGTTTCTGGATCCTGATACATTTGAGGTGCTAAAGAGGGTACAGGTGCATGATAAAAATGGTGAGATCAGGGCGATTAATGAGCTTGAATACATAAAGGGGTATATCTATGCCAATATCTTTCTGACCTCTGATATCAAAAAGATAGACCCTGAAACAGGGGCAGTAGTTGATACCTTTAGCCTTAGAAGCATACTTAAAGGCTATCACACATTCATGGTCGATGCCCCTGCAAACGGCATCGCCTATGACGCAGAAAACGATACCCTGCTTGTCACAGGCAAATACTGGCCCAACATTTTCAGGATAGAGCTTATCAGGTAATAAACGGAATCGGAAAGGAAACATATAAAATGATTGAAAACGGCTGGCACACCACGCAGATACGGGTCAGGTACAAGGATACTGACCGTATGGGTGTGGTCTATTATGGCAATTATCTTACATTCTTTGAGGTGGGAAGGGCCGAATACATGAGGGCAGTGGGTTACCCATATTCGGAACTTGAAGGGAAGGGATCAGCCCTCGCCGTTATTGAGGCATCAGCAAAATACCTGGCAAACGTCGGTTATGATGAGGTTATCCATGTAAAGACCCGGATCGCTGAGGTAGGAAGGGTAAGGCTCAGGTTTGATTATGAGGTATATTCAGATAATAATACACTTCTTGTAACAGGCTTTACTGTACACGCATGTATCAATAATAATAAAAAACCGGTCCGGATACCGGACACGCTCATCAGCGCGGCAGAAAAGATTACAAATAATAAGAACTAGATTTTTTAACTGGAGAAAACAGAATATGAATTTCATGGAAAAACTGAAGGCAAGGTGGCGATCAGTAGACTCGCTCCTTTGTGTTGGCCTTGACCCTGATATGGAGAAGATCCCGGAACATATAAGGGCTATAAATAACCCCATATTTGAATTCAACAGAGGGGTAATTGATTCCACCCATGATCTTGTCTGCGCATATAAACCGCAGATCGCCTACTACTCTGCATTTGGGGCAGAGCATGAGCTTTTGCTCACCATTGAGCATATCCATAAAAACTACCCTGATATACCTGTTATCCTGGATGCAAAAAGGGGCGATATCGGCGCAACAGCAAAGATGTATGCAATGGAGGCATTTGACAGGTACAGGGCAGATGCGGTTACAGTAAACCCCTACATGGGAGGCGATACGCTTGCCCCGTTTATTGATAGAAAGGATAAAGGGGTTATAATCCTGTGCAGGACATCAAACCCCGGCGCAATTGATATCCAGGATATTGAGTCAGGCGATGAAAAGATATACCGTATAATAGCAAAGCTTGCATCAGCCAAATGGAACTATAACAAAAACATAATGCTTGTTGTTGGGGCCACATACCCTGATGAACTGGCGGAGATAAGAAAAATTGCAGGCGACATACCATTACTTGTGCCAGGCATCGGCGCACAGGGAGGGGATGTAGAAAAGGCGGTAAAGAATGGCATTACCAGTGATAAGACCGGGATCGTGATCAATTCATCACGGGGGATCATATTTGCGGGAAGCGGCAAAGGGTATACTGATGGTGTCCGCAAAGCGGCAATAATGCTCCGTGATGATATTAACCAATACAGATAATCTTTAACAGATGGAACCTTTTACTGAATAAATTGTCAAACCAGACGAATATATCGATATCAAAAACAGCCGGCGATGGCAGCGTTAACGATGATTATGACCTGATAATTAAATTTATCAGGGGTGATCACCCGGCATTTGAAAATATGGTGCTGAAATATCAGGATCGCGTATTCAACCTCTGCTATCGCCTGCTAGGAAATAGAGATGAAGCAGAGGAATCTGCCCAGGAGGTATTCATAAAGGTATACAGGGCGCTCAAGGGGTTCAGGTTCAAATCCTCCTTTTATACCTGGCTTTACAGGATTGTTATCAATAACTGTAAAAACAGGATAAAATCTGTGGAATACAGGAGTGCAAAATCAAGGGTCTCCATAGACAGCGGCCATGAAAACAGCGGAAATACGGTTACTGATATTGTTGACCATGGGTTAATGCCGGACAAGGCACTTGAACAAAAGGAAAAGATGGAGATGATTCAGGGGGCATTAAACAGCCTCCCGCCTGACCAGAAAACAGTGGTTGTTCTATGTGATATTGAGGGGCTCTCATATGATGAGATTGCAGATATTACAAAAACCAGACTTGGCACAGTAAAATCAAAGATTTCAAGGGCAAGGCTTAACTTAAGAAACAAACTTGAGGGGATAATATAAAATGGAATGTGTAAAGATAAAATCTCTTCTTTCAGAATACATGGATAAGGCACTTGAAAATGATGCGGCAAAAGAGGTAAAGGAGCACCTCCTTTCCTGCAAGGATTGCAGCAGTGAATATTTCAAAATAAAATCCATTGTACAAGGGTTGAACTCCATGGAAAGATACAGGGCGCCTTCAAATCTCCTCAATAAAGTGAACATGGCCATCAGGAAAAGACCATGGTATCTACTCCCCGATTTTATACCTGGCTCAGGCGGGTTCAGGCTGCCAATGGAGTATGTAACCCTTGCTGCATCGGCTCTGCTTGTTGTCTTTATCGTTGCCGGCATCTTCATGGATAATCCAAAGGATATTATGATTGCTGATTCAGACAGCAAGAGAGTTTCAGTTTCTGCCGGCACAAGGGGCGAACCGGTTGAGCCTGTAGAGCTTGAATTTATCCCTGTAAGCTTAAAGGGGTCTGGTGCGATTTCAGCAGATAATCTCTTTTCAGTCTCATCAGGCAAGGCATCCCGCGACCCGCAGATGCCTGATATCCTGAAAATGATGGAAATGGACTCCCCTTATCTTAAAAATCAAAGACTTTTATCAAATCTTAATGAGTTGATCATAAAGGCAGGAGGGGATATAGTATTAAAGGAGCATAAAGGTGCCGCTGAAAATATAGAGGCAATTACCGTAAGCATCCCAGTAAAAAATTATGCCTCTTTTATACAGGATGCTGAGGAGATAGGCAGATTTCATCCCCATGCCCCTGTAATGAATGACAAGGCTAGCGAAAATATTCTAATGCGTATAAAATTAAAGGTCGGTGAATAGGATTTATTAATGGAACATTTATATGAGTCTTTATGTCTAAGGAACCAATATCAACATGATATTAACCTCATAAAAGGAGCATAAAATGAAAAAGATTTTTATACCATCAAATATAATTTCATGCGGTAAAGGGGGTGCAATAGCATTTTTTATTGCCATTCTGCTTATCCTGCCGGTCGGGACAATCGTATCAGCTAAGCCCGCACCGGAAAGTTTTTCAACTATTGTAAAGGAGGCAAGCCCATCTGTTGTCTATATCAGCACAAAAAAGATAATTAAACAGAGACAGTTTTCTCCATTCGGACCAAATGACCCCTTCAGGGATTTTTTTGAAAAGTTTTATGGTGACCGTTTCCCGCAGGAGATCCCTCAGAGCGGACTGGGAACAGGCTTTATTATAGACAAAGAGGGTTACATACTAACCAATAACCATGTTGTTGAGA
>CAZXUA010000066.1:8243-23275 GCA_964643755.1 uncultured Desulfatiglans sp. | reverse complement strand
CTACAGTGATATGGCCATATACTGTGCAACCAAGTTCGGTATCAGGGGCTTTTCCGAGGCACTTGATGAAGAGCTTAGAGATAAAGGTATCAAGGTATATGTGGTCTGTCCAGGTGCTGTAAAAACAGGCCTTAATTCCGGGTTTACCGGTGAAAAACCAATAGGGATGCCGCCTGAAAGGGTTGCGGAGCTTATTGTCAGGATAGCCTTGACACTCCCTGATGAGAGATGTTTCACTATCTAGTGTCCATCCAGAACGGTTTTTAGACATCGGTGTAAGTTGCTGAACAGGAGCAAGACATAAGGCGCATCTGATATGGTGGGTATTGCTGTAGGGGCAGGCCTCCGTGCCTGCCCGCAAATATGAGGTCAAAATAATGGCCCTGGAAACCATATAGGGTTTCCCCTACAAATATAAAATTCTACTGTGCGTTCTTCCTGAAGCCGGGTGATAGAAAAAAGAAGAGCATCATAAAGAGGCAGAGTATAGCCCCTGCAATCATGAGGGAATAAGGGGTCCCTATCTTTTCTGCAACGGCCCCGAATGGCACAGCGCTCAGAGGCATGACACCAAAGGTCATGGTTGAAAGGCTAACCATCCTCCCCCTCATCTCATCCGATGATTTTACCTGCATAAGGGTATTATTGAGTGCCATGAATATCGAGCTCATGAATCCCACAACAAATATTCCAGGGAGCGCTGTGTAATAGGAGCCGCATCCTGAAAAGAGTAATAGAGCAACACCCCATGCAAGGCCGTTTAATATCAGGACTGTTCGCCTGTTTTTCAGGTTACTGAATGATGCAAGCATAAGTGTGCCCAGGAGCGATCCAAAGCCCATTGTTGCTTCAAGCAGCCCCATGCCAGCGGAATGGGCGTCAAGCGCCTCCCTTGCCCATGCAGGTAAAAGTGAAACATATGGAAATCCAATAATGGCAGGGACAAGAGAAAGGATAATGATACCCAGTATAACCGGGTTTCCTTTTGCATACCTGAAACCTTCAACAATATCGACCACAACACTTTTACTGCTTTTACCGGTTGCATTCCTGCCTGTTGTGAGAAGGCAGATAAAGATAAGTGATATAAAATGTATTAGCGCAACAAGAAAAAATGTGCCTGCTGTGCCAATAAAAATAATCAGAAATCCTGCAAGTGATGGCCCAACTAGCCTTGTCGAGTTGGTGGCAGAGTTATTTAGTGCAATCGCTGACATGAGATCACTTTCAGGGAGGATATCAGAAAATATGGATTGCCTGCTTGGCATACTCACCGCTACAACAGAGCCATTAATTATGCCTATGACAATAAGGTGCCAGAATTTTATAATGCCCAGGTAATCAAGTGTGGCCAGCAGCAGCACGGTTAAGGTTACTATTGTCTGGCTCGTTATCATGAGTCTGCGTTTAGGGAATCTGTCTGCAAGCACACCGCCCACGAGAGACATAAAGGTCATGGGCAGAGCAAATGACATGGTAACCAGTGACAGGGCAAGGGGTGAATCGTTTGTAAGCCTTAGTATCAGCCATCCCCTTGTAAGCTGCTGCATCCCTATGGCCATAAAAGAGGCAAAATTGGCCAGTATGAGCCATCTGCAGTCAATGTACCTGAGTGGGGACAATGCCCTGAACATATAAATATTTCTATTGTTTTGAGAGCCTGCTGGCTTTTGGCTGTCACCATAGTCTGGTTTTAATGAATCAGGATTCAATATGGTGCCCCTTTGCTCTCAGATTAACGCTGCCGGGTTAATGATGAGATAGTCTGAAAAAATATTGAAGGGGATAATATTATAATTATGATCCCCTGTTCAATATTTTTTTTACTATTCATGCCTGAGTGCAATAATCGGGTCAACCTCTGCTGCCCTTGCAGCAGGATAAATCCCAAAAATAATGCCTATCCCTATGCTTATCACAAAGGGCAGTATGATGCTGAATGCAGTAATAACCGTCGGCATCTTTGTGAAGAGGGTTATTAAAAGAGGTATGATTATGCCGAGGCATAAGCCTACAATCCCTCCGATAGTAGAAAGCACTACAGTCTCAATAAGAAACTGGGTGATGATCTGTTTCTTTTTTGCGCCTATGGCGCGCCTTATGCCTATTTCACGGGTCCGTTCTGTTACAGAGGCCAGCATGATGTTCATGATTCCAATGCCTCCGACCAGAAGGCTTATACCTGCAATGGAGCCAAGCACTATATTTGTTGTCCTTTTTTGAGCCTCTGCCTGACGCAGCATGGCAAGGGGTACGCTCATTTCATAATCCTTTTTAGGATGGAATTTCTGGAGCATTGCCTCCATCGCTTTTGCTGTTGATTCAACATTTTCAAGGTCATCCACCTGAACAATAGCCTTGTTAAGTTCAACCCTGTTCATCTCTTCTGAACCGGTGGAGCGTTTCATGCTTATATCGCCATAATATGACCTGGCCACATTAAGGGGTATGTATGCATCCACATTCAGATCAGGGAGTTGTATATCTGATCCTGAACCTGATTCAGCCTCGCTCTTGACTATCCCCACGATCTGGAAATTGTTTTCACCTATGGAGAGGTTCTGACCAATAGAGCCCTTTGTGGCTAAAAGCCGTCTTGCCCCGTATTCAGTAAGCACAGCTACTGCTGACTCCTTCACAAGGTCTGACTCTGTCAGAACCCTCCCGGCCTCAAGAGGTCTTCTTACCAGATCAAACCATGCAGGGGTTGTGCCCACTACCCTGAGTTCAAGGGTCCTGTCGCCCAGTCGCCCCTGTTTACGCACCTCTTTTACAGGCACTGCTGTTCGTATGGATGAAAATGTCCCCTCTATCCTCTCGAAATCCTTGTATGTTATGCCGTAAACGCTCATCCGTGTGCGTGTGCTGGTGGTTGCCTCATCTTCCCTGGATTTAACCGATGTGATGGTAATATTGTTGCTCCCTACCTTCCTGATCTGATCCATGGCCTCTTTGCTTGCCCCTTCGCCAACAGAAAGCATTGCAACAACACTGCATACCCCAAAGATTACACCGAGGGCAGTAAGAAAGGAGCGCAATTTATGAAGGAGCAGGTTTTCTATTCCAAGCTGTACATCACGCATAAATTTTGTGTCTTTTATTAATATCTTCATGCTATTCCATTCTTTCGATAACGCCGTCTTTCATAATCAGGATATTCTTTGCATTTTCAGCAATATCCGGTTCATGCGTTACCATTATTATGGTTTTTCCCTGCTCATTGAGCTCCTTGAGCATTTCAATTATCTGGACGCCTGTTACAGTATCAAGGTTACCGGTCGGTTCGTCTGCAAGGAGAATCAGAGGGTCATTGGCAAGCGCCCTTGCTATTGCCACACGCTGCATCTGGCCGCCTGAAAGCTGTGTTGGCCTGTGATCAAGACGGTTTCCAAGCCCCACACTTTTGGCCAGCTCCTTTGCCCTCTCTGCGCTCTCCTCAGGTTTCCATCCGAGATAGTAGAGAGGAAGTTCGATATTGCGCTGGACTGTAAGCTGAGGTATCAGATTAAAGCTCTGGAATATGAACCCGAGATGCTTTAGTCTGAATTCACTTAATGCATCATCATCAAGCCCGCTAACATCCTCCCCCTCCAGATAATAGTGACCCTTTGTAAGGCGGTCGAGGCAGCCAAGTACATTCATCATAGTGCTTTTACCCGAGCCGCTGTGACCCATGATGGCCCAGAAACTCCCTTTTTTAAAGGAGACACTCACCCCATTAAGTGCCCTTACCTCCTCAGAGCCCATCGGGTAGATCTTGTAGGCATTTTCGAGCCTTATTACTCTGTCATCGGCTGCTGCCTGTGAGTTTATCATCTGCCGCCTCCGGGGAAGCCAAAGCCTCCGCCCTGCATCCCACCGCCAGGCATCATTCCGCCCTGACGACCGCCCTGGCCCCCTCTCATCTGTGAGAAATCAGGTGCTTCATCAAGTGTGATAAAGCCATCGCCGTTTTTATCCATGTTGCCGAAGAACTCTTCAGGCCCCATAAACTCACTTTTGGATATCCTGCTATCCCCGTCCTTGTCGCCCTGTTTTATAAAATCCTCTTTTGTGCGGGGCATATTACCCATGTTACCACCGCCAGCACCCCTGCCAAATGAAGACATATCCGGAGCCTCATCAAGGGTAATAAAACCATCTCCATTTTTGTCCATGTTGCCGAAGAACTCTTCAGGCCCCATAAACTCACTTTTGGATATCCTGCTATCCCCGTCCTTGTCGCCCTGTTTTATGAAATCCTCTTTGGTTCGCGGCATATTACCCATGTTTCCACCGCCAAAGCCTGATGGCGCCTGCCCGCTGCCACCCTGCTGAGGCATATTTGGTTTAGTCTCTCCGGGGAGAGTACCACTTGAAGTTGCTGGTGTAGTCTCTATGCCTTCTACCACCTCAATCTCTTCAGATTCTGTAGTCATAGCGGCCTGCACAAGCGGAGGTGTAAGGGAGACCACTTCGCCCTCCTTCAGCCCCTTTAGAATATGGATATTGAGGTTATTGGCAAGGCCTATCTCGACCTGTCTTGGTTTCAGGCTGGAGCCGCTTGCAATAAATACAGTCGGTTTGTTGTCTACCCTGATTACTGCCTGGACAGGCACATAAATGGCATCTTTATATTGCTCAACTATGATCTCTGCTGTACAGCTCATGCCCGATTTTACAAGGTTTATCTTATCTGAGTTTTCAAGTTCAATTACAGCAGGGTACAATTTAAGATCCGGGTTCATAAATGAAGACATGGCATCTGCCACAGGTGAAATGCTTGTCACCCTTCCTCTGTACTGCTCACCGGGGATTGCATCAATTGTTATTAATGCTGTAAGACCCACTCTGACCTTGTCAAGGCTTGACTCATAGATGCCGATCTCAGCGATAAACCCTGCTGTAGTAGGCAGGTGAATCAGTTCCTGCCTCTCACGAACCGATGATCCTTCATCCAGAGGCTCTGACATACCCCCAAACCTTGGCCCCCTTTCCGCGCTTGTGGCGTATAGTGCCTGGCCGTCAGCAGGGGAATAGATCTTTGTCTTTTCCAGTTGTCTTATGGTCTTGTCAAGCTTATCCCTTGCCTGTTTGAGTTCTGCCTCCTTGGCCTTGAGGCTTGCCTCGGCCTGAACAACATCTGCCTTTGCCTTTCTGGTAATCCTTTCTAGGGCCATTTCCGCCTGGCTCATGTCGCTTTCAAGCTGTTTTATCTGACGTGTGTATGTGAAATTACTTAACAGGTCCAGTTCGTTTTTTGCAAGTTCTAGGTTGAGTTTCTTCTGTTTTTCAGCAAGCTCATCTGCATCTAGCTCCATCTGTGACAGATATTTTTCATTAAACAGCTTTTTAGACCATGTGTATTTTTCCTGTGCGCGCTTATGCTCCTCTTCAGCCAGCGTAATCTTCGATTCTGCCTGCATCTTTTGGTTTGGGTATTCACCATTTTTGTATTTTTCAAGATCCTGTTTTGCAAATTCAAATGCAAGCTGGGCCTTGTCAACATCACTCTTTGCCTGGTTTTCCACTACAGCGAGGTTTTCACGGGCGCTTACAAAGCCCGCTTCTGCATTTTGAAGCTGTGTCTCCTCGTTCATCTTTTGGGTTGTAAGATTGCTTGAATCAAGCTCAACAAGGAGGTCACCCTTTTTTACAGTGGTGCCCTCATCAACTATATAGATAATCGAGGTGTTGCCCTCAACCTCGTTTTTAACTATGATCTTTTCTTTTGGCTTAATGGTGCCGGTCTCTGTTACGCTTATCCTTAAAGGACCCTTTTTGACCTTTGCGGTTGATGCGACCTTTCCTGATTCACTACCGCCAAATATAGCGTTCAGGATAATTATTAAAACAATAAGGATCACCGCCCCCGCAATGCCTGCATGCAGCGGTTTCTCTTTTAATTTTTTAAAATCGTAATTTTTAATATTGTACTTTTTAATCAGCATTATTATTACCCTCCTGGGAAAATTCCTTTAAAAGACCCTCTTTGTCTATCTCAAGCAATTCGGTATTTCGTTGAAATTCGAGTTCTGCAACCCTGTAATCTATCACAGCCGAGGTAAGTGAGTTTCTTGCTGTAAGGAGCGCATCCTGTGCCTCTAAAACATCGCGTATCTGAGCCCTGCCTGCCTCAAAGAAGAGGGAGGTGCTGTTCACACGCTTTTCAGCAACAGAGACTGCTCTGTTCTGTATCTTTAACGCCTCCCTTGCCTCTGACATGGATCTTAAGCTCTGGCGCACGGATAATTTAATGTCATCCTCAAGTTTCTGGTAACTACGTACAGCCGATTCAAGGGATATATAGCTTTCACGGTATGCCTTGCGTTCTGCTGTCCTTTCAATGGGGAGGTCTATGCTCAAAAGGGCGCTGTAAAAACCCATATTGGGCCTCAGTTTACCATTCTCCATTGTCGCCATGCCAAGTGATCTTGATTGTCCTGCACGCGCCTGACCCATGAATGTAAGTTCTGTACCGAGTGCATCTGCCCTTATGACAACACTCCTCTGCGCATCAAATACCTTGCCCTCCTGTACCTTTAGATCAAGACGGTTTTTAAGGCCAAGCTCTATAGCCACCCTTTCTTCAAGCTCCATAGGGCCGACATCAGACCTGTCAGGTTCAGTAAGGGTAATGGGGGTATCAGCAGGAGGTATGGTTTTACCTGTTTCAGATACATCCTCACCGCCGCTTTTGGGAACTATGGTATCAATGTATGAGATAAGGCTTTCAAGGTCTGAACTGTCAAGCTCAATATATGCATCAGGAGGAAGACCCAGAAGCTGTTTAAACTGGTCCATCCTGTTATTATACTGCGACATGGCTGATATCCAACGGTTGCGCGCTAAGAGCTCATTCTGAACTGCCTGATCCACCTCTATCTCTGTGAGCCTTCCTGAGTCAGCAAGCCGTCTTGTTCTTCTGGCAGAGCGGATGTTTATCTTGTAGTTTTCAGCGGAGTTTTCCAACTGGTCAACCTGCCGAAGGACGTTAAAATAGTTTGTTGCAATATTAACGGCAAAGGTCTTTTTGTATCTCTCAAACTCCCATACCGCATACATTACATTACGCTGTGCCTGGGTAAGGTTTTCTGAATAGATGTATGTTTTGGAACCTCTTAATAGAGGTATGGTTATTGATGCGTCACCGGAGATACCCCTTGATGAATTTTTCCCCTGGGTAAGCAGGCTGACAAGGTCAAATGCAAGGTTTGCAGCAAGTTTGGAGCCATCCTTTAAGGTCTGGTTTAAACCAAGGTTACTACCACTCTCAATACCCTTTACTGTAGGAGACTTGGTCTTATCTGTGCTCAGGGTTGAATCACCCTTTAGCTTGGCAATAAGGGAGTAATCATTCCTGTTAAGGTCAAGGGTAAGTGCTGCCCTGAAGAGGTTTTCCTTTTGAGCCTGGTAATCAGAGCTGTTTTCAGCGGCAATCTGGAGCGCCTTTGTAAAGTTGATAATAAGCGGCTTTTTATCCGCAGGTATCTCAATCTTTTCTCCAGGGGTAGTTATTGCAGCCGGGTATCTCTTTTCAGGCCAGTGGGGTATCCTGGGAAGGCTATCAGTACCAAGAGATTCCTCTCCTGATATGGCCAGTTCCTGTTCTGTTAAAAGCCTTCGTCTCAGGATATCGCTGGGCCTTTCAATACTGAAATCATCGGCCTTGCCAAGAAGCCTTGTCTGCTCCTTTTTAATGATAGATAGGGCGGTCTTATCAGCACGTAAACGGTGACCTTTTGCTGTACAGCCTGAAAGCAGGAGAGGGGTAACCAGAAGAAATAACACTGCTGGAAATAATATTTGCCTCCCCCATGAATTTGTTAAAGCTCTAAATTTGTTTGGGTTTATTAAATCATATCTTTCCATAACAGACCTTAATAATATATTTTTTGCTAAAAAACAGCATGTCTGATACCTCAATTACCTAAATTAATCAAGTTTATTAAAAAAATGTTCATATATAGTCTCCATATGCATGATTAATGTATGCATCTACCTTATTTCCATATTATCTGCTTAACAAGTATTATGCCAAACAAATATACTGGGTAATAATATATTTAAATTAGTTAAAATAATTAATAATATCTGATAAAAGGCATGTCAACATTTCTCCCTGTGTATTTAATAGTCATTAAATTAACACGTATGCATACTAAGTATCCACCTGGATATACAATACATACCTGGTGTTCAACCAAAACTGATGTTTTTCGTTTAAAGCGGTCAGCCATCAGCTTTCAGCAATCTCCTGATGCAGGATGCAGGTTTTTAATTTACTGCCAGTAGATTAAGTGGTGGATGTTTTGGATAAGTTACAGGTGTTATTTGAATGATTAATTAATCAATTTTTTTTAAATCCAATATTTTTTCAGGTGAGACGCTTTATCAGGTTGAAATAGAACTTCATCAAAGTCATGACTGTTATGAGGTTTTAAAGGTAACAAGTTTTTCCACCACGAAGCACGGAGAACACGGGAAAAACTCTAAAGTTAAGAACTCGGTGATTCTGCTGGCTCGCCATTACCTTACTCTCAAATCCTGGGTTCATTACCACGCCATTTTACTCAACGAGCTGGAGTTTAAGAATGCCTTTAATGAGCTTAAAATGGCTATCAAATGTATAAATATTACAATGATTTTGTTTTGAGTTTTGTGCAATTATTAAGTCAGGGATACCAATGCCGTTTAACCCGTTTTTCAAACATTGAAACTGGAACTCCATAATTTGATCCCAATTTATTGATAGATCCAATTTTTCAATATTACCCAATAATTCGATAATTCTTTGCTGGTTTTTTAATCTTAAAGATGGGATCAATTCGGCCAGTATAAGATCGTTAATAACGATGAGGTTTTCATCAATAAAAAAATCAAGCTTTTCAGAATCCTTTTCTGTCCTGAAATAATCGATCCATACAGATGTGTCGACTAATACCGACATTGACGCCCTCTAATGGCATTCATATCGATATCCATATCCACTTTACCCTTATAATTTTTCAACCCTGAAATCTTTGACTTCCTTATTAATTCCTCCAAGGCTGCAATTATGACTTTGGTTTTTGTATTAATTTGAGCGGCTTTCATAGCCTCATCAATCAAATTTTCAGGTAAATCAAGTGTTGTTCTCATCATTGGCCTCATTATTTTATTATGCATAAAAATATAATTTAATGCATATAATGTCAATTTTTTTACCGAATCAAAATCAAACATAGCTCGAGGTTTGTTTATATTCATGATAGAGGAAAGTTTGCTTTTGAATCAATCATTGCATATACAGGCACAAGTCTGACAGATGAAATATTTTGCCAGGGATTACACATCCGTCGTTTAAAAGGAGGAGGGCATATGCAGGCAACTCATAAATGCACCTTGTGCGAAAGACAAAAGACAAATAGACCCATATCGGTAGACATATAATTATCTGGAGATTGATGAAACCCGGTCAGCAGATATCTGCCAGGAGTGGATAAGAAAGGTTATGAAGCTCCACCAGAAAAATACAGCAACCATGTTCCCCACAAAAACCGCTAAAAGGTTTTTGAAGAAATAAGATGGGTAGTAATACTTAATAACATGCTGAATGTATGTACGGCACTCTACTCAATAGAAAAATTATAAAGGATTTTATTGTTGTTTCTGTAAAAGTTAGTTATTAACTATCTGGCTTTTCTGTTTTACCTGTATTGTAAGTAATTGCGTTAATTAAACTTAAGTAATTGAAATATGATTAATTATAATAAAAGTGATGTTTGTTTTATTAAATTAACTTAAACATTCTGTAATAGTAGGATACAATTCTATTGGAATAGAAATCGATCCTACTGATATATGTTGGGGCTAAAAACTGAATGAGAAATTATCTATATATATGGCATGATCCGGAACAACATTTAATAGTTGCTTCTGGTATTGAATTCATAAATTTAGTGGATCACATTTCATTTAGCTCTGGTTTAATACTTCTGAGTATTGGTTATGATGATGCCAATTTTGACAATAGTAGCCGATTCGATTTTATTGAAAAAAATGATATTCGGGAGTTACAAACTGAGGACATTTATTCATGGGGAGACTTTTGTTGGGTAGACTATTATAGTGAAGCATTCCCTGTTATCTCAAAAGAAGAAATACCTGAATTACTCTATTTTAACCACAAGGCAGAACCATTCAATAATATAATTTACCCAAGTCTTAAAAATAAGTTTCTTTGTTATTCACATGATGACGGCTGGTTTTTAAAATTGTATTACCACAATTGGAAAGACATTAATGCCTTAATAAAATCATTAAATATCGTTTGTGACAAAGATGAACTCATTAATTCACTTATTTCTCAAAGGAAGGCTCTTTGGGTACACGGTGAATCGATTGAAGTGGAAGAAATAACATTTGACACTGATTCAATACTAAACAAAAGGCTAAAAGCACCAACAAACTAATCAACCTGATTTGGCGAAAGACTTGCCAAACAGGTTATCAGAATCGTTAGAAAGCATCGGTGTAAAACCTACACATTTGACAAGCACATGATGCTGAGCATTAAAGAAGACATCCCCATGGGGACCGTGGGATCGAGATGAAAAAATGAACCTAATCAATTTCATCATACAATCTAAAATATCCAGTTATGCTTGCGGTAGAATTACTCATACAAGGTCAACGTGCACCCAGTTCAAAATCTGCTGGGTCGGTAATAAGTTAAAGGAGAATAGTATATGTCAGAAGATAAACCCCATAGAACAGGCCTGCTGGGGAGGATATTAAATAGAGAGGATGCAATAAAAACTATTAAACAGGCATCCTATCTAATTATTGTGATGGCTTTTATATATGCAGTTATTGGATTTTTCACCGAACCTGCATTGATTACAGATGGCATCTTCTATTTTATTCTTGGTGTCTTGCTTTTGTGGTTAAAAAGCAGGGTTGTGTCAATCATCACATTGATATTCTCTTTATTGGCCCTGCTGCTATTCATTTTGAATAAGACCGGTGTTGTTGAACAAGGTGACTCTCTTATAGGCATTTTTGTCATCATCCTTTTGATTGCATCAGCAAAGGCTGTTGAAGGGACTTTTAAATTGCGTGGAAAATACAAGGTTGATATTAATAAACAAACACCCTAAATCATTAAATAAAAATGATCAAGATATCGAAGAGTGTTTTTCAGTTTTTTATCAGCATTTTGGCAAGGGTTTTTATTTCAATCGATTGTGGTCATTCTGGAGAGCTATGAAGTTAATTTTAAAAATCAAATTTATAATATTAATAGTTATTATGGTTTCAAGTTGTGCAACATATAAAAATCCTATACCGGGGAAGGGACCATATTACACAGAGCAGCAATTACAAACACGATTTAAATATTCTGTTGGAATTAAGAAACCGGAAATATCTGACTTTAAAGATATTAAACATGAATGGGATCGAAATTTTTAATATAAGTGGATGCTAAGTGAAGCTGAAAGATTGGTGAATATTTTAAAGAAAACAGAATTATTTGATGAAGTAAATTTAATCAGTGATTCAAATAAATCTTCTGATATAATCCTGGAAATAATTCATCGCCCCCCTGGACTTGAAGATCCTGATAATGTATGGGCATTACTGTACCTCAGAGTTATTCCTGTTTACCAAGGGGAGCAGCGTGGAATATATTTTAAATTTCTTAAAGGAGGAGCTGGTGAATTCCATTTTGATTGGGTTGAAGAAATAATACTAAGTATATATTCCTGGGCAATATCAGGGTTAAGCAAAGAATGGCAATCAACAACAGAGGACAGTAAATATTGGGAAGAGTTACGCAAAAAACTGGTCATGGACATATATGATAAAGTGCCAAATTCACGGGAACATGAATATTAGTCCTTATCATCAAAGGCAACCCGACCGGCGGAAAAGCTTGACGACCTGTAATTTTTAGATTTTACAACAGGGTTTAATGATGAGGAAAATAATATTCACTCTTTTAATATTTCGATAATCCTTGATGGATGCAGATTTGATAGAAGAATAAATCTATCATTTGCTTCAAGCCGATTTGCCAAAAAAAAATATTCAACCTGCTTATGCTAGGACTAACTTAGGATATGAAAAAGGTATTCGTTATTTTATATTTTATCCTTTTCTTTTCCTTGACCTCTGGAATAGAAAAAGCTGATTCAGTGTTAATTATAAAATCTGAATCCAAATTATTTTTAATGAAAAATGGGAAGGTAATAGGAAAATACCACACTTCCTTTGGGGCTAATCCAAAAGGTCATAAACAGCAGGAAGGAGATGAACGAACACCGGAAGGAAAATATTTTATTGATTACAAAAAAGAAGATAGTGCCTTTTATAAATCAATACATATTTCTTACCCAAATGATCAGGATAGGAAAAAAGCAAAAGAAAAGGGATTAACCCTGGCGGAGCAATAATGATACATGGCCCAAAAAATGATCTTGGCTGGCTGTATTTTATTTCATGTTATTTCAATTGGACAGATGGATGCATAGCAGTATCTAATAAGGCTATGGATGAAATATGGGAAGCAGTTGATGTGGATACACCTATTGAGATTAAGCCGTAAATCCTAGATTATTTCGAATAAACAGACCGGTAGAAGGTTGGGTTATATACCCAATCGTTTGAGGGCGCAGGCACTGATATTACGGGTAGACACATAGGTCTACCCCTACAGGGGATAAACGATTCATAACCGTAGGGGACGGCCTCTATGTCGGCCCGTCAATACTGGTATGGCCATATAAAACCTCCATCGCCTGGGCTTGGGTCTTCGCGGAAGCTACATCCAGATATTACAATAAACAAATGGATTTCCCGGTGTACCGGGATCAATGACCCGCTTTTCATGTGAATGACGGTGTGATTATATTTACGATTCAGGATAGGACGACTTTTGGTGGGGTACCGATCCGGTCATCGCTATAATCAGGTGCCCTGATATGATTATACCTGAAACATCTGTATTGCATTATGTGCTACTAATATTGTAAAAGAAGTGCGAAAATAGAAAGAACGAAAGGAAGAGATAAAAATATGAGGTGTTTAGTTACTGGAGGAACAGGTTTTATTGGGTCAAATATTGCCCTTCATCTGCTGAAGGAGGGGCATGAAATAATCATTACAGGGCATGAATCTGAACAGCAGTTGCCTGAATTTGATGGTAAATGCCTCTACCCCGGCCTTCTTGGTATTGACTGGGAGAGAATTGGCGCAGTTGATGTGCTCTTTCATCAGGCCGCTATGAATAATACCCGCATCACAGACAGGAAAGAGATCTTAAGGGCAAATGTGGAATCATCAGAAAGACTCTTTCATCATGCTATTCAAAACGGGTGTAAACACATTGTCTATGCCACATCAACAGCGGTATATGGCCTTAATCCTGCCCCGTATAAAGAGACGGATCCATGTGATCTGAACACCCCCTATGCGGAATCCAAAAAGATGCTGGAAGAGGTTGCCCAGAAACTGCAAAGGCAATATCCCCATGTAGTTTTTGTCGGCCTCAGGTACTGCAATGTATATGGCCCAAGGGAATTTCACAAGGGTTCTCGTTCAACCATGATCTATCAGTTTGCACACCAGATGCAGAGAGGCAACCCGCGCCTTTTTTGTTATGGTGAGCAGAAACGCGATTATATCTATGTAAAGGATGTTGTTCGTGCAAATATGCTCGCAAGTGTGGCTACTGAAAGCTGCGTTGTGAACTGCGGTTCAGGGCATGCTACTACCTTTAACAGGCTTGTGGAACTGCTCAATGATACCCTCAAACTTAATCGCACCCCTGAATATATAATAAACCCCTATGAGGGCAATTACCAGGCCTACACAGAATGTGATATGACACTTGCCAGAGAAAAGATCGGGTTTGTCCCGGAATATACTATTGAAAAGGGCATTCGCGATTATTATGAAAGCGGGTTTTTACTTAAAGGGTAATCACCTGTTAAAGGCAGTCATGCTTGTACCTGTATAATGGTGATTATCTTGTGTCCATCCAGAGACAAATTCTGGATGGAGCTTTCAGCCGTCAGCTATCAGCTGTCAGCCAAAGCTTTGTCTTTAATGCCTTTTGCTGAAAGCTGAATGCTGAGAGCAGATCGCTTGAATCTAAAAACAACATTTAATGGATGGACACTATCTATTTTTTTTAAAAGGCCGGATAGGGGGGAATTTTTCCGCAAGGGCATTGTATTTCTCTGGACTCACTGCCCTCTGTTCATAAACCAGGGTCTGCCATATCTCAGCCTCATTTCCTAATGCTGAATATTCCATGCTCCCTATATCATAGCGGCTTTTTACCTTTGTAATTGGCGGTGAAAACGAGGCTCTATGGAACTTCTTTGCACTCTTCCTGAATGCGCCAGGCCCTTTTTTATCATACCATAGGATCGTATGTGCGGTTGAAAGAGAACCTGCCCAGGGATAATCATGAAGCCAGAAAAGGTTTGAGAGGCGGTTAATGGCATTATCTATCTTGCCCTGCTCCTTAATGGGGCGCTCCCTACCCTTTGTGCTGTAAAAAAGCCCTGTACCTATATCATCCCCTGAAACCTGCCATATCTCACTGATGCCATATTCTAAAGGATTGAGCGCAACCCTTGATCCGTGAGAAAGCCCGAAACGGCCATTTATAAAAAGAGAGATAAATTTTCTGTTCTCCCTGATAAATTCAATGGTAGTCAAGGCATCCTTGAGTGTCTCGGTGGGGAAATTATTGAAACACATGGCCTCAACAGCAATTCCTGCTGATGCAAGGTTTTTTATTGCCGCCATCATGGTGTCTGTAGTGATCCCTTTTCTTATAAGTTTTAAGAGCCTTGGAGATGCAGATTCTATGCCTAATGCCATTGAGAGCGCTCCGCCTGCCTTCAGATCAACGCACATCTCATCTGTAAGGGATGCCTCAGGCCGCATGTCTGTTGACCAGCGGATATCAAGATCGTTTTCTTTTATAGCTAGCCCCAGGCTGCGGGCGGTTTCAAGATCGGAAGAGCGTCGTGTAGGGAAAGAGTGTAGGATAGGGT
>CAZXUA010000066.1:0-8233 GCA_964643755.1 uncultured Desulfatiglans sp. | reverse complement strand
TTTCAGGCAGAAAGGCATCCTGTGAAAAATAGAAATTTCTGCAACCCCATCGGTCTGACAACTGTTTCAGATGATTGACCATATCACTGATATTGCGTTCACGATACCCTGCTGTGCCCTCGCTGCACAATCCATAATGGCAGAATGCACATTTACCCCAGTAACAGCCGCGGCTCGGGTCATATGGGAGCACAGGCTCCGGCGATAGATAGAGGTCAAGAGGAAGCCCGTCAAAATCCGGTGGAGGCAGGTTGTCTATGGGTTTATCAATTGAACCATTGATAACACCAAAAGGTTTTTCACCCCTTTCGATGGAGTTGGCCAGATCAAGGAGTGGCTGTTCCCCCTCATATATGATTGCGGTATCAAAGGGGCCAAGTATCTTCATCTGATTGTCATGATCATGCCTTAACAGCATCTGTGTGATTGCCGGGCCTCCAACAGTAATGTGCATATCAGGAAAAGATGACCTTAAATACCAGGCAAGTGAGAACCCCGGCTGTATCTGTCCGGGAAAGGCAATGGAGATACCTATAAGAGAGATATTGTTGTCTCTTATGCGGTCTGCAATCCTTTTATAGGTTGAATGAAACGGGTTTTTATCAGGCTTTGCATCAATTCTTATCTGGTCCGGAGAAAGCAGTGAAAATGGCATCCTGTAACTTTTAAAATCCAGGTAAAGAGGGTGATAAAGGGCGCTTACTATCTTTAAACCTGCCTCAATAGTCATCGCTGCCTGTTCATAATCCTTTTCATTATAAAACCTGACCCCTGTGCGGTCTCGCATTACACTCACAGCATCTTCTATATTATCAGCCGCCCAGTTATGATTAGCAATAGCATCATAAAGCTGTATATATTGCATCTGGTCACTGTGGTTGAGAGATGGTTTTTCATCCAGTGTCCTGTAGAGTTTTCTTATACTGTTAAGCATATCTGACAGACTGTTTTTTTTAAGCAGATAGTCATACGCCTCGATATTGGCATCAACAGGCAATACCTTCTTATTGTGGCTGCGCAGCCATGCAGTCAGTATGGGCACTGACAGATAAGGCCCTGTCGGGTCGCATGTCGGCGGGTAAATAATGGCAATGGTCATAATGGGAAATCATATCAGATGTATGTTATAGTGGCAACCCTCTTGATACTGGTATGAATCTGTTTTTCCTGATAATTTATGTTTGAAAATTGCTTTAAATAGTTTACATTACTGAGTAAGCTATCAGCCTTTAGTATTCAGCACTCAGCATAAGGCTTTTAAAAAAAGAGTTAGCTGAAAGCTGTATCAAGTTTTTTTTGAATGAACACTATTTAAGGAATATTAATGGCAAATCAATGTCCAATATATGTAGTTGATGATGAACAATCCATCTGTGATTCCCTCAAGGGGATCTTTTTAGATGAAGGTTATAATATTGTCACATGCCCTGATGCAAAGACACTCTTTGAAAAGGCAGCAGAGTTGCCACCCGCCCTTGTGCTTCTGGATATATGGCTGCCCGATATTGACGGCCTTGAGGTGCTTTCAAAGCTCAGACAGAATTACCCTGACACAGCGGTAATAATGATGAGCGGCCACGCAGGAATTACATCTGCGGTTACAGCAATCAAAAAAGGTGCATCAGATTTTCTTGAAAAACCCCTTAATATGGATGTGCTTCTTGAAAAGGTAAGCAATGCCCTTAAGAGTCACGGGGAAAAGGATGTTGAGATACATCTCCCCGGCAACAGGGAAAAGATCAGACATAAAAGGATCAATTCAGGGATCGCCTCGCTTGTAGAATCTGATATACCCCAGAAGACCCTTAAGAGTAATATTGTATTAAACGGCACAGGGCTTATGAGCGGCAGGAATACAGGTATAATTCTAAGCCCCCTTGGCGAGAACCAGGGGATAATATTTGAAACCCTTGACGGTCAGCGCATCGCGGCCCATCTTACATCCCTTGAGAATTATCTGTCTGGCCGTGATTCACAAAACTTTACTGCCAATTCAACGGTTCTCGTATCAAACGGAAGCCATATCCGCACTGTTGAACACCTTATGGCTACCCTTCACATGTTTGAGATAAATAATGCCCTTATCAAGGTAGATGAAGAGATCCCCAATGTTGACGGGTCTGCTGTAGATTTCTGCAAACTTATTGAGGAAACCGGGACTTTCAATCAGAGGGCATTATCAAAAAAGATAGTCATCGATGAGGAAATTATTATAGGTAAACAGGATGAAAATGAAAAATATATTATGGCTGAGCCGTATAACGGATTTGAAATTAAAATGCGTATAAATTACGCTGCGCCGATATTTGAACAGGTTTTTACATTCAATAAGGAAAAACAGTCTTTTGCAGCAGAAATAGCCCCGGCCCGCTCCTTTAACACATTTGAAAATATAGGCATGGCACAAAAGATGGGAAAGGTCGGGGGAGGTTATCTTGATTCCCACATAATAATACATGATGGAGAGGTAATTAATACAAAACTCAGATACCCTGATGAGTTTGTAAGACACAAGATCCTTGATATCATTGGCGATCTTTACCTTCTCGGGTACCCGATACAGGGGAAGATAACAGCCAATATGACATCACACGGTTTCAATCATGCCTTTGCGCAGAAGATATATGATGCGTTTCGGTAAATGAAAACATTAAACAAAAGGAGGAGAGTTATTATGTTGAAGAGATTGGTGTTTTTTACGCTTATCATGTTTCTGTTACCTGGAGTTTTTGCTTTTGGTGCAGGCAAGAGCTGTGATCGCGCCTGTCTTGAGGGTTACATAGATAAATATCTTGATGCCATGAAGGATAACAACCCTAGCCTCGATCTCTTTTCAAGGGACTGCAAGTTTACTGAAAATGGTGTTCAGTTACCCCTTGGCGGCGAAGGATTATGGTACAGCATGTCTGGCAGGGCAAATTACAAATTCTATGTGCCCGATATAGAGACAAGGCAGATCGCCTACATCGGCACTGTAAAGGAAGAGGATACGCCCCCAATGAATGGGCAACCGGCAAAAGAACATATTTCAGCAGTTTCAATAAGGTTAAAGATAGATGACAATGGTAAAATATCAGAGGCAGAACAGCTTGTGATGCGCCCTGAAAGAAAACTATTCCCTGAACCCCAGACTGCCGTAGCACCCAGATTCCCTCCAACTGGTGAGGCAATAGATAATATGGGAGCGCCCCACCCGATATACATGCAGGCCATACCTGAAAAAGAGCGCATGTCACGTGAAGAATTGGTAAAGGTGGCGGACTATTATTTTGAAGGCCTGCAAAGGAATGATGGCAAGGGTTACTATCCTTTTACTGACGACTGTGTCCGCTATGAAAACGGCATGGATGTGCTGCTGCAAACCGATCCAAAAACAGGCGCAAAGACACGCATGAGTTGTAAAAAACAGTTTGAAGAAAGCTTAAAGGGTATTGTTACACGCATCCGTGACCGCAGATATGTGGCAGTTGATCAGGAGCGAGGGATTGTTTTTGCATTCGGGTTTTTTGATCATTTATCCATTAACTGGACATGGCAGATCTCAGAGCTGTTCAAGATAGAAAAAGGGCTGATAAGACGCATAGAGGCAGCATTTCTGCAATGCCCGTACGGTATGAATTCCGGCTGGAGCACCTATCAGCAGGGGATGTCCGAAGAGATACAGAGTGTGAGATAATTATCCAGTAACCGTAAGGGCACAGTGCACTGTGCCCTTGCATGTTGTAGGTCCTAAATTTTTTTGTATACCTTAAAGACAATGCATGCCTCTACATTATTTATAAACATAATTGTTGATGATAAAAACACCTCAAACGAAGTGGTTTTTATGTTTATCGATGGCAGACTCACAGGTTTATAATATATAAGCATTTTTAAATTTGTTGGAAATTGAGGGCTATTTTTTCTCTTTTTTCTTTTTCATGTCAATATACCAGCCCTCATTTCCGTATAACTTATCAGCGCATTCAGGGCACATGCCATGGCTAAACTCCGCTTCAGAATGTTCCCGGATATAGGATTCAATCTGATTCCAGTATCCTTTATCATCTCTTATTTTTTTACAATGGGAACAAATGGGCAGCATCCCGCTCAGGGTCCTGACTTTTGAAAGAGCATCACGAAGTTCCTGAATGAGTTTATCCTTTTCCTCCTTCGCCTGTTTTATCTCTCTTATATCTCTATGAACACAGCGCAACCCGATTATTCCCCCGGACTTATCTTTTAACAGCACATCATCAATAAGAACAGGAACCAGCGATCCATCTTTTCTCATAAAATCACGTTCCAGACCTTTGGCAGGATAGCCATTCCCGCCAAGAATATCACTGATCTTTTTTTTTGCTGTTTCTAATCCAAAATCCCAGATATATTTCCCGATCATTTCCTCGAAGGTATAACCAAGCAATTTTAATTCTGCATTATTTACTGCTGTTATGCGCCCTTCTTTGTCCACTTCTATATAACCAATTGGGGCATTATCAAACAAATCTCTGTATCGTTCTTCATTTTGCTTCAGCGCTTCCTCTGACTTTTTTCTTTCAGTAATATCACTGATGGTTGCAATATAACCACTGAGCTTATTACCTTTATAGAGGCTTTGAATTCGCAGATAAACATAGAGGATAGTATCATCCTTACCTTTTAATTTTAGATCAAATTTACCATCATTAATTACAAAAACATCTTGTGCCGATTTTGCAATAAAATCGTGAAGATTAAGGCCTGCAATAACCTCCTCTCTTTGTGATACCATTTTTTGAAAGCCCGCATTGGAAGAAAGTATCTCCCCTTTTGCATCAAGAAGAAGGATGCCATCGGAGCTTGTCTCCAAAATAGCTTTAATTAATTTATCCTTATGCTCAGCCTCTATTCGATCTCTTCGGTTTTGCAGAAAGAAGATGAAGAGATAAGAGAAGATGCTCCCACCTGCTAATGCAGCAATCCCTTTTACTGCCATCTGAAGGTTCCCCATACCTTTTAGAAAAATGAGTACAAGAGGCATAAGAAGGGATAAAAATATGAGAGGGAATCGGTAGGTAACGAGAAATGGGGTATGAGCTATGATAGTAAGAAATAATAGAGGTATTATCCAACCCGGGTCATCTGCCTTCAGGTAGTAGATTGGGATTAAGACAATAATATAGCGAAATGCCCATATTTCAGCTAACCATCCTTTCAGATAGAACAGCCGGTCTAATATCGTAACTGCCAGAACCATTAAAAGCGTAATATAACAATGTTGATCTCCCTGGAGTATTAAGCTGTTGCTGAAATATATACCAGCAAATCCACACATAAAATAGATGAAATAATTTATGGAGTGATTATTAATAGGTGTCCGCCAATTCTCTTCAGTAAATTTCTTCAAGAGGAGAAGCAGACCTGTGAAAACAAAAAAAGCAAAGTAGACATAAAAATAGATAGAGCTGATACCCCATTCAAAGCCGAGAGATATAAGATTAACATCTAAAGGCAATCCCGGAGCGATCGAGATGGCAATGATTACGATGCCATCAGTATTTAACTGGCCATCTTTAGATGCGCCTGAAGGTTGCCATTCATTTCGCTGTAACTCTTTTAATGAAATGCGGAATTCATTTAATGAATATGGTTTCAAGACAACCGGTTTAAAAAAGAGTTCGCCACCCTGATAACTGTCTGTGATATTAATATAAATTTGCTTTTCGCCAGAATTATTTCTCAGTTTTACAACAAGATAGGAGTTTAAAGGGACATCCATATCAACATTAAAGCCAAAACCATTATATTCAACCGCCTCTTTAGGATCTATTACAACATTGATCGCTTTCCTTTTCTGATCTTCAGTAATTGATGCTGTAACATTACCAGTCTGATAAGTATGAAACCCCAAAGGCAGAAAATACTTACCCTTTTCTTCTCTAATGATGGAGACAATGCTATGATTATGTCGAGATATTTCACCAAACAGATGATATGTATATGCAACTAAAAACAGATATAAAAGTATCAGAAATGGTTTTATGAGCCGTCCTTGCTCTAAACCGACTGTAGCTATTTTTTGTAAGGATGCCCTAGTATTACCCATACAATAAAACCTCTTAAATGCATATCATTGCAGCGACATAATATCAGATAACACTGTATTATGTGAAACTGTACCCTCAAAATAGTATGGGGAATCATATCATAAGAGTTATGAAATTAACTACCTTTTTATAATTGGGTGGCAGACAGGGCCAACCGGAGTTTATCCTGGCAAACATCTCCTGACTCTTCGCTTAAAAACAGAAATGTTGATATAAATAAAAAAGCCGCATATATTAAAGCGGCCTTTTACTATTTTATTTTGGTAGGCGCGAAGGGATTTGAACCCATGACCCCTACCGTGTCGAGGTAGTGCTCTCCCCCTGAGCTACGCGCCTGAGGATTTGGGGATAATAAACAATCCATGCTCAATATGTCAAGGGGATTTATGGATAACATTTTGAAATATAAAGCTGCTATTTTTGATATGGACGGGCTCCTGCTCGACACAGAAAGGATCTTTCTGGACGCCTTTATTAATACATGTGCGGAGCTAAACTATAAATTCGATATGTCCCTCTTTATCAGTATTATCGGGACTAACTCCGTTAAGACAAAGGATATACTTACAAAATGGTTTGGCAGGGGATACAACCATGACAGGTTCAGGGAGGTATGGATCAGGCATGTTGAAAAATATCTCTCAGCCAATCACATACCAGTAAAAGAGGGGGCTCTTAATCTGCTTGAAAAGATCAGCTCTGTGCCGCTGCCTATGGCCATTGCTACATCAACCAAATATCATGATGCTGTAAAGACCCTTGAATCCACAGGCATTATTGACTACTTCAGGTTTGTAATCGGCGGGGATCACGTGACCAATGGCAAGCCTGATCCTGAAATCTATCTGAAGGCGGCCTGTAAACTGGACGTAGATCCAAAAGAATGCATTGTATTTGAAGACTCTGAAAACGGGGTGAAGTCAGCCCATGCGGCTGGTATGGATGTTATTCAGGTGCCTGACCTTGTAACACCTTCAGAAGAGATCAAGGCCATAGGGCACAGGATTTATGATTCCCTGGAGATAGTTATCGGAGATTTTGAACATATATTTTCCGGGTTACGTGATCCAGCCTCTGCTTAGCCATGGCCTGGCAGGCAAGCAGCCAAATGGCCTGTATCTATTTTCTACATTCTTCCAGCTAACCTTATGCACCTTGTGGGGCATTTTTCTATTGCCTTTAATACATCCTCATGTTTTGAACCACTGTAGGCGCTGTAATCAGACCTTGAAAGGTTGCCTTCAACAATGAATATTGCAGAGAGTTTTGAGCATGCCTTGCAGCCGATACATGCCTTTTCACATACCTCCTTCGATTCCTTTCCACTATCTTTGTTGGAACAGACAACCACAGGTATTATCTCTTCATTAAATGGAATAACTTTGATAATCCCTCTGGGGCATACACGCACGCATGCCCCGCAGCCGATGCATTTATAATAATCCACAGTTGCAAGGCCATCTGCCACATGTATGGCATCATATTTACATGCCTCTATGCAATCCCCAAACCCGAGGCAACCGTATGTGCACCCCTGGATGCCTGCAATCTGGTTTGCGCCGGAACATGTTTTTTCACCATGATAATCTGTGAGCTGAAGACGCTCACTTAAGCCTGATCCGCAATGTACAACTGCATAGGATTTTATCATACGGCCCGGGTCAACTCCCATTATTCCGGCAACCTTTGATGCGCATGATTCACCGCCCACTGAACATTTATTTACAGGCACATGATTATTGACAATAGCAGCGGCGTAATCACTGCATCCGATATATCCGCATCCCCCGCAGTTTGCTCCGGGAAGCGCCCTCAGTACCTCCTCTATCTTTGGGTCAACTTCAACCCTGAATTTTATATTGGCCCATCCGAGTATCCAGCAAACAATTACTGCAAGGATAAACAGAGTAGATGCAGCAATGGAGACTGTAATCAGCGTCAATTTTTTATACCCCTGTCCATATCTGTTATGTAAAGATCATGTCTTTCGGCAAATGTTGATAATGTATGACCGTTTTTATCTGATTTATATATGTCTGTTGCAGCGCTCTCTTTAATAGCAGGCATAATGGCCTTCCTGATACCTGAATCCATGCCTGTAAAACCCATAAAGGCAATTGCCAGTATTCCGGCTGTTACAAGTGTTATGCCTGCTCCCTGGAACG
>CAZXUA010000065.1:0-23640 GCA_964643755.1 uncultured Desulfatiglans sp. | reverse complement strand
AATGTTACATCTTATCTCAAAATAACGTCAAACACGCTTGCCGAAAGGACACCATTAATTTCCGTTTAGGTTACAATTCTGAGATACTTAATCCCTATTTGTTTTCTATTGGTGACAATTTCTTTAGTGGGCCATATTGTTACTTTGTAACAAATAAAAATAGTCCGGTGAGCATAGGCAATAATGTGATGTTTGGGCCGCATTGTAAAATCATTGGTGGTAATCATGACTATGTATGGACTAAAGGATATCTTAATCAAAATAATATACCTCTTGCTATTTATAAAGAGATTGTAATTGAAGATGGTGCTTGGATAGGTACAAATTCGGTTATTCTTACTGGTGCTAAAATTGGTGAAGGAGCGATTGTCGGAGCTATGGGTTTGGTAAAAGGAAATGTACCCCCATATTCTATTGCTCTTGGAGTTCCTACTAATCGATTAATCGCACGTTTTAATAGCAAAGATGAGTTGATAGAATTGCTTTCAAATATTAAAAGTCAATATACTATTGATGAAATTATGGCAATTCATGATTTTTTCAATATTAAGAATCGAAACAATTAAAAGACTTTTGTCTCTAATATCCCCTGACTCTAATATACAAAATAGTAGATAAGATAATATCCCATTGATAAATAATAAAAGAATAATAGTAACATATGTTGGGCCTGGGCATAAAAGTCGAGGCGGTGTGTCTTCTGTTATTCAAGCTTATATGGAGAGTGAACTTTCAAGAAAATATAAGTTGCGCTGGCTTGAAACTCAGGACGATAAAAACAAGTTTACCAAGCTACTCTTTTTTTTAAGTGCTGTTGTTAGATCCCCTTATTATTATATTAATAGTGATATTATCCATATACACACAGCTTCATATAATAGCTTTTATAGGAAAAGTATTTTTATTCTTCTAAGCAAATTGTTTAAACGCAAATTAGTACTCCATATACATGGCGGAGGATTTGGAGAGTTTTTATCGGAAGCTAAACAATTTAAAAAATTTTATATTTTATTCTTATTGAAAATGGCTGATGTTTTAATCTGTCTATCACCCATAAAGGTTAATGAAATAAAAAATGAATTAACTGGAAAGCTTATAAAGGTAATACTAAATCCTTTGCTATTTGATATTTCTGAATGCAAAGGTGTTAACAGTAAAGATACAGTTAAAATATTATTTGCTGGGTGGATTGAAAAAGAAAAAGGTGTATTTGATCTGATAAAAGCATTTTCTATAGTATGTCAGAATCATACAAATGTACGTTTGATAATAGCTGGTAAAGGAAAGATAGCGGAAGGGAAAAACCTTGCATTGAAACTTAATGTAGATGAAAAAACAGAATTCCCAGGATGGCTTTCAAAAGAAGAAATGAAAAAAGTTTTGAGCGAGTCAGATATTTTTTGTCTCCCAAGTTATTGCGAAGGAATCCCAATGTCGATAATCGAGGCAATGGCATTTTCATTGCCAGTTATAACAACTCCTGTGGGAGGTATTCCTGATATAGTTGAATCAGGAAACACCGGAATATTTGTTAATCCAGGGGATGTAGAGTCTCTTAGCAATAAGTTATCATTTCTTATTGAGAGTAAAAAAGTACGTCTAGAAATTGGTAAAAATGCGAAAAAATTTGTTAAACAAAATTGTAAAATAGATATTATTTCAAAAAAAATAGGGGCTTTATATACTCAAATTTTATAATTCTACCTGCGTGTGTTCTAACTCAGCCTTGTTCAGCAATATTTTTTGGGCTCCATCAAAAATAATTAATCAGAATTTATAATAAGTCTTAACGATAAATAATATATTTCAGAACGGCACCTAGAAAACAATATGTTACCCAATATTAAATTGATAAAAACAAAAAGTCTTGAATTAATAACCAAATTACCTAATGCAATAAATCTCCCACTTATGTTAATTAACACCAACCCTAACATAATTTATGGGAAAAAATATCAATTATATAAGTCATTTTTATTTGAACATAGAGCACATTATAATCAGGGTCAAAGCTTAATTGGATCTGTTAATCGCAGTCTCAGTGAAGTACCTTACTATAAAAGGTTATACAAAAATTTGCAGATATACTCTATAGAAGAGTTTAAAAATAAAATTCAATTTATTGATAAGGATATAATTCTAGAAAACTATGATGAATTCATATCACAAAGAATAAATAAAAATGATTATGATTCAGGAACAACTGGTGGAACCAGCGGTAAACCTTTAAGACTTATTGCTCCCAGAGACCGATATATTGTAGAAATAGCAACAATGCATTCTCTTTGGAAAAATGCTGGTTATAATTTTCATGTTAGGGGTGTGATTAGAAACCATAGAATTAATGGCAAAGACTATATTATTAATCCGATAACAAGGGAATTAATTTTTGATTGCTTCCGATTAGAAGAAGAATATTTTGAAACAATTTATCGTCTATTAAAAAAATGGCATGTAAGTTTTATTCACTGCTACCCATCAACAGCATATGAATTTTCATTGTTCCTGCTTCAGAAAAAATATGACATATCATTCATCAGAGCTTTTCTTTCGGGGTCAGAAAACATATTTGATTATCAGAGGGATCTTATTGAGGTGCAACTAGGAGTGAGATTCTATAACTGGTATGGGCATAGTGAAAAACTTGTGCTTGCCGGTTATTGTGAAAAAACAAATAATTACCATATTGAACCTACATATGGTTACTTTGAACTTATTAATGAAAATGGGAAGACTATTAATAATCCAGGGGAGACTGGTGAGATAGTGGGGACTTCATTTCATAATCCTGGAATGCCATTAATAAGGTATCGGACAGGAGATTATGCGGAATATATTGGAGATTATTGTCCTGCATGCAATAGGCATGTGCCAATTATAGGTAATATTAAAGGCAGGTGGAATGGTGATAGAATATATAACTCTGATGGATCGTTCATTACGACGACAGCTTTAAACCTACATAGTGATCTTTACAATGCGATAAATGGGCTTCAGTATATCCAAAAGAGCAAAGGCGAACTTGAAGTATTAGTAATTAAATCTAACCATTATAACGAAGACCATGAAAAGACTTTATACAATCATTTTAAGAGCAAACTTAAGTCGGATATAAAAATAAAATTACATTATGTCAACAAGCTTAAAAAAATGCCTAATGGGAAATGTTTACATTTAATTAGCTCAATAGGGGCTGATGATAAATCAATAATAAATTCCGAAAGTAAAGAGCATTTACAATGCAACAACTAACTCAGAAATTAAAAAATGGTGAAATGAGAATCTTGGAAGTACCTGTCCCTCAGCTTGAAAGAGGACAAGTGCTTGTAAAGACATATTATTCATTAGTAAGTGCAGGTACTGAGGGAAGCACAGTTAAAGCTGCAAGAAAAAGCCTTATTGGCAAAGCCCAAGAGCGTCCACAACAGGTCAAACAGGTTATTGAGACCTTAAAAGCTCAGGGGCCGGTACAAACTTATCGAGCTGTTATGAAAAAACTGGATGCATATTCCAGCCTGGGTTATTCATGCGTTGGCGAAGTTATTGAACTGGCAACAGATACAGAAGGTTTTAAAATCGGGGATTTAGTGGCCTGTGGTGGTCTCACTGCATCCCATGCTGAAATAGTGTGTGTCCCCGCCAACCTTTGTGTAAAACTTGATCCTCGAACTGACTTAAAACAGGCCGCTTATAATACTCTCGGGGCCATTGCATTACAGGGTGTTCGTCAAGCAGATTTAAGATTGGGAGAAAGCTGCACTGTTATAGGCCTGGGTTTATTGGGGCAACTCACTGCTTTGCTGTTGAGGGCATCAGGCGTAAAAGTTATTGGAGTGGATATTGACCCACATATGGTGGAAATTGCAGGCAAGAACTGCCTTGATATCGCCTTTGTAAGAGATAGTGAAGGAATTGAGAGTAAAATACTTGATGCTGCCGGAGGTATTGGTTGTGATTGCGTAATCATTACTGCTGCCACTGCATCACTTGACCCTATTAATTTTGCCGGAGCTATTGCACGCAAAAAGGGGCGAGTTGTGGTTGTTGGTGCTGTTCCAACAGGATTTGACAGGGACCCTTATTATTATAAAAAAGAACTGGAATTAAAGATGTCCTGCTCTTACGGGCCAGGGCGATATGATCCTCTTTATGAAGAAAAGGGGGTGGATTACCCGGTCGCTTATGTTCGATGGACTGAAAAGCGAAACATGGAGGCATTTCAGGATTTGCTCCTTCGGGGCAAAATTAATGTTGGATATCTGACCACCCATGTTTTCAGACTCGAAAAAGCTATAGAAGCTTACAACATGATGATGGACAAGTCCGAACCTTTTATAGGAATCTTAATTGAATATGATAAAGATAAACCTTTTAAACGCTCCAGAATCGATATACTACCTAAAAAAATCTCCAAAGCTACGTCATGCAATATAGGCTTTATTGGCGCTGGTTCATATGCCCAAAGCCATCTGTTGCCCAATATACCTAAAAAGGGTGATGTCAACCTTAAAGGGGTAATGACAAATACCGGGGTTAGCTCAAGATCGGTTGCTGAAAAAATTGGTTTTGAATTCTGTACAGAAGAAGAAAATCAAATTTTTCTTAACGATGGAATTAATACCTTATTTGTTGCTACTCGGCATGACTCACATGCGGAATATGTTTTAAAAGGTTTAAAATCCGGTAAGCACGTATTTGTAGAAAAACCATTATGCATAACTGAAGAACAATTAGATGAAATATCGAACCTTTACACTCTCAACTCTATGCCCATCCTCATGGTAGGTTATAACCGGCGATTTGCTCCCCTTGCTGTTCAACTCAAAAAAATAATTGGCACAGGTTCAATGGCAATGGTTTACAGGGTAAATTCAGGTAGTATCCCTGCAGACTCATGGATTCAGGATAAAGAGATAGGAGGGGGAAGAGTTATCGGTGAGGCGTGTCACTTTATTGATTTCCTTACTTTTATTAACGGCTCTCTTCCTATATCAGTTTATGCAAATGCTATGAGTGATCCTAATAATCTTAATGACACATTAAGTATATCGTTAAATTATGAAAACGGCTCTGTTGGGACCATCCACTATTTTTCCAACGGGGATAAAAGCCTGCCAAAGGAACGTGTGGAGATATTTGGCAATGGTGTTACTGCAGTGCTTGATGATTTTAAAAAACTGACTATTCATTCAAAAGGCAGGACAAAGGATCATAAATTATTAAATCAGGATAAAGGGCAAAAAGTAGAAGTTCAGCAATTTATTCAGAGCATACTTAATGGTTCTGGAAATCCCATTACCTTTAATGAAATTTTCAGCACATCTCTTGCAACGTTTAAAGTACTTAAATCTATTAAAACCGGGCAGCCTCAGAGTTGCAGTCCAGCCCTGTAAACAAGTCAAATATAAAAAAATGGATACCCGCCTTCGCGGTTATGACTGTGTATTAGTTTTTTCCTTAATAGCATTAAATAGTTCTCTAATTTGCTTTGGTCATTTATCACCTGTAAACACTTTTTATAAAAAATATCAGTTAATTGCACTCTATAAAAGAATATTTCGGCAGACTGGGGAATACATCTTTCCCTGAATTAGCCTACCGCCTAAAACGAAAGATGCTGGCCAATCGTCTTGAGAAAACATTAAATTTCGGGGAAGGGCTGAAGGAGATTCCAGGAATAGAAAGATCATGGGTCTATAAGCTTCAGGTTCCGGATTTTCAAATACCTGACCAGATTTTGGTCAATTCAAGAAAAGAAAAAAATATTGATTCCATTGAAGAACAATATCAAAAAATATTCTTTTCAAAGATTAATATTTCCAACCTTACTACTGATATCAGAATTATTTGGGAGTCCGCAAGGTTACAACAAGCGACTGGTTATCTTTTATTAAAAGAAAAGAATAGAGACACTGTTAACCTTGCTAAAGAAGAGGTTCTTTCATGGATTAAAAACAACCCTTTTCTTTATGGACTCCACTATGTGTCCCCAATGGAATGTGGTTTAAGAGTGCCTGTTTTCTTTTATCTGCTCAATAATGAACAGGTTGAACTTACTTATGATGAAGAGAAATTCATTCTACATGGAATCTATAATCATGCCTGGTGGATATACAGGAACTTTGCGCTTTATTCTTCTATTGGAAATCATACTATATGTGAGAGTATCGGCCTGATTTTTGGAGGTGCCATTTATCAGGAATTCAGCGAGGGTAAAAAATGGCTTGAAAAGGGTTGCGCGTTGCTGGAGCAGGAGCTTTTTCATCAGGTTCTGGAAGATGGCGGTCCTGTTGAGCAGTCCTTTGGTTATCATAAATTTGTGCTTGATCTTTACTGGCTGGCAGTTGGCTTTCTTGAAAAGAATTATTTATATGACTGCTCATCCTGGAAAAAACGACTGATGGCCGGTGACCTGTTTTTAACCAGCATGTGTTATGCAAATGATCTGTATCCCTCAATAGGTGATTATGATGATGGTTATGCAGTTGCCCCTGGAATTACACCTGCCCGTGATAAGGATTATGATGTAAGGGATGTTCTATCGAGTCAAGAGTGTAAAACATTTGATTCTTCAGGATACAGTGTTGTGAGACAACAGAATGGCCTATTCCTGACATTTGATCATGGGCCATTGGGAATGACTCCTCTTTATAATCATGGTCACGCTGATGCCCTCTCTATAACACTCTATAAAAATAAAAAACCCTTTTTAATAGATCCCGGAACTTACCGATATAATGGAGTCCCAGAGCACAGAAAATATTTTAAAGGTACGAGAGCACACAATACTGTTTGCATTGATGGAAAAGACCAGGCAGAGCAGGTTACAGGGTTTATATGGAGCAAGGCATATGAATCCAGGTTGATTTCAGAGGAAATCATTGAGGGTCATGTTAGGCTTAAGGCTTCGCATAATGGTTATAAACGGCTGAAAAACCCTGTAGAACACCAGAGGGAGATCATTATTGAAAAAGAAAGCTGTGTGCTCATTATTGATGCATTTAAAGGAAGGGGCATTCACACCTTTGAACTCAACCTTCATCTTGACCCGAATGTTCATATTGAAAGATCAAATAACTGGATTGTACTAAAAAACTCTGGTGTATCTATCTCTATTTATAACCCTGAAGAGAAGTTTACAATTATATATGGACAAAATGAGCCACTACTTGGCTGGTATTCTCCTTTTTATGGTTCAATCGAAAAGACACATACACTTCAAGCATCAGCAGAAGGATACCCGGATATAATATTATTTAAAACCCTTATATGTCTTTCTAGCGGTAAAGAAAAAGAGTCTATGCAATTATATAATCAATCAAAGGTGACAATGTGAACCGCTATCCCATTTTAAACCTGTGGGTTGATCAATGTACAATGCAGACTGCGCTGGAACAGGTTGCAGAATTTATTGACAGGGGTGACAGGCTGCATACCATATTTGCCTCTAATCCTGAGAAAAATTATTCTATACCAAAGGACCCATTTTTATACCGGATGTTCAAAGAAGCGGATTTGCTGATACCTGATGGTATCGGTATGGTGGTTGCTGCTAAATTGTTATATGGAGCAAATGTTGAGCGAGTCCCTGGATGCGAGTTGATGCAGAACATTTGCGCCCTTGCGGAAATAAAAAGGTACAGGATTTTCATATATGGCGCTAAAGAGGAAGTTAACTGTGCGGCTGTGAAAGAATTGGAAAAGCGGCATCCAGAAATACAAATTGTCGGGCGTCAGAATGGATATTTGCCTGAAGAAAAAAATATTGAATTGATAGAGAGAATAAATGCTTCAAAGGCGCAGATACTTTTTCTTGCATTGGGATCACCAAAACAGGAGTTGTGGATTGCAAAAAATCGTAACAGTTTAAAGCATGTAAGGGTATGCCAGGGTATAGGCGGTACCCTTGATGTTGTTGCCGGTAAAGTAAAACGTGCCCCTGAATTCTTCTGCAAAACCGGATTGGAGTGGCTTTACCGGCTGGCCTGTGAACCTTCCAGGATCAAAAGGCAGTTGAATCTCCCTCTTTTTGCCGGTCAGATACTTTTACAAAAATTATTGAGTTAAAAAATTGCTAAAAATTTATTGAGATTGCCATGTTAAATAACATAAAAATAAAAACAGTTGATTATATCCGGATGACTATTTTTATTATTTTGCTTACCGGTATATATTTTTCTTCATATGAGTGGCTGATTAAAAAAGACTGGGTGCGTGATGATTACAGCGCCAGCATGCTTATTCCTTTTCTCTTTCTCTATCTGGTATGGGGTAAAAAGGATGAGTTTATTTCAACCCCTTCAAAATACACATGGTGGGGGCTATTAACATTAATACCCGGATTCTGTCTTTTTTGGCTTGGTGAGCTTTCAGGAGAATATTTTTCCATATACCTCTCCTCCTGGCTTATCTTCACAGGCATTTTATGGCTTCATCTGGGCTGGCAGAAACTTAAAATAATCATTTTCCCTGTTGTACTTCTTCTTGCCATGTTCCCGCTCCCCAATTTTATTCATGGTAAACTCTCGCTTAAACTTAAACTGATTTCTTCCCAACTTGGCGTGGAGATGATGCAGCTTATGGGTATGACAGCATACCGGGAAGGGAACGTAATAGACCTGGGTTTTACTCAGCTTCAGGTAGTTGATGCCTGTAGCGGACTTCGTTACCTTATACCACTCATAATCATGGGGGTGCTTTTAGCCTATTTTTTCCAGAAATCCTGGTGGAAGCGCATTGTGCTTGTACTTTCCACTATCCCCATTGCTGTTTTGATAAATGGCCTCAGGATATTTTCTGTGGGTTTTTTATACCAGTTCTGGGGGGCAGCAGTAGCAGAAGGATTTTTTCATGAATTTTCCGGCTGGCTCATCCTTATGGTGTCTCTTGTGTTTCTTTATGGAGAAGTGTTGGTGCTCCGCAAGCTTGGTGCAGAGGGCAGAGGGCAGAGGGTAAAGGAAGATCAAAGCTCAAAGCTGAAAGGTGAAAGGGAAAACAAAGAAGATAAGAAGGTGAAAAGGTCAGAAAGTGAGAGGGAAGGAGTTGAAAGCTTAAAGCTCAAAGCTCAAAGCAAAATCTGGTCTCCTCATTTTATTGTCTCAGTCATACTGCTTGGGATAACTCTTGTTGCATCATATAGCATTGAATTTCGTGAGAGGATTCCGATCACTGAAAGCTTTTCAAAATTCCCCATGACAATTGGTGACTGGGAAGGCACAACCCAACCACTGGAACAGAGAATAATTGATACGCTGGACTTATCTGATTATGTAATGTTGAATTACATAAATAGTGATAAACAGTATATAAATTTTTATGTTGCCTACTATGAAAGCCAGCAGAAGGGTGAATCTATCCATTCGCCTGATACATGCCTGCCAGGCGGGGGGTATACCTTTAAGGATTCCGGTTTAATGGAACTGCCACTCTCACAAAAAAATGGTAACCCAATGAAGGTAAAACGTGCCCTGATGCATAAGGATGAGACAAAACAACTTGCATATTACTGGTTCCCCATGCGCGGACGCATTCTCACAAATGCATACCAGATGAAATTTTATACCTTCTGGGATGCCCTTACCCGCCAGCGCACAGATGGCGCACTTGTGCGGTTAATCACCCCTGTTTATCAGAATGAAAGTGTAGAAGATGCAGATAGGAGACTGAAGGCGTTTGCTGCGGAAGCTGTGCCGGTGTTACAAAAATACTTGCCGGAATGAGACAGATAAAGGCAGAAGGCTAGAAGAGAAGAAAATAAGAAGGTTAGAACATAAGAAGTTGAGAAGGTGAGAAAACTAGAAGGTTAGAAGTTGAGAAAGTGATAGGATTGCAAAAGAAGAAGACTTGAAATTAAGGATGCTGGAGTGTAAGTTAAAAGCCAAATTAAAATGGAAAGTGGCATATGGATAAGAAAAAAGACATTCGGCATTTCAGGGATCTTGAAGTTTATAGGCGCGCTTTTGAGGCGGCAATGAAGATTTTTCAACTAACTAAAAATTTCCGGCTGAGGAAAAATATTCATTGGTAGACCAGATAAGAAGAACTTCCAGATCCGTTTGTTCGAATATTACCGAAGGTTGGAGAAAAAGACGTTACCCTGCTGTTTTTAAAAATTAACTTACTGATTCTATGCAAGAAGCCTCAGAAACTCAGTGCTGGCTGGAATTCAGTCTGGCCTGCGAGTATATTGATCACGTAGTTTTAATTACCTTGATGATGAATATGAACAGATTATCGCCATGCTTAACTCAATGGAAATAAATGCGGATAAATTTTGTTTCTGATCTTCTGCTTTTAAGGCATTATAGCAGGATTGAGAATATTAAGTTCTTTGAAGTATGAGCGGTAGAAACCTCTGTCACGTGTAATAAGTTGATCTGCCTGATTTTTTGCATGAGCGCCAATGATAAAATCATTTAATATGTGCTTCTTGGCGGAAATTATCGCAGCGCAGGATTTGCATACTATTTTTTGACCTTTGCCACATGCCGGACAAAAAAAATCATCTTTCTTTTTAAGAAGATAATTTTTCCACGCTCTTCCCGCTTCAAACAGGGTTTCCTGACTCAGTGGAGTCATTTTTATGCCGGTATTACGCAGAAAGCTCTTTAAATCTTCAAAGGAGAGAAAGTGGACTCCGAGTTCGGCAAATACTGTCGGGCAAATGATCAGATCATCTGTTGGTGAAGAGGATAAAAGGCAATTTAAGGAGCTTTCAATGTAATCAGTGTTTGGGATGAGGATGTCAAGAAGAATGTTTGTGTCAATGGCTTTAATCATCAACCGTGCCTCTAATTTCCTCAACAAGAACATCCGGATTTTTCCCATTGAGATGCTTCAAATACCCTTTATAGTTTTTAATGTTTTCTATGGATGCCTCTTTTTTTTTGAGCACCGCATTACCTGTTATAAGCTCAAAGGATATTTCGTCGCCAACATTTATTTTCAAGGCTGTCCTTATTTCCCGGGGTATTGTAACCTGCCCCTTACTTGTCATTCTTGGCAATTTGTTCTCCTTTCATGAAAAAGTAATACATAAAGTAATACAACCTGAAAAAATTGTCAAAATTTTTTGCGGACAGGGAAAATAGAAGGAGAGAAGTTAAGATGTTCTAACATTCTGATCTTCTAATCTTCTGTTTTTGATTTTTCTTTTACTTAACTTTTAACGTTCTAAACCTCTAAACTTCTATTATTATATCTAAAAAAACAATGCTCTACATCCCAACCCTGTTTTTATCCCTATTTATAACCATCACCCTGATCCCCATCTTCAGGACACTGGCTATGAAGGCTAAGGTTGTGGATATTCCAAATGAGCGCAAGGTGCATTCAAAACCTACACCCAAGGTGGGAGGCATTGCCTTTGCCTTTGGCGCGCTGATACCCATCCTGTTTTTAGGCGATTTTTTCCTCATTGATAGATTCACATGGGCTGTGATGATAGGTGCCTGGATCATAGTATTGTTCGGATTTGTGGATGATATAAAGGACCTTGGGTACAGGACTAAATTTATCGGGCAGTTAATAGCCGCCCTTATTGTGATTTTTTATGGTGATCTTACTATCACAAATATGGGTAATCTGCTCCCGGGCAGTTTCCAGCTTCCGGGGTTTATTGCTGCCCCGCTTACGCTTATAACCATCATCGGCGTTACCAATGCAATAAATCTTGCTGATGGCCTTGACGGCCTTGCAGGAGGCATATCTCTTTTAAGCTTTTTATGCATTGGATTTCTGGCATACATTTCCGATCTCCCATCTGTTGCAATTTTGTCTGCCGCCATGATCGGAGGATTGTTCGGGTTTTTAAGGTTTAACACATTTCCTGCCAATATCTTTATGGGGGATGCAGGGAGTCAGCTTATCGGTTTTCTGGCCATAACCCTCTCTTTAAAACTTACTCAGGGAAATACTCCTTTAAGCCCTGTTCTGCCCCTTATGTTGCTTGGCTTTCCTGTTTGGGATACCCTTGTGGTAATGACAGAGAGAAAGCTTAGAGGAAAATCTATGTTTGTTGCGGACAAGAACCATTTCCACCATAAGTTAATGAGGCTTGGTCTTTATCATACTGAGTCTGTTTTTGTAATTTATGTGATACAGGCGGTTCTTGTGACCTTTGCCTTTATGTTCAGGTATTATTCTGAATGGCTTCTTCTGGGGTTTTATTTGCTTTTTTCAGGGATTGTTTTTGCCGGGGTATTGCTTGCCAATAAAAAGGGTTATCAACTGATACGGCCCGGCAGGTTTGATCTAATTATCAAGAATAATCTTAAAAAATTAAAGATAGATAATGTCCTGATAAAGTGTAGTTTTGGTCTTATTGAGATGGTTCTGCCTGTTCTGATTGTATCCTGTGTATTTATTCCCTTAGATATCCCAAGGTATATATCTGTTGCAGCCCTCATATTTGTGATTCTAATAGGTTGTTCAATCTATTTTTTAAATAACTGGGCAGGAAGTATTCTCAGGCTTTCTCTCTATTTGATGATACCCTATCTAATTTATATAGGAGAAACAGAGCCATCATCATGGGTTACCGGACAGGTAACAGGATATATCAACATCGCATTTGCAGTTCTGGCCTTTTTTGTTGTCCTTACCATAAAGTATACCCGAAGGGTCAAGGGTTTTAAGGCATCACCAATGGATTTTATTATACTGTTTGCAGCGCTTGTTATCCCAAACCTTCCTGATGCCAGGATAGCTGATTACAACCTTGGTATTGTGGCAATAAAGATCATTGTGCTTTTCTTCAGTTTTGAGGTCTGGATATGTGAACTGAGAGGGAAACTAACCAAAGTGAAGTTTACAGGCACAGCTGCCTTGGTTACTCTAGCTGCAAGAGGGCTGTTTTAGAAATCGGGATGCTCAAAGCTGAAAGCTCAAAGCTCAAGGCCCAAAAATTATACTTATCAAAATTTTCAAACAATAAAGGAGAGCTATTTATGTACTCTGGAAAAATATTTAGATTGATTATTTCATTATTTCTTATGGTTTTAATAGTGTCATGCGGGAGCCCTGAAGAAAAGCGGATGAAGTTTTATAACAAGGGGCAAACCCTTTATAATTCGGGTGACTATGTAAAGGCGAGGCTTGAGTTCAAGAATGCCCTCCAAATAGACCCGAGGTTTGCAAAGGCATATCACATGCTGGGCATGATTTCACTCAAGGAGAATAATGTACAGGCAGGCTTTGGCAGTTTTTCAAAGGCTGTGGAGCTTGACCCTGAACTTATTGAAAGCCAGGTTGAGCTTGGAAAGATATTTCTACTTGCCGGTGAAAATGAAAAAAGCAAAGAGATAATAGACCTTTTGTTTTCAAAAAAGCCTGATCTTTTTGAGGCAAACCTCCTTAACGCCTCATGGCTTATGCGTAATGATAAACTGGATGAGGCCAAAAAGGTAATCGATTCATTGATTGAGAAAAGCCCTGAAAAGAGTGAACCCTATTTTCTTTTATCAAGCTGGCACAGGCTTAAGAAAAAAAATGACCTTGCTGTAGCAGCCCTTCAAAAACTGCTTGAGCATGATAGCTCAAACATTACTGCCATGCTGCTGATTGGTGAAATCTATGAGTCTGACAGGATGTTTTCCGATGCAGAGAAGGTCTACAGAGAGATTATAGAGAAAAATCCCGGAAAGACCGACTACAAGCTCATGCTGGCAAGGTTTTTTGAGCGCATCAACGAAACAGCAAAGGCACAGGAGACACTTAATACAATAATAAAGGAAAACCCCGGAGATGTGAAATGGCGTCTTGCGCTGGCAGGCTATCTTGACCGCATGGGTAAAGCCGATGAGCTTATCAAGCTCCTTGAACAGGCAATCATAGATTTTCCTGAAGATATATCCCCCTATTCCCTGCTGGCAAACCATTATTCCATAAATGGAAAGGATGACAAAAGTCTGAAGGTTGTTGAGGACTATCTGAAAAAGGTAACAGAGGGGCCTGAGTTTTTAAAGGCCAGTGTCATGAAGGCCCAGATACTTTTTAAACAAAACAAGGCGGATGAAGCACTCAAGCTTGCGGACATTATACTTAAGGAGAACCCTGGCGACATAGGTGCAAAACATCTTAAAGGCGATATCCTGGCATCTAAAAAGGATTATACGGGGGCTATTGCACTGTACCGCGACGTGCTTAATGAAGAAAATACTAATTATCCGGTTCATCTGAAGCTTGCACGGGCTCACATGTTCAACAATGAACCTGAGCTTGCCCAGGAGCAGTATAAGAAGCTGATAGAGGCAAAGCCTGATCTTAAGGAGGCCTATCTGGAGTTGCTGGATATTTACAGGGCAAAGGGGAAGCTTCCCGAAGCAGAGACCATATTAAAGAATATGATAAAACAGTTTCCTGATGATGGCGCCCTCTATTCGCTGCTGGGAGATCTGTACCTTGCTAAAAAAGATTATGTAACTGCCAGAACCAATTATGAAAAGCTGCTTGAGAAATTCCCTGACTCATATATGGCATTTCATAAAAATGGCATTATAAGGCTTGCAGAAGGAAAGAATGATGAGGCAATGGAGTTTTTTGAAAAGGCCCTTGATAAAAATCCTGAATTTGTTGAGTCCCTGAGCCTGATCATAGAAAGCATGGCAAGACAGGGCAAAATCAAGGAGGCTATTGCAAGGTGCGAAGAGCAGATTAAAAGAGCGCCTGATAACACTGCCTACCCTGTTTTGCTGGCCAGGCTTTTTGGGTTTGAGAAGAATTATAAAAAGGCAAGGGAGATACTTAACAGCGCCCTTGATAAAAACCCTGACAATATGGAGGCGCTCTATAACCTTGCAAATGTGGAGCAGGCAGAGGGTTCCATTGATTCTGCCATTAATAAATACAAAGAGGTATCTAAAAAATTTCCGGATAATATTCGGGTAAAACTGTTGCTAGCAACGCTGCTCAGCCAGAAACAGGAGTTTAAGGAGGCTAACAGGCTTTATGAAGAGATACTGAAACAGCAGCCTGATATAGCGATGGTGGCAAATAACCTTGCCTATTACTATGCTGAGTATGAGCCAACCCCGGAAAATCTGGAGAAGGCCGTTAAACTGATCACCCCGGTGCTTGACAAGAACAGGGATGCGCCGACAGTCGTTGATACTTCCGCATGGGTTTATTTTAAACAGGGTAATGTAGAAAAGGCAAAGGAGCTTTTAAAGGCTGTTGAAGGAAAGGCTAACGAGTTTCCTGAGATAAGCTATCATCTTGCGCTTATTTATAATTCAACAGGAGAAAAGGAGGTTGCAAAGATGTATCTTAAAAAGGTGCTGGATAATCCCCGGAAGATTGATAAGCGTGATGAGGCTGTGAAACTGTATAAAGAGCTGGGCGGGATGTAGAAAAGCAATATAGTATGAAGCGGTTTAGTTTTTAATAAATTCCAAATAAAAAGATAACATGATCCTATCTTGAGTTATTAAAAAACCAGTGTAAAATTTAATCAAATAATATGCTAATAATATGCTAAGGGTACATTGCTGACCTGATAAGGAACCAGAAGGCCCGATTCTGAAAAAGGAATATATTTCCGGAATCGGGCCTTTTTTATTTTATAACAATATACTTAAAGAGGTTAAAGGAGGAGAGAGAAAATGATGAATAGAGGAAAGTTATTTAGCTTAATTTTAGGTGTGTTATTTTTGTTATGCCCGTCTCTGGCTATGGCGCATGATCAGATAATCGAAGACCCTTTTGAAATAAATCTTGGCGAAAGAGTTATTATAAACCATGAAGATGATAACCCTTTCAAAGGCACTCTGTCACTCAGCGTTAAAAATAGGGGAGCTGATCCATGGGGTGATTTCCATTTTTATTCCAATACAGAAGGGGTTTTTTTTGGAGTAGAGGAAGAGCTTCCATTCATGGCAGGAGCTGATTCTTATTCTTATACAATTGATCCTGATAATAAGGGGCTCCATTTTTATTTTTACGATGACCCTGTTTATAATGGTGAACTGGTAACATTTAGTCTTTATACAGATAATACATCAATGAATAATTCGTTTTTTAATATTTCCTTTGAGCCATCACCCGTACCGGTACCTGCGGCTGTCTGGCTCCTTGGTTCAGGCCTGATCGGTCTTGTTGGGTTAAGGAAAAAGAGCAGATAAAAAAATTGTGATGAATTGCATCTGTAGAGACAAGGCATGCCTTGTCTCTACGAGTATTTATTGTTTTATGTTTTTATTGGGGCATCAATTTTTGAATAAGAAAAATTGTTATTTTGGACTTTACTGTAATCAGTAAGCCCTTATTGTGGCTTTATGATCTTTTTCAGAGCTTTCTTTGTAATACTTTAGGTTAAAAGGAATTGAAAATGAAAATAAAAGAAAAACAGTTGTCTATCCCCTTGAGTATTATCCTTGCGCTCTTTTTCTATTGTTCTTCAGCCAGCGCAGCTTTCTGGGGTTCAGATGCCACCTCAGAACTTGTGGGATCACGTACGAGTCCGGTAGGAAGCGGAATTTATGCAACTGATGGCTGGGATAGTGGCGGTCTTGTAATCAGTTGGAATATAAGCGAAGATGATGATATCTGGACATATCAATACCAAGTTAATGTCAATAGAAAGGATGTTTCTCATTTCATACTGGAAATTACCGAGGATGATCATCGCTTTAATATTTTAGAGGGTACTGATGCCAAAATTGAAGGACCAGGGACATGGACGCAAGGTGGTTCAAATCCTTTTATGCCAAATGATATCTATGGTATTAAATTTGACTTCGGAGGAACTTCGACAACCTATACAATTGTAACTGACAGAGCCCCGGTATATGGAGTTTTTTATGCCAAGGATGGTAGGGATGGCGGTGAAAATGTAGTAGCCTGGAGCAATGCATTAAGCTTTTCTGACTTTAAAACGAATGAATCTTTAATAACAACTGATTTTATTGTACGCCCTGATAGCTTTACACCTGTGCCAATCCCGGGAGCCATTCTGCTGCTTGGTTCCGGTTTGATTGGTTTAGCAGGGCTAAGAAAAAGATTTAAGTAATAAACAGCCGTCGTGATGATTTCGCTACCTTCATAAGGCTGGGTTAAGACCGGGTCACTACCTCCCTCAATGGCCCAAAAATAGAAACAGGGCTTCAGCTTTTAAACTGAAGCCCTGTTTCTATTTTTCCTTAATCTATTTAAAAGTATTAAGATTTATTTTTTTGGTATAAAGTGTCAACCATAAATCGGCTTTTATGCTTGCTGGCGGAGGTAGATTATGAATTTTTATAAGATTACATGTGTAGTGACTTCAGCCCTTTTCGTTGTATTATTCTTTCTATTACTTTTAAGTCCGGTTTCATTTGTCAATGATATGGGCATGCAACCCTCTGTGGCAACCTCTGTGCTTGCAAAAAGAGCCTCCATGTTTATGCTGGGGCTATCTATCCTGTTATTCTGCTCAAGAAATTTACCTCATTCAAATGCAAGACAAGTTATTTGTCTTTCAACAGGAATCACAATGATAGGTCTGGCTTGTAGCGGAATCTATGAACATTTTATGGGCACGGTAAATTCTTCGATCTTCATATCAATAATAATCGAAACAATTTTAGGGCTTTCTTTTCTGATAATCTATTTTAAAGGACAGAAATGAAGACTATAATGCAGGTTTATAAAACCTGAAAACTCAATAATAAGGTTGCCCCGGTTAATTTTAACATGTAATGACCCGGGGCATAGGGCTCGGTTGGATATTCAGGGATGGTGAAGAGCGGGTAACTTCCTTGTTTATAGAACTCTGTTGTATTCACTCCTGTCAGTACCGCAAACATTATTTGAAAAGACTATAATATCTGTAAAAGGTTTTCGGATAGTATGAATTATTATATAATTATCAACCACCTTTAATAGATTTTGTATTTTTTCAGTGTCTGGCAGCATTGAGCGAAGCCTTGCATAGTATCCTCTATCAATTATCATATTCATGGTAGAAGCAAAATTAATATCAAAAAACCATCCTATGCGAAATAATACCAAATCTATTCGATTCTTAATATTTATATTACTTACCATTTTTTTATTAACGATCTCTTTGTATACACCTTCAGATACATCCAGACCTTTTGGAAACCTATCTATAGTCGAATCCCCAAAAAGATATACATCCTGATCAACCCTGAAAATATCCAGTTTGTCAGCATCCCTGATCAACTCTGCAAAGATGTTATGCCGTCTGTCTGCAAGCGTGGGCAAACTTGCTTTGTTATGAAACAAAACAGCAGTTTCTACAACTGATCTGTCATAATCATCCATTTCGTGCAGGAGATTATGCCTTCTGATAAGATCAAGGCCAAGTTTTCCATGGTCAACAGAATCATGGTCATTAAAGGTGTTATATTCAGCCATCTGTGGAAAACGGCCTATGTCATGAAGAAGGCCAATGTTTTCTGCGACCCATATATCATGGGAGCCAAGGCCAATTGATCTTGCGATAGTAACCATTTCTTTAGAAACCAAATGGCTATGCCTTTTCTTAAGCCTGAAGTTTTCTTTGCTCGATGGATATTGCCGTTCAAATTCATCAGTGTATTTATCAAACCATTTTATTAACTGTGATATGCCAATGTAATTATTTAATTCGTTCATTTATAATATCCTCTTCTAAAAGTTTTCTTAACTTTATAAAAGGATTGTTCAATCATAGTTAATATTTTGATAAAAAATGGTTTTAAAAGACAAAAACAAGCCTGTCTGATTCTTAATGATTTAACTATTTTTTTTCTCCCTCTTTTTTCTTTTACCTTTACTCACCTGAGGCAAAATTCCTTTCTTTCGTTTGTTTTTATTTTCTCGAATGGCAGATCCGCGACCTGAAAGGCTTGGATTAGTCATAAAAAAATGGTGGACATTAAATGGCTTTTCATTATTTATAATTCTTTCGTAGCTGCCGCCCGGTTGAAGATACCATGATTGCTGGTTATCCTTGAGATTGGCCGGCATTATCTGTTCTATAATCTGACGATGTACAGTAGGATTGGTGATGGAAACAAGTGTCTCGATACGGCGGTTTATATTTCTCTGCATCCAGTCTGCCGAAGATATATAAACCTTGGCGTTGGGGGAAGGGAGGGCTTTGCCATTTCCGAAGCACACTATCCTGGAATGCTCAAGAAAACGGCCAACAATTGATTTTACCCTGATTCTTTCTGATAAACCCGGAATACCTGGCCTTAGACAGCATATCCCCCTTATTACGAGGTCAATCTCCACACCTGCCTGTGATGCCATATAAAGGGCATCTATTATGTCAGGGTCTACCAGGGAGTTCATTTTTGCCCATATTGAAGCAGGCATCCCTTTTCTGGCGTATTCTATTTCCCTTTCTATATTTTCTACCAGTTTTTCACGAAGATTCAGTGGCGAAATAGCCATGTGTTTAAGTTTTCCGGGGTTTGCATAACCCGTTATGTAGTTAAATATTTTGTTAACATCATGGCATATCTGGGCATTGCTGGTGAAATAGGCCAGATCTGTGTAAATCCTTGCTGTTATTGGGTGATAATTTCCTGTGCCAATATGGGCATAAGGGACAAGCTTTCCATCTTCACGCCTTACAACCAAGCTCAGTTTGGCATGGGTCTTTAACTCAAGAAATCCGAATACAACCTGCACACCCTCTTTTTCAAGGGTCTGGGCAATGCCTATATTTGATGCCTCATCAAATCGCGCCTTCAGTTCTATCACAGCAGTAACACTCTTTCCGGCATCAGCCGCCTCAAGCAGCGCCTCTACAATAGGGGAATTTGTTGTTGTGCGATAAAGTGTCTGCTTTATTGAGACAACATTCGCATCCCTGCTAGCTTGCCGAAGGAACTGGACAACAACATCAAAGCTTTCATATGGGTGATGCACTAATATGTCTTTTGCATTGATAGCTGCAAAGCAATCGCCACCGAAATCATTGATCCTTTCAGGATATCTCGGGATATAGGGTTTAAACAGGAGATCAGGTCGTTCATCTGTTACAAGCTCCTTGAGATCGGCCAATCCAATAAGCCCTTCAAAACTATGGACATCATATCTTGATACCTTCATCTGATCACGAACAAATTCCCTCAGCTCATCGGACATGCTGGCATCTACGGTGAGGCGAACCACATTTCCCCTCCGGCGTTGCTTAATTGCGGATTTAAATGTTCTGACAAGGTCTTCAGCCTCTTCATCTATTTCAATCTCGCTGTCTCTTATAACACGAAAAATTCCTCTTGATAAAAGCTTAAAGGATGGGAAAAGCAACTCCAGATTATTGGCTATGATATCCTCTATGCGGACATATCTCATCTCATTCCCAGGCAGCCTGATAAATCTCTTTGATTGACCTGGCACAAGCACAAGGGCCTCCATTGTATCATTTGTTGAAGCAGTGCCAAGTTTCATTACCAGACCAAAACCAAGGTTCGGAATAAATGGAAATGGGTGTCCTGGATCAACTGCTATGGGTGTGAGAACAGGAAAAATATCATTCTCAAATATGGCGGTGAGCCATTTACGATCTTTATCATCAAGATCATTGATATCAGGTATACTGATCCGCTCTTTTTTCATCTCCACCAGCAGCTCTTTTAAAGTATTGTGCTGCCTTGCCATCAGTTGTATTACACTTTCACTTATAACCTTTAGCTGCTGATCAGGGGTAAGGCCGTCAGGGCTGTCACCATGCACCCCTTCTGTTATCTGCGCCTTTAGGCCTGCTACCCTGACCATGTAAAATTCATCAAGGTTACTTGCGGAGATGGAAAGAAACCTGAGTCTTTCAAGCAGGGGATGACTGGGATTACAGGCCTCTTCAAGCACTCGCTGATTAAACTGAAGCCATGAAAGCTCACGATTGATAAACCTCTTCTTGTCTTTTATTGAAATCGATTTTACTTTAGGATCAGGTAAATTATTATTTGGCTCTGAGGAGTGCATAGGCTTTTATCCTGTTAAGTAGAAATAATCTTGAAAAATATTGTTTATCCTGTCAGCTAAATATTAGAAAAATGTTAGGGAAATATTAATTCTATTAAAATTGCTGAAAAATATCTGTATATGCTTTACAACCTTCAATTAAAATGATTAAAAACTTTTATTAATTGTATGTATGAGTGATGCCGAATTAAATTTGCATATTAAATGTAAGTATTTATTAACGAAGGCTGATATGGGAAAAGAGATAAGATTTGCAGCTATTGATATAGGATCTAACGCAATCCGCCTGCTGCTATCGAGTGTAATAGTAGAGAGGTCTGAGGTATGTTATAAAAAAGGCGCCTTTGTCAGAATGCCTGTCAGACTTGGTGAGGATGCCTTTATCACCGGGGAAATAAGTGATAAAAAGATAGAACAGCTTGAGCAGACTATGATGGGCTTTAAATATCTTATGGATGCCTATAACCCTGTGGCCTACAGGGCGTGTGCCACATCTGCCATGAGGGAGGCATCAAACAGCAAAGCAATATGTTTAAGGATAAGAGAAAAGACCGGTATAAATATTGATGTAATAGATGGAAAGGAAGAGGCAGAGATCATATTTGGAAATAACCAGTGGGGTGACACTGAAAAGGGTCTGCCTGATGTTTTTGTTGATGTTGGAGGCGGCAGCACAGAGATAAGCATCTTAAAGAAGGATAAAAAGGTTTCACGTTCCTTTAACATAGGGACCATTCGACTTATAAAGGATATGGTAAACAGCCACGACTGGGAAGACATAGAATTATGGGTAAAACAGGAGATCCTGCCCTTGAATATAGTCTCAGTTAAGGCCAGCGGAGGTAACATACACAAGATATTAAGCCTGAGTGGCAATAAAAAATCTGAAGAGGTGACTGTTGTTCATATGCGGAAGGTTCAAAAACTCCTTGAGTCATACAATATAACAGAGCGAATTATGAAGCTGGGTTTAAAACCTGACCGTGCTGATGTCATACTGCCTGCCCTTAAAATTTACCATTCCATCATGAAGTGGGGTAACTTCCATTCCTATAAAGTCCCTCAGATGGGGCTTTCAGAGGGAGTGGTACGACAGTTATACAAAAATAATCTGCATTAGTTTTCAATGCTCGTTATTTGGTGATGCATCAAAGAATAAAACCCAGAAAGATTGCCACCCCATATTCATTTTATGAGACGGCAGGCGTTGTATACCGAAATCTATTTGGGCTGGATCACAGTAACCATGGCTTGATAATGCCATTTTTCCCCAATGAACATATTATTAATCCAATCATCAGGGTGGAAAACCGCCTTGCCTTTGTCGGGGATATTATGTCGGTTGGCAATCACAGGATTAATATAGATGAGTCGGTTAAACAATTTCTTTCCGGTTGTGAATATCTGGTCGCAAATCTTGAGGCCACTGTAACCAATCAAAGAGGTCGAAAGGGGGTGCTTTATGGCGCATTTCAATGGCAGAATGACCATGTGGCTGATGTTATGGCCCAACTCTTTCCTCCGGCAATGACCTATTTATCTGTTGCAAATAATCATGCGGGTGATTTTGAAGATCAATACTATTTGCAATCATGCGCCCTGCTGGAAAAGCTGGGTTTCAATCTGTTTGGCCAGGCTGAGCGGCCTTATGTGGATATAAATGAGCGCGTAAGGTTGCATTCAGGAACTATGTGGTCAAATCAGATCTGCGATCGGGTTCATTGGCTAGGGTCAGATAATAAAGGGATGATCGGACCTCATTTAAATATTCTCTTTCCCCACTGGGGTTATGAACTTGAAAAGTATCCTCGACCTGAAATAGTGAGTCTGGCCAAGAACCTTTGCTTAAAATACGACGCTATACTGGGCCATCATCCTCATACTGTCCAGCCTGTAACTATAGAGCGCTCTGATGGCAGAAACATTCTGGTAGCCTATAGCCTGGGAGATTTCTGCTCAAATATCCCGCTTAAAAGTTATCAGTTTGGGATCATCATTAAAGTCGAAATAGGGCCAACCTTACCCGGAGAATATGCAGTCGGAAATATTAACTGGAGGTTTATCGAGTGTCGCAGGAAAACAGGGGATGCTCTAATTATCAGGATAGCAGACAGCATTCCTTACTTTAAGAAGGCAGTTTTATGAATAATCGTTTGCAGCGGCTTACAACAAAAAAAGACTCCCAACTGGATAGTAACAACATTATTTATCCGGTAATAATTCAATTTGTTAATTTGTTGATATTATTTATCGTGATTTGATTAGTCTATAATTCAGTTAAAAATATCAATCAGATTAATAAAAAACTAATTTAAATCCAATGAAAAGCTAATAAAAACACTTTAGTTTTATAACTTTAAAAAGCGGTTTCTAAATAACTAGGCTTTATTTTGTAACCCGGAATATAAATCAGTGCCAATTTCAAGGATATAAATCAGGGCATAAGGAGGATTTAGAATAAGGCCACCAATAATTCAGATTTAATTTATTTGATTCAACAACCCTTGTTTAACAAGTCCATATAATTCATCTAATTTTTCAACTTCATTAATAATTGCAGTAAAGTTTAGCCATTCCAAATTTAATTGGAGGTGGCTATGACAGAGATCGAGTGTGTTTACTGTGGAGATATGTTTGAAGGAAGCCCACGGCACAAGAACCAGACAAGCTGCAAGAAGAAGGAATGCCGGAAAGCCAAAAAGGCTGCATGGCAGAGGCATA
>CAZXUA010000064.1:0-23650 GCA_964643755.1 uncultured Desulfatiglans sp. | reverse complement strand
AGATGGAATCTCGTGACTGGAGTTCAGACGTGTGCTCTTCCGATCTCTATATCTTCGGGTATTTTAACAGCCCGGATCTCCTCTCAGTTGATGATGTTGATAATGTAGAGGCAGGGGCAATATTAAAGGAACATTTTGAAGAGATAAAAAAGGAAGATATCCCTTTAGATTATAATATTATCTCATCCCCTGATCGATATCTCCTTGTTTTTGGGGACCCCCTGTTTCCCACCCATTTTGCCGCTGTAACAGACATGAGAAGTATCAGGCCATTTTTTTCAAAACTGCCCTTTTTCGGCAGCGGGTATGACAGCTTGAAGGAGTTGAAAATGGAATTCGCAGGCACAGACGACATTACCTCTGATGATATTCACTGGTACAAATGGAAAAGGCCGGCAGAGTCAAAACAGAAATCCGCAAAGATTTACACCATCAGGGATGATGGTAATTATGAAGTTATGGAGTACAAATACGCTAATTAAAAAAAGGAGGAAAATTTCGTGTCAGTCATTAATGATACAATTGCCCGTGTTAAACAGATGGACCGGGACCAGGTAGAATTTCATCAGGCGGTTACAGAGGTTCTTGAAACATTAAAACCCACAGCAGAACGTCATCCGGAGCTTGTAAAGGCGGCCATATATGAGAGGATAGTTGAACCCGAAAGGGCCATAACCTTCAGAGTGCCCTGGATGGATGACAAAGGTAATGTGCATGTCAACAGGGGTTTCAGGGTACAGTTCAATAATGCTATAGGGCCGTTCAAGGGTGGCATACGGTTTCACCCCTCGGTTAACCTGAGCATTATCAAATTCCTGGGTTTTGAGCAGATATTTAAAAACGCACTTACCACCCTTCCTATGGGCGGCGGAAAGGGCGGGGCTGATTTTGATCCCAAGGGCAAGTCGGACGCAGAGATCATGCGTTTCTGCCAGGCCTTCATGCGTGAACTTTTCAGGCACATAGGCCCTGAGACCGATGTGCCTGCCGGAGACATTGGCGTTGGCGGCAGGGAAATAGGCTATATGTACGGCTATTATAAAAAGATACAGAATACCCATACTGGTGTTCTTACCGGAAAGGGGCTTGAATATGGCGGAAGCCTTATAAGGCCCGAGGCCACCGGTTATGGCGCTGTCTATTTTGCCGCTGAAATGCTTGCGACAAGAGGCCTGGATTTTAAGAACAAGGTTGTTGCCGTAAGCGGTTCAGGGAATGTGGCACAGTATGCAATAGAAAAGGCCACCCAGATGGGAGCAAAGGTAATTACAGCCTGTGATTCAACAGCGACAATAGTTGATGAAAAGGGCATAAACAGGGATAAATGCAATTATATCATGGATCTCAAAAATAACCGCCGCGGCAGGATATCCGAATACGCAGGCAAGTTTGAGTGCGCCTGCTTTGAAGGTGAAAATGTATGGGAGGTGTTGAAAAAACAGGGTATAAAGGTTGACATTGCGATCCCATGCGCCACACAGAATGAACTCGGAAAAGAAGAGGCCGAGTCTCTTGTTAAAAACGGTTGCATATGTGTTGCTGAAGGGGCTAATATGCCTTCAACACCGGAAGCGGTGAAGATATTTCAGGAGCATAAGATACTTTTCGGGCCGGGCAAGGCTGTTAATGCAGGCGGTGTCGCCACCTCGGGTCTTGAAATGAGCCAGAACAGCATGAAACTGTCATGGACAAAAGATGAGGTGGATCAAAGGCTGCTTATTATCATGAAGAGTATACACAGGTCATGCCTTGATGCGGCAGAGGCTTACGGGAAAAAGGGAGATTATGTAACAGGGGCCAATATTGCAGGGTTCATGAAGGTTGCAAAGGCCATGCTGGCCTATGGAATCGTGTAAACCTGATTCTGTTCAAAACTAAAGAAGGATGATCTTACAGGTCAAGCGCCTGCAGGATCATCCATTCTATTATCAGAGGCGGGGCTAAACAGTTAGAAATGTCGCATCATTCGCACGTAAGCACAGGATGGGAAAGTCTTGACAATATCATAGATTACCTGCACCGGGGCGATAATGTGGTATGGCAGGTGGATGATATAGATGCATACCGCAAAATGGTCTCATATTTTGTGAACAATGCAGTTTCAACAGGTGAGAAGGTTGTCTATATCCGGTTTGCAAGGCATCTACCGCTTCTCGCGCCAAGAAAAAACATACAGATATATAACCTTGATATCACCGGCGGTTTCGAATCATTTACCTCATCAATACACAATATTATAACGGCTGAAGGGCGCGATACATGTTATGTCTTTGACTCCCTTTCTGATCTTCTCTTTGAATGGGCCTCCGACATGATGATCGTAAACTTTTTTTTTGTAACATGCCCCTATCTCTTTGAACTTAACACCATTGCCTATTTTGCCATACTGAGAAATCATCATTCATTCAAGGCGGTTGCAGGGATCAGGGAGACAACCCAGATACTGATTGATCTCTACAGCTTTGAACGAAAGTTGTGCATACACCCCATAAAGGTACAGGGCCGTTATTCCTCTACAATGTTTTTCCCTCACATAAAGGAGAGGTCTGATCTTGTTCCTGTAATAAACAGTGTTGAAGCGGCTAGGCTCTTTTCCCACCTCATGATGGAGAATTCTGTAAATGCCAGACGTTCCATTGACTACTTTGATCACCTCTTTGTTGAGGCAGGCGACCTTATTCAATCAGGCGCTGACCCCCTTGAAAAGGAGGACAGGGTAGAATACCTGAGCCGCCTGATACTGAGCAGAAACAGACGTATGACTGCCATTATCAGAAAATATTTTACGCTGGAAGACCTGCTTTATATCAAGGAAAGGCTTATAGGCACAGGGTTTATAGGGGGCAAGGCCCTGGGCATGCTGCTTTCCAGAAAGATACTGATGAAGGATGAAGGTTTTGACTGGGCTCACATGCTTGAACCCCATGACTCCTTTTATATAGGCTCTGATGTATTCTATTCCTTTATTGTGAGGAATGTGTGGTGGAAGCTCTTCATGGCCCATAAAACGCCTGAAGGATATTTTGAAAAGGCGGGGGAGCTGAAAGAAAAGATCCTCTCAGGGACATTCCCTGACCCTGTACGCGAACGCTTTGAGCTTATGCTTGAATATTTCGGGCAATCGCCCATAATAGTACGTTCCAGCAGCCTCCTTGAGGACGCATTCGGGAGCGCCTTTGCAGGGAGATATGAGAGCTATTTCTGTGTGAATCACACCTCCCCGGAAAAACGTTATGAGATATTTGAAGAGGCAATCAAACGGATCTATGCGTGCACAATGAGTGAAGAAGCCCTTTTCTACAGGATGCAGCGCGGCCTTGATAAAACAGATGAACATATGGCCATCATAGTTCAAAGGGTCTCCGGGGCAGGCCATAATGACTGCTTTTTCCCTGAACTGGCAGGCGTGGGGCTGTCACGCAACCCCTATGTATGGAAAAAGGGCATGAACCCCGGGGCAGGGATGCTCCGCCTTGTGATGGGTCTTGGCACCCGTGCGGTAAACAGGGTTGAAACCGACTATCCGCGTATCATCGCAATGGATGATCCCCTGGCAAAACCTCTCGCCGGCATGCAGGATATAAAAAAATACTCCCAGCATTATGTGGATTATCTTGACCTTAAAGAAAATGCATTTAAGACTGTTTCACTACACGAACTTATTGAAAAGGCCCCTGACATAGATATAAAATCAATAGCTGTAAACGATCAGGGAGTAGAAAGCTATGACAGGCCCCTTCAAGAACCCAGCTGGGTATTAACCTTTGACACACTTCTTACAGATACACCGTTGATAAAGACCATGAGCAGGATGATGAAGAGCATAGAGGCGGCATATACTGTACCTGTGGAGATAGAGTTCACGGTGAACCATGATTCCAACCATGGCATGCAGGTCAACCTGCTTCAGTGCCGCCCTTTTCAGACCATTTACAACACAGTGAATATCCCCCTTGCTGATAAGGTTGACCCGGAGAAGATATTTCTCAGGATGGAAGGAAATTTTATGGGAGGCAATGTGGTTCTCCCTGTTACCATGCTCATCTGGGTGGAGCCTCAAAACTATGCTGCATCATCGCCAGCGGAAAAGTACAGCGTGGCAAGGCTGATCGGAAAACTTAACAGGGAGATAATTGATCCGCTCAAAAATCCTGCCCTGCTCATGGGACCGGGAAGGTGGGGCACCCAGACGCCTGCAATGGGTGTTCCTGTTAAATTTTCCGAAATCAACCATATAACAGCGCTTATGGAAATCAGCTACCCTGCAGGAAGCATGATACCTGATCTCTCATTCGGGACACACTTCTTCCATGATCTGACTGAAACCTCTATTTTTTATGGGGCGATTTACCCTGAAAATGATGATATCATTTTCAGGCCAGAGACGCTTTCAGGGCGCACTAACCTGCTGTCACAATATCGCCCTGGGGATGAGGCGCTTTCTCATATTGTAAAAGTTTATGACCTGAAGGATAATAACCTCGTCATAAGGTCAAATGTTGTAAGTCAGGAGCTTGTCTTATACTGGCAATAGATGGAAACGCCTTTTCATATGGATAATCAGAGGGGCTTTAAAGTTGTACTTATATAAAAAAATCTTTAACCTTAAAAACAAGCTGATCTTTTTATTTCTTGTGCTTGCGCTTGTCCCGCCCCTTGTTTTCGGCATATTCTCCATAAAAACAACAGAGTTAGTCATCAATAATCTGTTATCACGCCAGATAGAGAACATTGCATCTGACAAGGCGGTTATTCTCGAACGGTGGCTGCAGGAACGAAAACAGGATATGCAGGTTATTGCTGGCACATCCATTGTAAGATCCATGGACCCGGCTCTTATTGCCCCTTATCTTGACCTGGTTCGCGATCAGTACAGGGTATATAACAATATAACCATATTTTCAGAAAAGAATGGCCTTGTTTACAGCGCCGGGGATTTCAACCGGGGCCAGGTGATTGATGCTGTTAAAAGTGATCTGCAAAAATCTCCTGTCTCTCTTCAGGTTAAATACCTGCCAAAAGAGAAGGAATCCACATTCCAGTTAATAGCGCCTGTATATGAAAATGGGCATCAGATCGGAACAGTACTCGGGACAGTGGGCACGCATAATATCATAAACATCATACTCCAAATTTCACTTGGAGAAACAGGGGAGTGTTATCTTGTTGACATAAACGGGACATTTCTTGCCCATAAGGAGCCCTGGCGTATCCTTTCTGAAAATATATCCCATTCAGGAAGCTTTAAGAACACCTTTGGTCCGGGTGAACGAAAAAACATATACAGTGATTACCGCAATATTGAGGTGCTGGGGAGATCACACAGGGTGGAGGGCACAGACTGGTATATTGTTGTTGAACAGGACAAGGCCGAGGCATTTAAAAGCGCTGACAGCATGAAACGCTTAATCGGTTTCATGATGCTGACCGCTATAGGGAGCGCATTTGTACTTACCTGGGTGATTTCATATCATTTTATCCGCCCAGTGCAGGGGCTCAGCAGGTCGGCAAAGCTCCTTGCCCAGTCTGAACATTTTCCTGAAGGGCTTGACACCCGCCGGAGTGATGAGATAGGGGTGCTGTACCGCGCCTTCAATGATATGGCCATGAAAATCAAACAGCGGCAGGATACGCTTGTTGAAAAAATCAACCTGAAGTCTGCTGAGCTTGAAGAAACCGGTGAGACCCTTAAACACTTTAAAATTATTGCCGAACAGTCTGAAAAATTTGCAGCCCTTGGACGCCTTGGCGCTGCTGTTGCCCATGAAATCCGCACACCTCTTACCTCTTTAAAGCTGTTTCTTGAGTCAATACAGGGGGAAATAGAGATATCGCCTGAGTTTATAGAGGATTTTGGCATAGCAATGGGGCAGATATCCAGGATAGAGACGGCTATCAACCGTCTGCTCGACTATACAAAACCCAAGGAGATGGAGTTTTCAATGATTTCTCCGGGGTATTTGATAAGAGATGTTGTTTCACTTGTACGCCCCATGGCAAACAAGCAGGAATGCACAATAGAGACCATGATCGCCCCTGACCTCCCGGAAATCAATGGAGATATAAAACTTCTTGAAGAGGCGCTGATCAATCTTTTTATAAATGCACTTGAGGTAATGCCTGAAAAAGGCCATATATATATCAGGGCGACTCTTATTGATTATAGGCTCGCAGAGGAGAATAAATTAGTTACAGCAGTGCGGATAGATTTAGAAGATACAGGCCCTGGCATTCCGCCAGAAAACCTGAAATATATCTTTGATCCATTTTTTACAACCAAGGCAGCAGGCACAGGTCTTGGGCTTCCTACTGTTTATAATACAATAAAACGACACAATGGAGAGATAACAGCAGCAAACAGGCCGGAGGGCGGGGCATGCTTTTCAATATTTCTTCCTGTAATATCTGAAGGGTAAAATGGAAACTGAGAGAATATTACTGATTGACGATGATGAAGGGTTAAACCACTTTCTTACCAGGTTTTTTAACAGGAAAGGTTATGATGTAACCACATGCCTTTCCGGCCAGGAGGCCATCAAAATAGTCATGGATCAAAACTTTGATCTCATTTTACTGGACTATAAGATGCCAGGCCTCAATGGTCTTGACACATTGCAGGAGATCAAAAATTGCCGGGTCAGGACCCCTGTTATTATCATGACAGCCTATGGCAATACTGATACTGCAATTACAGCCATGAAGCGCGGGGCATATGACTATCTTAGCAAACCATTTGAACGCAAGGAGCTTAGCCGTATAGTCGCTGAGGCGCTTGAACTTAACAGCAGGATGAAGGAGAGGGTTTTTCTCCCTGATATGACACCAACCTCCAATGCCGGCTCTTCTGAAAAGGGCCTTAAGATAATAGGTAGGAGCAAGGCCATGCTGGATGTCTACAAGACCATCGGCCAGATAGCCGAAAAGAATGTGGCAGTGCTTCTCACAGGGGAAAGCGGCACAGGAAAGGAGCTTGCCGCAAAGGCCATCTTTCATCACAGCAACCGGAATGATAAACCCTTTATAGCCATTAACTGCGCGGCAATACCTGAACAGCTTTTTGAGAGTGAATTGTTTGGGTATGAACCCGGGGCATTTACAGGCGCACGCCATACAAAACTGGGCAAGATTGAAAGGGCAAACGGGGGCACCTGTTTTCTGGACGAAATAGGGGAACTCTCCATGCCTCTTCAGGCAAAACTTTTGAGGGTGCTTCAGGATGGTGAGTTTGAAAGGCTGGGAGGTGTAAAGACAATCAAGGTGGATGTGCGCATTATCGCCGCCACTAACAGGGATCTTTCTTTAGCCGTACAGGAGGGAACCTTCAGAGAAGACCTCTACTGGAGATTAAAGGTCATTTCCATTGATCTCCCGCCCCTGAGAAGGCGGACCGAAGACATACCTGAGCTGGTGGAATATTTCATCGACCGTTTCAGCTCTGAGCACAACAAGGCAATACCATATGTATCAGAAAGGGTCATGAATCGCCTTAAGTCCTATTCATGGCCAGGGAACATAAGGGAACTGGAGAACGGCCTGAACAGGGCGGTTATCCTGTGCGCAGGTGACATTATTACAGAGGAGCATATAGAGTTCCTGGACAGGCAAAAGGAGTATGATGCACATGCCGCAAACCGTAACCAGATCATTAACAGCCTGAAGGAAAAGATAGAAAATATAATGCCTGAGGTAATGCAGCTTTTCAGCGAAGGGATTCATGCAAATATTATTGAAACGGTTGAAGAGGTTATAATAATGAAAGCGCTTGAGAAATCAGGCAACAATCAGGTTAAGGCCGCTGAGCTGCTCGGAATCAGCAGGAATACCCTGCGCCACAGGCTCAAAAAATACAGTGAATAGATAATGAGATGATATTAAGGGACAAAATGTTTAAAGATTCTAAAAATTATGAAATAGATGGCTCCCGGTTAACCTCCCTCAAAATGTTTATCTTACTTCTTTTCCTTGTGGCTGTCTCTTCATGTGGGAGAGCAGACACTGAAAAGTCTGCGCCCGCTTCAGAATGGATATCTACATGGGCCACTGCGCAGCAGCTTGTTGAGCCCCATAATCTACCCCCTGAGCCAGGGCTTAGCAATAATACCCTGAGGCAGGTTGTGCAGGTTACCATTGGGGGCAATAATCTCAGGGTGCGATTTTCCAATGAATATGGCTTTAGCCCTGTAACCATAAAATCTGCCAGCATTGCTGTTTCAGCCGGGAAAGGCGCTATAGAGAGGTCAACAGAACAACCACTGAGATTTGATTCAAGATTTGATACAGTAATTGAACAGGGCGCAACAGTAACCTCTGACCCTGTTAATTTCATTTTAAAACCGCGTTCAAGGGTGGCTGTTACCATCTATTTTGGCGATACATCGCCGGAGGTGACAGGGCACCCTGGTTCCCGTACCACCTCTTTTCTGGGCACAGGTAATCTGATTGACTCCGCTGATCTTACAGATGCCCTTCAGACTGATCACTGGTACATATTAGATTCCATTGATGTTCAGGCAGATAAATCTTCAGCAGCGGTCATCGTGCTTGGCGACTCCATTACAGACGGAAGGGGATCAGGCACAAACATGCAGAACCGCTGGCCTGATGAGCTCTTCAGGAGGTTAATGGAAAAAAGCGAAACCTCCGGCACTGCTGTTCTCAATATGGGGATAGGCGGGAATTGTGTGCTCCGTGAGTGTCTTGGGTCTGCGGCCTTAAAACGTTTTTCCTCTGATGTGCTGGACAAAAGCAGGGCAAGCTATCTGATAATTTTGGAAGGGATCAATGATATTGGCCAGACAAAGAGCATGGAAGAGGCGAATATGGTAGTAGAAGCGCTGATCGATGCTTACGGGGGAATGATCACCCTTGCACATGAAATGGGGATCACTGTTTACGGGGCAACACTAATGCCCTTTGGCGGATCATTCTACCACTCTGAATGGAGTGAGCAGGCAAGGCAGAAAGTCAATGCATGGATAAGAAACAGTGGCAGATTTGATGCTGTTATTGATATGGAGAGGGCTGTTGCTGATCCGGCAGATCCAAAGCAGATACGCCCTGAATATGATACGGGCGATCATCTTCACCCCAATGAAACGGGCCACCGGGCCATGGCAGAGGCGGTTGATCTTAACCTTTTTATGCCGCCAAAATAATATATCCGGGGCTATTATCTTTATTTTGACCTGAAAAATATATAGCCAGCAGGGTCTTTTTTATTTTATATTGCACCAAAAATATCTTTTACCTACCTTTATACAGGAGAATTTCAATGACAGAACTGTTACATGAGATCAATAAACGAAGATCATACCGTGCGTTCAGTGACAAAAAGATAACTGAAGATTCAATCAAAAGGATCATGACCGCTGCCACCTTTGCCCCATCGTGTTTCAACAACCAGTCATGGCGGTTTCTTGTGGCGACTGAGGATGAGGCCCTTAACAGGGTCTTCGGTGCGTTGTCAGAGGGCAATTACTGGTTTAAACACGCAAAGGCCGCTGTTGTTGTGGCAACAAAGCCTGCCCTTGACTGTATGCTCAATGACCGCAGGGAATATGCCCTTTTTGACTGCGGGCTGGCTACCCAGAATCTCATGCTCCAGGGTTTTAAGGAGGGGCTCTATGCACATGCCATTGCAGGGTATGAACCCCTAAAGATCAAAGAGGCCTTTAATATCCCTGATGATTACATAGTGATAACACTTATAGCGCTGGGTTACCCGGGTGATGACAGCTACCTTAACGAAAAACACAAAGGGCTTGAACACAGCGGGCGTGACCGCAAACCGGAGTCAGAGGTGATCTGCTATAACAATTGGAATTTTGGATAAAGAGAATATTATGAAAAGCATGCTTAAAGAGAGAATAGCTGTGGTAACCGGCGCAGGAAACGGGATCGGGCGGGCGCATGCGATTTCTCTGGCCCGGCATGGGGCAAAGATTGTTGTTAATGATATAGGCACATCAACCGACGGGGTGGGCACATCAAACGGTCCGGCGGATAAGGTTGTCAGCGAGATAACCGCTTTTGGAGGCATTGCTGTTCCAAATTATGATTCGGTGGCAGATGAGGAAGGTGCCAATAGAATCATTGATACCGCAGTAAAGGAGTATGGCAGGGTCGATATACTTGTAAACAATGCCGGTGTGGTGCGTGAGCCACGCGACATTGATGAGGTGCCCTCTGATGACTGGGAGACAGTTCTTAAGACTCACCTTTATGGCATGTTTTTTACCCTGCGCAGGGCATGCTCCTATATGAAAAAACAAAGATATGGAAGGGTTGTAAATACCGCATCGCACACTGCCTTCGGCTGGCGTGGCTTTGCTGATTATAGCGCAGCAAAGGAGGGGATTATCGGATTAACCCGCACAGTGGCAAGGGATGTGGCAGAATTTGGCATCACGGTCAATGCTATTCGACCCCTTGCAGCATGGCGCGGAACAAAGGAGAATATCCCCTTTATGCTGGCTAACCGCCCGGAGGATATTGCAAGCCTCGTGACCTATCTTGTAAGCGAGGAGGCAGGGAATATAAATGGGCAGATCTTTGAGGTATGGAAAGGGCACGTAGGGATATTTGTTGATCCACCGCCCGTAAAAGAGGTATTAAGGAATGAAAAGGGATGGACAACAGAGGAACTGGCAGAGCTCATACCTAAAACACTGGCTAATGGACTTACTGCTACAGCATTTCCAGAGATTATTCATTGGGATTAAGACAAATCACCCCGGCCATGCCTTTTTGGCCGGGGTGATATCTTATGTGTTACAACTCATAGCTGATCTTGGTGAAGATATTGCGGTCTGTCTTGTATATATTGCTCCTCATGTCATCCTGAAAACCGGTGTCTGAATATCCTATGTAAAACCGGGTTTGAGGTGTAATCTTATAACTGTACAATAACTGTGTGGTTAAGGTCTTATACCTGTCATACATGTCAAAGGTATATAATGCACTGTTGTATCTGGTATCATTATACTGGGCAGTTACTCTTAGAAAACTCCTTATGGTAAACTGATAGGTAAAACGGAGGTCCGTCAGGTTTGTTGAGTAGAGCTTCTGACCGTTAACCTCCATTTTCTGGTAGTTGTGCCTCATGCTTGCCAGAAAATGTTTCCCTATCTTCAGATCAACCCAGGGTCCAAAGGAGAATTGTTTTCCCTGCCTGTTGTTATAGTAATCAATATCATCTCCATACGATATGTCCATGGATATATCAACACCCGCATAGGGCCTGATCCGCCCGAACAGGCTTACTGTATCCTTATCAAAGAATAAACCGTTATAGAGCTCTTCTCCCTTTTTAAGTGTTAGAAACATGAATGACTGCATGGGCCCTTCAATATTAAGGGTTATATCAAAATTATCACCAATTTTTTTCCCATCCTCATCCCGGATCCAATCAAAACCGCTGCCTAAAAATATCCGGTTAAAGCGGCTGCCTGGACCGAAAAGCCATTTATGACCGAAGTTCAACCCCAGCTCATTGTAATCCACACGGGTGATAAATCCCATGTCTGCCCTGAAATCATCGCCATACTCTTCATAGCGGGTAGACCAGAACCAGTTCATATCATCATGTGAATAATCAATACTGTAGGCATAGTCATTGATATTTTCTTTCTGGTCGTAAAAGTTCTGAGGATATTTGGTATATGAACTCAGAAGCTGCATTGTTACTGTATCGCTTATACCCAGACGTATGTTGCCATCAATGCCCGCTACTGTATTTTTATAATCCCCTGCCTGATAAATGGGCAAACCATTCAGACCTGTTATTGTATTCGCATAGTCATCAGCCCTGCGATTTGTAAAGATCACCCCAAAATTTATGTCCTTGTTCAGGTCGCTGCGATAACGGAATGCCGTGTTCAGGCTTTTTGTATCATTAAGAGAAACAACAGTGTTTCCCTCTCTGCCAGGGATTATTAAATTGGTTGCTGTGTCATTAGTAAAAAACAGGCCATATGAATGCACATCATGTTTGCCTGTAAGCTTGATCCCAACATCAGGCGACAGGATATTCCTGGAATGGACAAGGTTTGCAGGGGTATTGAAATAGTCAGAGCCCTCAAGAAAAAATTCACGTTTTTCAGGATAATAGAGTGAATAGGTACTGTTGACATTGAGCTGGGCAACATCTGCTTCAACCTGTGAAAAATCGGGATTTATTGTTGCATTCAGATATGAACTCTGATTTATACCCCAGCGGATATCAACCCCGCCATCCAGTTTCTTATCATTCTGCCATTTCCCTGTTCCCATTTTCGAGGTTTGTGTATCCCATGTCCCGGGCGGCATCCGGTGTTCTGTATAGGTGCCGGTTAATGTTGGGACAACCCTGAGATTCAAACCCTGCTCAAGGTTTTTAAACCCTTCAGCCTTTTTCAACTGGCACAGGTAACATGAAACATTATAGTCCTTAATGTTATTGGAAAATTTGTGGCGTTTATCCCTGGGATAATACCTTACAAGATCAATACCCCATATCTGTTTCTCAAGACCTGAATGGAAGCGCAACTGGTCAAGGGGTATCTTCATTTCTACAATATATCCCTTGTCTGTTATTTTACCGGCAGAATCCCATATAGCATTCCATGACATGCCACCGCCAAAGCCGGGAGCCCCACCGCCCGGTGGTCCGCCAAATCCGCCGCCCATTTCACTTGACACACTATCCATTTGCACGCCAAAAGGATTTGTAAAAAATTGAAATGAGCGCTTTTCATCATTAAAGGTATCAAGAATGACTCCCACCCTGTCATCCTCAAATATTGTATCCCTGTCACTGAAAAATGCCCGTATCTTTTCCGGTTCAGGATCAGAGGCAATGAATGCAAGGTAAAAATTGCAGCCATCCTCCATCATGTATACCTCTGTATTTACAATCGCGGGGACATTCTGTGATGGCTCTGTTTCATTATCCAGATCAATAATATTTGCACCTACCCATTCCCCTTCAGATATCTTTCCATCAATAGTGGGCATTGATTCGGTAAAGGGGATATTGTAGCAGACCTCATCCTCATTACCATAAACAGTATGCGATATATACATAACGAGACCGCCCAAGATAATGCCAAATAGAGGTAATTTTAAAAATTGTTTTTTAAGTCCCATTGTTGCCATACCGATTCCTTTAATCCCTATTTATAATAAGAATAAACGAATTGCCTAAAAATGTGGTTTAAGATAAAAAGCTGAGGATTTGTGAACAATGAATCTAGGAAAATGCTTTTTTTAAACCTTTTCAATCAAAATTCCGTTTATTGGGGCCGGACATTAGCAGTTTTTATTTATATAATCAACAGCTTTAATTAATTGGTGGGTTTAGGCAGATCAGGTGGATAAAGGTAATTTGGATCCATCTCATATGTCCAGGGTAGCCCCCAGAACTGCCATCCATAACGGCGGCGTTGTTTGTATCCATTTATCTTGTTCTGCCTCGCAAGGTTTTTATACCATTTATCCAGGTTTGGGTCTTCAAAATATGGAAATTCCCTTCCCTCAAACCCATCCTCCACATCGAAGACATTTTCAAAACCTGCCGCTACAAGCTCCTTCGCGGCCTGGGCGCTCCTTTTACCATCCCTGCATATAATAAGAAGATTATCTGTCTTTTTGAATACCTTGTTTATCTCATTAATAAAATCCACATTTTTCAGATTAAACTGATATTCATACCGGTCATCTGTTTTTACAAGCTTACCGGTCATCATCATATAGGGAAAGAGATATGCATTTTCAGGATGACCTGTAAACTGATACTCCTCCCTTGTTCTTACATCAATCAGGAAGGTGTCTGGCCAGGTCTTGAGGCGGTCATAGGCATCTATGCTCATTATCTTCTTCACTGCTGGCGCCTCCTGGGCGAAAAGAGTACCAGACTGGGATAAAACCATTAAACCTGAAATCATCAGAAGAGTAGCATAAGCCATCATTTTTCTGTTCATTCTTTTTCCCTCCTGATATTTAGATGCCCTGCTTGATTGCAATGATGTGAGAGTAATAATCCAGAGCTGTTTTGCTTGTCAATTGAAAATAGACCCAAGTACCAGCCAGGAGGGAAAAATGTCAATAGGTTGACTGTCTATAACAATTATTTTATCTATTTTGACATAAAACCCTCACTATTATGAAAAACAGATATTATATATTCATTAACCCTGGCCAATTTCTCCATAATACACCATGTTTTTCTTAATAAAAAACGGGCAAATAACAAACTGGATCCAGTAAATTTATTATTTTATACTTAAAACAATAAACAGGTATATTTATTGCAAATAAAAAAAATCATGGTAATTTATGAGTGCAAGATATCAACTATCTTTAATAAAAAAGTGGTAAGAGAATGGCAGAGACTTCAGTAAAGATAATGCAGTGTTTGCTTGCAGACAAAGGGATACTCAGAATAGACCGAATAGGGGTGGGCGTTGGAATCCTTTTATATAATCAGGCAAAAAAGATAGGCATAGGCATCCATACCCTGGCGCCGCAGGCAGACACCTTAAACCCGGCCAATCCAGCCAAATATGCCGATTCAGCGGTTGCATATGCCATAAAGCTGTTTGAAAAGGAGGGGGCAGCGCCTCCCTATACGGTTGCAGTGGCAGGGGGAGCTACAATGGCAGGGTCGCCTGCAGGCACCAATGTCGGTTTAAAGGTTGCTGAGGCAGCTAAGGCAGCCCTTGCAAAGGCCAAATTTAATATAAAAACCGATCAGACCGGCGGATCAAATATCCGCTCTATGATTCTAAATATTGACACAGGGGAGATTCAGATTAAGTAGTCTGAACTCAGGTGCACTCAGACAGGCACATCGCCCCGGGGAAAGGTTATTATGAAGATAAAATGTACAGGCTGTGGCAAGGTATATGATATACCGGAAGAAAGGCTACCATTCGGTGAGTTGGTCTCTTTTCCATGTCCCGCATGCAAGAGCATCATAAAGATAGATCTAAGGGAAAAAACTAATAGCACCTCTGCAGCGCCCCAGACAAACAGCGGTGCTTCCAGGGCAGAAGATGAAAGGGATCTGCCAAAGGGCGAAACCCTCCAGAAAATCATCATGCGCAGGCTCCAGGAACTCCCGCCCATGCCCCAGGTAATGTTTAAAGCAAGAGAGGTCATGAATGACCCTAAATCCAATTTCAAGGCCCTTTCCGATATCCTGGAAACTGATCAGGCAATGGCAACAAGGGTCTTAAGACTTTCAAACTCCGCCTTTTACGGCCTTGCAGGCAAGGTATCATCAGTGCAGCATGCCTCTGTTCTGCTTGGTTACAAGACGGTAGGTGAAATAGTCTCTATGGCAGGGTCATCCACCCTTCTGGGCGAATCGCTTGACGGGTACAAACTTGACTCAGGGGATCTCTGGCATCACTCAATGGCGGTTGCGCTGGCATCCAAGATAATAGCAAAGAAAATAAAACCTGAGATGGAAAACGATGCATTCGCAGCAGGGCTTATACATGATGCAGGAAAGATCGTTCTGGACAAATACCTGCAGGAACGGAATACACTCTTTGAAGATTTCATGAAAGAGGGGGACAAGACCTTTCTTGATGCAGAAAAACAGATACTGGGCTTTGACCACTCCGAGATTGCGGCATTGATGTGCCAGAGCTGGAAGATACCCAATACTCTTACAACAGCTATATGCTACCATCATTATCCATCAAGGTCCAGGGAGAGCATGCTTGCATATATAGTGCACGTTGCAGACTCACTGTCACTAATGAGCGGCATAGGCACAGGCATTGACGGCATGCTTTACAAGATGGACAGCAAGGCGCTTACATATCTCGGGCTGCCTGAAGATAAAATAGGCCCAATAATGGAAGAAACGATTGATTCAGTTCAGAAAATAACAAGCCAGATAAAATAGACACTGGCCCTATTTTACTGCTGCATCAATCCTTTCCCTGATACAGGCCACAAGCCTTTCTATCTCATTCTCCTTGAGTTTTTCAAGAAAGCCCAAATCTATATCTGTATTTAATATCCCTTTAAGGATCTCTATTAGTTTCTCTTTAGTCATGGAGGGCTTTTTATAGGATTTCTATCAATTGGTCAATATCTCTTATCTGTTTTTTTTAATTGAAATAGATTGGCCTGTTCTGGTACTCATAAAGCCAGGCCAAAAAATAATCAAATTAGAGTTATTAACCCGGTTTATATGAAAACACATCTTTTATCCTTTGCCTGTTCCGCCATTGCCATACCCGATGAGATAATCCAATGCTTCTCTCCTGTCAGGATATATCTCCCGTGGGGGGCTGATCTACCTGATTACACTGATAATAGCAAGATAATCGTCTCATATCCTCCTGAAGGATTGATGCCGGGCGTGGATATAAAAAATCTGCTTAATGAGTACTACAGCCTTGCGCTTATGCTGGGAGAAAAAAGCCGTCATGAGATCATCAAAAGAGGCGCTTCACCCCTTCTATCAGATGAATCCATTAAAGACATCAGGGCCGCCCTCATGGGCGGCTCCTTCACAGGGGCGCATGAAAAGGATCAGATAATCAGGTGGCATCTGCTTCTGCACCTGGCAGACAGGTTTGAAAAAGAGAGAAATGAGGCAGAGAGGATGATTGCTGCACTCAGAAAAAGAGAATCGCCTCTCTTAAATAATGCAGAGCTTGATGATAATAATATCTACCCGCTTGAGACCCTTGCAGGCATGGATACAGAACCCAGCATAAATGAAAAAAATTTCAGGCAGCTCTTAAGGGCATGGCAAGCCCTTTTTGGGGAATACGCAGTTGAGGGGGGGCTGTTCCTTATCATGAACCGCTATATTTTAACCTCACTTTATGATGAATATAAAGAGCTTTGCGCTGATATGGGGTTTCAGTTGCCAAAGGTTATTAAATGTAAAATCCCTCTTACTCAGACTCAAAAGGGCAGGTCGGATAATATAAATGAGATAAGGGCCATCTTTTCATCCTTGGGATCAGGGAATAATCCAATGGCGCTTAATGATCTACTGTCAGGTTATGAGGCACGTCATGGCCTTATTAAGGGAATACCATATATCCATTACTGTCTCCTGCACATGAAACCTGACCTTGTAAAAAATAACACCCTGTTGAACATCTTTTCGGGCAGAATCATTGTCCTTGCAGAATTAATTAAACCCGCCATTTAATAATGCAGTTAACTTTATTTAGGAAAATCTGATATTTCATCTCAAGATTTTTAAAGGGTCTACCGATATAAGGTTTGAGTATTGTACTTGTATGAGTTTTTTTAAATCTCCCTTGCTCAAGTAAATGATGCTAACTAGTTGATATTAAATTTTATTTTACTTTTTATTACGCATATAAAAAGGCAGGAATAAAGGAAAGGTTTTAACCAGACAAGGCAAAATGGCAATTCCTCAAGTAAATAAACCATCACATTTGAAACCGGTACAGCCTCAGAATAAATTGAGCCTTAAGGCTACAATAAAGGATCAGTCAGGCGCAGGGAAGGCAAGGATAGGCGAGATCCTGTGCAAAGAGGGTCATATCACAAGCAGCCAGCTTCAGGAGGCACTGAATGTTCAGAAGAAAAATAAAAGCCGGCTTGGCAGCATCCTGCTCAGGCTTGGTTATATAGAAGAGGGGACTATTGTCAATGTACTGAGCCGTATCCATAATTACCCCTCTGCAACAAGCAGCGATTTTAATCCTAACCCGGATGTGTTAAGACTGTTAAGTTATGAGACCGCCAGGCAGAACATGGCATTCCCAATGGCAAAAAAGGATCGCACCCTTGAAGTAGCCATGACCGAACCGACCGACACCGCCGCGGTAGAGGCGATCCAGACCGAGGTCAGGATGGGGGTAAAGGTTTATGTTGCCACTGAAAAGGCAATAATTGACGCCTACAAAAAATTCTACAATATCAGCGATGATGAGTATAAAAGCTTCTTTGCAAAGGCCGAAGAAAAGGAGGAGGGCGACCTACCCATTACCAAGGTAGATGACTTTGGTTCACTGGTGTCAGAGGCTGTGGGCGAAATGGAGCTTGAGGGCCCCATGGAGGATCAGATCCAGGATGAGTTTTCTGCGGGTGACGCCCCCATAATAAAGCTGGTTAATGGTATACTTGTAAAGGCTGTTACAGATGGCGTAAGTGATATCCATATCGAGCCCTTTGAAAAGGCGCTCCAGGTGAGGTACAGGCTGGACGGGTCACTATATAAATCCATGAACCTCCCTTTAACCATCAAAAACGGCCTCATTTCCAGAATAAAGATCCTGGCAGGGCTTGATATATCAGAAAGAAGGGTGCCACAGGATGGCAGGATCAAGATGCGCATGGGCAAGCATTCTGCGGTGGACTTCCGTGTCTCAACACTCCCCTGCCTTTTTGGTGAAAGCGTTGTAATGCGTATCCTTGATAAGGGTGCCCTAAATGTTGACCTCACAAAACTCGGTTTTGAACCTGATACATTTGAGGCCCTTAAGCGCTGTATTGACAGGCCCTACGGGCTTCTCCTTGTAACAGGGCCGACAGGATCAGGTAAAACCACCACGCTGTACTCTGTTCTTAATGCGCTCAATACAGAGGACACAAAGATACTTACAGCAGAAGACCCGGTAGAGTTCAACTTCAAAGGCATTAACCAGGTTAATGTAAGGAATGAGGTGGGCATGACCTTTGCCGCAGCACTGAAGGCATTCCTGCGCCAGGACCCTGAAATAATCATGGTCGGTGAAATAAGGGATATGGAGACAGCAGAGATAGCCATAAAGGCCGCTATGACAGGTCACCTTGTTTTCAGCACACTTCATACCAATGACTGCCCATCAACGATCGGGCGTTTAAGGGATATCGGGATACCGCCCTATATGCTGGCATCCGCTGTTACAATGGTGCTCTCCCAGCGACTGGTCAGAAAGCTTTGCCCGAAGTGTAAGGTCTTGGAGACTCATCATAATCCTGAAGATCTTGAAAAAATGGGCTTTTCAAAGGAGGAGATACCTGAACTTAAGATATATGGCCCCAATGGGTGCCCGGAGTGTAATGGCGGGTATAAAGGGAGGGTTGGTCTTTATGAACTTATGGAGGTTACAGACGAGGTCTCAAAGGCCATAAACGCAAATATACCTGAAGACCAGTTGAGAAAGATCGCCTGCCAGGAGGGGATGAAGACATTAAGAGAGGCAGGGATACAGAAGATAAGGGAAGGGATGACCTCGGTAAGCGAGGTTTTGAGAAATACAGTAATCACAAAGGAGGCAATGCCTGCCTATCTTGTTAATCCCGATATAGAAAACTATGAGGACGGGGATATTATCATCCATGAAGGCAACAAGGATAAAGATTTCTTCAAACTCGTCCAGGGAGCGCTGATAGTATCAAAGCAGGGTAAAAAGATTGCAGAAATAATTGAACCCGGTGAGTATTTCGGGGAGATGGCTGCCATTTCAGGAGAGCTAAGGTCAGCATCCATTATTTCAAAGGGAAGGTCTGTGATAAAACGGTTCCCCGGAGATAAGCTCCATGAGATCATTGAGAAATATCCTGATGTCTCAAAGCACCTCTTCAGTGTGCTTGCAGCAAGACTCGGTTATGCAAACAAGATAACCATAAAACTGGCACATGACCTTGCTGCGAAAAATGGTATCCCAGGCGCTAGACCCGGTCTATAGCCAGCCGGGTTTTATTAAAATGATTATTTCCAACTTATTGTACATGCCACATTTTTGTGATAAAAAATGCAGCCAGTGAGGGTTATTCCTGCAGATATCAATATAATATGAATCTTTATAGTGCTATGAAATTGAAACAGGTGGATATAGCATTGGATCTCTAATCAGGGGAGAACAGATGACGCCTAAAAAAGAAAAGACCTTTGTGCTGGACACAAACGTAATCCTCCATGACTCTTCATGTATCTATCACTTTCAGGAAAATGACATTGTAATCCCCATAACCGTGCTTGAAGAGCTTGACCAGTTTAAAAAGGGGAACTCGTCCCTGAATTACCATGCAAGGGAATTCCTGCGCAACCTTGATTCCATAAGTGGAGACCTGATGTTTGAATCGGGGATTGAGATAGGAGAGGGGCACGGGAAGATCATGATAAAGCTCGAACGGGAATTCCACCCTGACCTGAAGCTAAACTTTTCAACACAGAAGGCTGACCATCATGTGCTTAATATCTGCTATCACCTGTATAAGGACAACCCGAAAAAACAGGTGATACTTGTATCAAAGGATGTCAACCTGCGCATGAAGGCCAAGGCGGTAAACCTTACAGCACAGGACTATACCTCGGATCATGTAAAGGATGCATCTGCTTTGTACGAAGGGCTGAGGGTGGAGGAAAACATATCTGCTGGGGCCATAGATATACTGTATCAGCAACCATATGAACTTGATCTCTCTGCCATTAATCTTTCAACAGGGCTTTTACCCAACCAGTTTCTTATATTAAAGAATGGCAAAAAGTCTGCACTTGGCGTGTATGATTCAGCCACCAATAAGATTCGGCGGGTTGACAAGCGCACCGTGTATGGCATTACACCCAGGAACGCAGAACAGATATTTGCCCTTGATGCTTTGTTAAACCGTGACATCAAGCTTGTTACCATTTCAGGGAAGGCGGGCACAGGGAAGACACTGCTTGCGCTTGCAGCGGGATTAGAAACCCACCGCTATTACAGGCAGATGTTTCTTGCGCGGCCTGTTGTGCCATTAAGCAACAAGGATATAGGCTACCTGCCAGGGGATATAAAATCAAAGCTTGATCCCTATATGCAGCCGCTCTATGACAACCTTGGCGTAATACAGAACCAGTTTGATCAGACCGATGCAGACCATAAGAGGATTAAGGAGTACCTGGAGTCGGAGAAGCTGGTGATCTCGCCGCTCTCATATATCAGGGGAAGGAGCCTTGTTAAGATATTCTTTATTGTGGATGAGGCACAGAACCTTACTCCCCATGAGGTAAAGACCATCATCACCCGTGCGGGCGAGGGGACAAAGATAGTATTTACAGGGGACATCTTCCAGATAGACCACCCCTACCTTGACATGCACTCAAACGGGCTATCATACCTTATAGGAAAGATGCAGGGGCAGAAGATATATTCACATATAACCCTGCAGAAGGGTGAAAGGTCTGAACTTGCAGAGCTTGCATCTGACCTGCTTTAGGTGGCAGGGTCACCGCGTAAAAAATATGGTAGGGGCGAAAAATTATTCGCCCCTTCTACATTAGAGAAAATCCTTAAGTTATAAAATCAGTTGATATATGAAAATGGCATGAGTAAGATAACCCCATTCCAAGAACAGCCAGATCAGATAAACCATGTAACTAAAGGGAGAATTGAAAATGGCTGCAATTAAAGAATACAGAGCTTACGGCAAAGAGATTGAAGATATTTTAAGGCTGGATTCATACACTGTAGCGGTAAAGATGATCCAGAAGGAAGAAGAGATTCCTGCTGAGGCTATAAGGCCTAACAGGGATCGTAATCAGCATATTGCCCAATGCCAGGCCTTCTCCCTGACACGGCGCGAGGGCAAGACAGTTGCAATGCTCAAAGAAGACCACTGGTGCTATGCGCCAGTCATCGGTTATGGCCTGGTCGAACAGCCCGAATTTTTCAAAAAAGGGGGGCTGTACAATCCTCAATTCGATGATGATCCGGAAATAAAGGAGGCCCTGGGCGGAACGGGTTCAAAATTCCTGGGCCATTTTCTTGAAAAGCCGGAACTGGCAAAGAATATGACATTCCCATGCTTAAAAGCCGGAAAATATATCGGCTGCCTCACAGCGCCGCTAAGAAATACCACATTTGAACCGGATGTGGTTTTTATCTACTCAAACAACGCACAGCTCAGGAATATACTGATGGCGATAAAATACAAGGAGGGGGTCCATGTGACCTCTGAATTTGACCCTATAGACTCCTGTATCTATTCCCTGGTTCCTCTGATCAATGGCAAACAAAGCTATATGATTACTCTCCCTGATCCGGGCGAACAGGAGCGGGCATTGACTGATGAAAATAAGATTATCTTCTCACTGACAAAAGATAAAGTTAGGATCCTTGTGGAAGGGCTGAGACACTATGATGAGATCAAGCTCGGGTATGTCCATTTAACCAAACTGATGCAGGCCGACTTCGAACAACCAAAATTTTACACCCTTCTGTTTAAACGATGGGGGATTATAAAATAAGGTACATCCCGGATGGTCTGCCTAAGGAAAAGATTATTTCTCCTCCCATATTTTTAAATTCTCAATTCCTTTAAAATGTTTTTCATTAAAAGTTCTCAACCATAGGTTTTCATAAATTGCTATGCGGGCAATAAAAATGTCTTTAATTTCCAAATTTTGATGTGTTGTTTCTCTATTCCTCCAGATATCAGCAGCAATCCGCCCACATCCAAAATCAAATGGGATAAAACTCACTTGGCTGAATACAATTTCAAGATCATCCCGGTGCCTTTGTGTTCTTGCCCCAAGATATAATTCAAATTCAGAAATGGCTGACACCTATATTGAGTGATTAAGAAGCAGCCGTATTAGTTCTGTAGAGTCTTTTTTCTTATTTCTGAGGTAATCAGTAACAATGTCTGTATCGATCAGGATATTTTCCATTGGTTTATTATTTCCCTGCCGCGAAGAACCTCTTTAATATCACTGTCTGTCCACACATGATCATTATTAATTAAAGCTTCAAGTTTCTCTTTCTTACCTTTAGCTGAGATCACTATTCTTATCTCATCCCCTTCATTAAAAGGCAGGTCTTTTAATTCCAGGATCCCTCTTTTCCTTATTGTTGTTTCGTATACATATGTTTCCATTTCAAACTTCCTTATTCGTATCTATTTAGGTTATGCACTCATTATATAATCCAATCAGAAAATGATTCAACCTAAATAATAGAAAGCCTCTGAGGCATACCTTCGCTCTTTTTCGATTATTTCTTTAACTCAACCCTGTATAAAGGGGCAGGGAGCTGTTCTGTTGTAACAAACATGGTTGAGACATCCTTCCCAAAACATATGGATTCTGACTGTTGCATTACAGGCAGGCTAATATAAACCGGGGTACCGGAAAATGTTTTGGCCCAATCTTCATCCTTCTCTTTCGGGTAAAGGTAAGCGCCTGCATAGGTCAAAACAACTGCATTAAGGCCATCATCTGAGATGTCCATTGCGGTTGTCATATTGGACATGCTTAAAAAATCACTTATCCCCTGGCTCTTTTGCGGCAGGGGTTTAATTACTGTAACCCTTTTTGCAACAGCATCTTTTGTTGTATTCTTTGTTAAGGGTATCTCGTATAAAACAGGGGGCGTATCCCTTTTGCTTAAGAGCAGTATTTTACCTGTTGTTGTATCCACTGCGACCGATTCACAGTCACGCGGGCCATCCTCATAGGTAAAGGTGATACTCCATGCGGGTTTTACTGTGAGAGAAGAACCCGCCCTGATATTTTTCAGATCAGGCTCCTCTATAAAAAAGAGAAAGCATTTGCTGCGTTTGGCAAAATTATCCCCCACATCGGCAATAACTATATATGGCTTTCCTTCAAACTCAAAGGTTCCAATATCCTCCCAGTCATTGTTTGTAATACCAGATCGGAAGAGCACACGTCTGAACTCCAGTCACGAGATTCCATCTC
>CAZXUA010000063.1:0-23909 GCA_964643755.1 uncultured Desulfatiglans sp. | reverse complement strand
ATCATGATTATTATCCTTTATTGCCAGTACAGGCGCCATATTCGTGTAAAAACCTGTCAAAGTCAAGACAATGGCATCTATTTGTGACCGGTATTTTTGTAGACAAGGCATGCCTCTACAAGGTGGTGTATAATCCTCTGTATATACATAATTTCTTTTGGACACCAATGAAAAATTAATTTACTATTGAATCAACCATATAGACCTTTCAAAGGGGGCCAAAATGTCAAAACCGATAGACAGGCAATCAACATTGTGTATTGTCATGATCCTTTTATCTCTCCTTTTTTGTCCTTCCTCCATAATCTTTTCAGCAGAAAAGGGGGCGGATAAGGAGGAGATGAAGAATAATGTCTTTAATATCTATGATACTGAACGTGGCAGGGTCAGTAAAGATGGCGCAGTCTATAATCTGCATGGTAGGATGCTGGGTTCAGTAGATGGAGAGGGCATCATATATAACATAAGTAAAATCAAAATCGGGAGGGTAGAGGCAGACGGAAGCATCCTAAATCAATCTGATACGAAACTCGGAACGGTAAATGAAAAAGGTGAAATATTTAATGTAAGCCAAAGGAAGATAGGTCAGGTTAAAGATATAAATGATATAAAGCTTATTGGCGGGGCTGCACGCCTGATCTTTTTTTAATGAAACTTCATAATATGGATACAAACAATGCAAGGCCTGTCGGGGTGTTTGATTCAGGTGTTGGCGGGTTGTCAGTGCTGAGATGCATGCGGGAAAAATTGCCCCATGAAGATTTCCTATATGTGGCTGATTCAGGGTATGCTCCATATGGTGACAAACCGGTTGAATATATAGAAAAACGCGCCTTTGCAATTACAGAGTTCCTTACAGGAGAGGGGGCCAAGGCAATTGTTGTGGCATGCAACACTGCTACAGCAGCGGCAATAGCAAAGCTAAGGTCTGCATTTGATATCCCCATTATAGGCATGGAGCCAGGTGTAAAGCCAGCAATAGGCGCAACACAGTGCAAGATAGTGGGTATCATGGCCACCACAGAGACATTAAAGAGTGAAAAATTCAGGCTCCTTGTTAAGAGATTCTGCAATGACTGCACCATAGTAACTCAGCCATGCCCCGGCCTTGTGGAGCAGGTGGAGCAATTTGACCTTGGGGGTAAAAAAACCTGTGAACTGGTTGAAAGATATGCTGGCAGATTGCTTGAAAAAGGGGTAGACGTAATAGTGCTGGGTTGCACCCATTACCCGTTTTTATCCGGGATTATACAGAAGATAGCAGGTAATGGTGTAAAGATTATTGATACAGGTGTGGCTGTGGCAAGGGAGGTCAGAAGGAGGCTTGAAACAGCAGGCATACTTGCTGACCGGTCAGATGCAGGTGTGGAAACATTCTGGACAAGCGGGGATGTGAATAATGTGCAAAATATTATCAGACAGCTCTGGAGATGTGATGCAGTAGTAAGGCCGCTTATTGAAGGATGAAGGGTTGTTAAGTTAATCTTAATAATTGGGATTATTTATGATTGACTAATCGTTCAACGTACAAGGAGATATTATGAAAAAAATTATTCTGATTTTAGTATTGCTGGCAACTTCAAGTTACTTATACGGTGATGGAGGGGAGTTACGTCCTGCAACAAAGGCTGAAAAGGTTTATACCAGGACAGTCCTTGAGACTATCGGGAAGGCTGTGCCGCAATCATTTGCTGGTTTTAAAATGGTAGATGCAACCGACCCATATGAACCGGAAGATATGGGTGTAGATGCCGAAAAATGGCCATTAAATGTCGGCTTTTACGGGAACTGGGTAAATGATGAGCTGGAGCAGGCTGTAAATGAAAAGATACAGCAGGTTGCTGAAACGACCGGTGATATCAGCAAATCCCCTAAGATGCAGTCACTGATGGAAAAGAAGGGGCAGATTGAAAAAAAAATGGAGCAGGCGGCAAAAAACAATGACCTGGATGCCATAGGCAGGCTTTCACAGGAGTTAGAGGCTTTGGCAAAGGAGGTAGATAAGGGGTATGCGCCTGCACTAAATGCTATACCATCTGAAGACTATTATAAAGTTCATGCAAGCATTCAGGTAAACATGCTGACAGATGAACTCAGTCAGAGCCTTGTAAAAGAGATAGCGCCTGTTAAGGGTTACAAGACATTGTATTATCATGACACTGAAGAGGGTGAAAATAAAAGAGCAGACAAGGTCATTATCTTTATGGGCGACTGGAGCAGTTCTATAGATAATGGTGTCTATATGTTCAAGCTCAATAAAAAGAATCTACCCCACACTACTGTTCAAAGTTATGTTATCACTGTTGAAGGGAAAAAAGAGTATACACAGAAGTTTATAGATAATATTGATTGGGATGCCCTGAAAGGCATTATGAAATAAATAATGGATAGCCATAGTCCCCCACGGAGGGCGCGGAGGTTTGTTCTTATTCACCATCTAGGAGACTGTCCGAGAATAGGGTTTTTCAAAAATAGCACCTAGTAAATTCAAATACTTACAGGTGCAAAAATGCTCAATTTTGCTATTCTCGGACAACCTCCTAGATAAGAGCTGATTTTTATTGATGATTCCATCATCTCTGTTCTTTTATGGAGATATGCCTTATATTGCTCAAGCTGCCTTCCTGTACTCCTCTTTTTTGGTCAGCTCTTCAGATAATTGTTTATTCGCTATATCAGCCTCTTCTTCAGCCGCTCCAAGGTGATATTCGAGTTCATTAATTTCTTCAGTAATCGGTTTATTTTCAATTACTTTGAGCAGATTGTCTTTGCTATCTCTATTGTCGCCTGTTTTATAAGTAATAGAAGAGGTATTGTCTGAAGGATTTGTTTGAATAATTTTTCCAGATAACCCCTTGATCTGATGATATTGGTAGATATTGAATCCTAAAGATGCAAGGAGCAGCAGGATTGTTAATGAAAATAAAGGTGTTAATTTTATATGCAAGTTCATATTAACCTCCAGACTGGATAGCGCTGTGACCATTCAATCAAGAAATAAAATCGTTATAAAAAACACTGGATTCCACGGTCAAGCTGTGGAATAACCCGGGTTGCAGTGGAGCCATTCAGGAATAGTGCCTTACAATCACATCTGTGAGTGCCTCTATGGTGTAGTCAGCCGGTTCCACAGTAACCTTTAATCCAAGCCTTCTTGCGGTCTCTGATGTTATCGGGCCTATGGATGCTATATCCACATCCTTCAGCCACTCTTTTACCTGATTTGCATTTTTTTTAAACATGTCCATAAAATTGGTAACAGTGGAGGAGCTTGTAAATGTGATCATGTCAATCTCGCCTGCCTCAAGCATCCTTGAAATATCCGCCACCCTGTTTTGAGGCATGATGGTTACATAGGCCTCTACAACATCCACCTCTGCCCCCATTTTTTTAAGTTCACTGGGCAGTATTTCTCTCGCCTCTTTTGCACGTGGCAAAAGTATCTTAAGGTTATCCCTCTTTAATCTCCTGAACTCTTCTATCACCGCCTCTGCCCTGTATTCAGGGGGCACCATGTCAGGTATGATGCCATACCCTTTCACGGCATCTGCTGTTTTTGGGCCAATAGCGCATATCTTGATCTCACCTAATGCCCTCACATCCTTTCCATCTTCAAAGAGCCTTTTAAAAAAGAATTTCACACCATTCACACTGGTAAAGATGAGCCAGTTATAATTCTTGATGTTGTCAATTGCCTTATCAAGGGGGGCCCAGTCATCAGGCGGCGCTATCTCGATGGTCGGGAACTCTATGCAGTTCGCACCAAGCTCCCTTAACCCTGCCATAAAGCTGCTCGCCTGCTCCCTTGCCCTTGTTACCACTATACCTTTACCGAACAGGGGCCTTTTCTCATACCAGTTAAGCTCCTCTCTTAGCTTCACAACATCACCGACAACTATGATCCCTGGCGGTTTGATATCCGCTTTCTGGGATATCTCATGAATGGTTTCAAGTGTGCCGGTTATTGTCTTCTGCTCAGGGTGGGTGCCCCTGTATATCACTGCGACCGGTGTGTCAGGCGATCTGCCATTTTCAATCAGCGCTAGGCAGATAGTTTTAAGATTGCCTATACCCATGAGGAAGACCAATGTGCCTATACCTGTGGCAAGTTTATCATAGGCAATATTGGACTCCCCCTTTGAAGGGTCTTCATGACCTGTGATGAATGCAACTGTAGCGGTGTGATCCCTGTGTGTTAATGGTATGCCTGCATATGCGGGTACTGCTATGGCAGAGGTTATGCCAGGCACAACCTCAAATGAAACCCCTGCCTTTAAAAGCTCCTGTGCCTCTTCACCGCCTCTCCCGAATATGAAGGGATCGCCCCCCTTGAGCCTTACAACGGTTAATCCTTCAATGGCCTTTTTACAGATGATTGCGTTTATCTCATCCTGTGTCTTTGTGTGATCACCTGCCTTTTTGCCCACATAGATATGTTCTGCATGAGGCGGGGCATATTCAAGAAATTTATAATTTGCCAGGTAGTCATACACCAGCACATCGGCCTTTTCTATGCATTCCTTTGCCTTTACAGTGAGAAGGCCGGGGTCGCCAGGCCCTGCGCCCACCAGATATACCATCCCCTTTTTTCTTTTTTCAGCCATATATTTTCCTGTCTCTTTTTTTATTTTCCATAAACCTCAGCCAGTATCTTATCTGCACCCATGTCAAGAAGCTGTTCTGCCAGGGTTTTACCGGTTTGTTCCGGATGTTCGATGCTGCCGGTTAAAGTATCTTTTATAATCCTGCTTCCGGTAAGGTCTGATACCATGCCGTGGATATTTATCCTGCCTTTATCAATAGATGCATAAGCGCCAAGGGGCACCTGGCACCCGCCATCAAGCCGGTGTAAAAACGCCCTTTCTGCCCGTACTGCAAGGGCTGTTTCATTATGGTTTAAAAATCCAAGAAGATCTTTAACATCACTGTCATCTGTTCTTACCTCTATCCCAAGTGCGCCCTGACCCACTGCCGGGATATATTCAGGCGGAGAAAGAAGCTCTGTTATCTTTGACGACAGACCCAGCCTGTTCAGACCAGCTGCTGCAAGGATTATCGCATCCAGCTCCCCGGATTCAAGCCTTTTAATACGGGTGTCCACATTGCCCCTTATGGGCACTATCGTAAGATCAGCTCTTTTACTTAGAAGCTGCGATGACCTTCTTAAACTCCCTGTCCCCACCTTTGCGCCTGAAGGCAAATCAAGAAGCCTTTTATATTTTATTGACAGGAATGCATCTGCCGGGTTTTCACGCTCAGGGTAAATGGGGATGCAAAGCGTATCAGGCAATTCAGCAGGTACATCCTTTATGCTGTGAACGGCAATATCCACACCCTTATCAATGAGCGCCTCCTCTATCTCCTTTACAAAAAGCCCTTTGCCGCCGATCTTGCTCAATGGCGAATCTATAATCTTATCGCCCTTTGTCTTGATGATAACGAGTTCAACATGGGTATCAGGGTGTTGCTTAAGTATCATTTCCCTGATCATATTGCTCTGGGTGAGTGCGAGTTTGCTCCCCCTTGTGCCTATTTTTATTGAAGAATTAATTTTCATAAAAATCCATGATAATCAAACTTATAGACAAGGCATGCCTTGTCTACATAAATTCCGGGCAATTGTATAGCCTATACTGTTGGCTTAAAAAATTCATAACCAACCCTCCACTTTGTGGGAGGGGGAATCCCTGATGAATAAACAGAGTAAATTTTTCTGTCTATCTTTTTCACCCTCTCCCAACCTCTCCCATCCAGTGAAAGGAGTTTCAGTTGACATTAAGTCATAAACATTGGGAGTAAAACCTGAACCTGGATTCCCCGATCAAGTCGGGGAATGACAAAGTGATATGTTTAAAGGCCGTCATTCTCCGGTTTAACCGGAGGATCCAGAAATGAGATTCCTAAAAATATTTACTGCATAGTGTCCATCCAACCAAAAACTGTCGTTTTTGGATTCAAGCGGTCAGCCATCAGCATTCAGCTTACAGCAAAAGACTTTCAAATCAAAGATTTAACTGACAGCTGATCCCTTACAGCTGAAAGCCCCATCCAGAATTTGCCTCTTTCTGGATGGACACTACATAATAGTATAATAAAACTAACCCCATAAATTTATAAACAACAGTTTTATTTTCCTTTCCCTAATAAAAATCCTGCATACTCAAGGTCTTGCGGTGTGGTTATCTTAATATTCTCCTCTGACCCCTGCACCACCTTTACCGGTATGGAGAGCCTCTCCATGAGCATTGCATCGTCTGTAACCTCATCCCACCGTTCGGCCTCTGCCCTTTTATGGGCATTATATATATCATCAAACCTGAAGACCTGTGGCGTCTGCACCTGCCAAATGAGTTTTCTTTTATAGCTTTTATCTACATAACCCTTCTCGTTAACCATCTTTATTGTATCCTTTGCCGGGATAGCAACAATAACCGCCCTCTCATCCCTGATGGCCTCTAAAGATTTTGTGATGATGTCTGGTGAGACAAGAGGTCTGACGCCATCATGTATTAAAACCGCATCGCATCTTCTCTCTATTGCCATTAACCCTGCCCTCACCGAGTCCTGTCTCCTTGGGCCGCCAGGGGTTATCCTGATCACCTTGTTCAGTCCATATCGCTGAACGATCTCTTTTTTGCAGAACTCGATATCACTGTCAGGTACAACAAGTATGATCTCATCTATAAGCGGGCATGAATCAAATTTTTCAACGGTTATAGCGAGAAGGGGTTTCCCCTCAAGGGCCAGAAACTGTTTGGGCACCTTTGCATTCATCCTTACACCCATCCCTGCGGCGGGTATTATGGCAATGGTTATCATCATTCCTCAATGTTAAAATAAAAGAAGCAGGCACAGGGCTAAATCTACATTTGCATAAATACAGTATCCAAATTTTCACCACGGAGAGCACGGAGAACACGGAGCAAAAGCTTAAAGAATAAATTTACCATAACCTCAATGGCTAACAATAATGATGAATTTTAAATATTACTGAATTTGTCAAATGCAGCATAGCCTTCCTGGTAACCTGCTTCTGTGATTCATCTCTTTTTCAGGCCGGGCCCTGTATGAAATTATCCCGCCCTTCTTGTCTTCTTTTTCAGCCTGTTTATCCTGCGTCTCAGGACATCCACCTTTTTATTATCCTTTTCTTCCCTTGCAGCGGCCTTTAATGCCCTGAGGTCTACCAATTTGTTTTTTAATCTCTTTTTGGCAGCCTCTGCCTTTTTGGCATGGGTATCATCCTCTATGCCCCTGTGCTTCTTGATAAGGGCAAGAAGCTCCTCCTTTTTCATGGCAGTAACTCCTGTTACTCCAGGGATCGTGGCTGCAATCTCCTTGAGTTCCGGGGCTGTCATCTTGTCAAGGGGTTTTTCTTCTGTCTTTGGATGTGCTCCTTCATTTTTTATCTCTTCTGCCATTCTCAATACTCCTTTTTATTTATTTTCAGGTGCTAATGCCCTGTTAAAGATAAAAATCAGGAATAATCAGATACTGCACATTATATTAATAGCGTTCCTATTGCAATCCTTGAGGCCTTTAATCAGTTATTTTTTTTAACCTCGATCCCAAGCAGGGACATTACCTTTTGAATATCCTGCCACACCTCCCCCTTTAGTTTTTTTTCACTGCCAGGGTTATGGAGGATATAGGCAGGGTGGTATGTCGGCATAAGGGGGATGTTGCCGTATGTCTGCCAGCGCCCCCTTTCCATAGTAATCTTGAAATCACGCTTTAAAAGCTCCCTCGCTGCAATCCTGCCAAGGGTACATATGACCTTTGGCCGTATAATCTCTATCTGTTTTTTAAGAAATGGGATGCATGCCTCTATCTCATCCTTTTCAGGGTCCCTGTTTTCAGGTGGCCGGCATTTTACAACATTGGCTATATAGACCTGATCCCGCTTCATGCCAATACCATTTTCTATGATCCTTGTAAGAAGCTGCCCTGCCTCACCAACAAAGGGCCTGCCCTGCATATCTTCATCCATGCCCGGGCCTTCGCCAATAAACATTATAGAGGCATCCTCTGCCCCTTCACCGAATACTATGTTTTTTCTTCCGCCACACAGTTTGCAGCGCCTGCAATCACCAATGGATATCTTTAGGTCATTCAGTGTCTTAATAACCGGTTTGGAGTGTGCTGGAGTAAGGGTCTCTTTGATTATGGCAGACGCCTTATACTTTGGCAGCTCCAGCCCGGAATCCAATTCAGCCTGTAACAGTGTTTTGGTTTGTTTTATGATCTGACCCAGTTCAATAGTGCAACTCATTGTCTTTTCCCCTGATCATCTTCATCCTGTCAAGAAGCTCATCCGCCACCTCGTCTTTTGTCAAAAGGGGCAGTTCGTGAACTGTGCCATCCCTGAAAATAAAGGTGACCCTGTTTGTGTCCACATCAAAACCCGCATCCTTAGCTGTTACATCATTAACAACAATCATATCCAGATTTTTTCTCGCAAGCTTATCCTTTGCGTTCGTGAGTATATTCTCTGTCTCAGCGGCAAATCCTACAAGTATCTGGCCGGGCTTTGATTTTGATTTTCCCAGTTCTAAAAGGATATCAGGGTTTTTAACAAGTTTTATGGAGATATTTTCCTCACCCTTTTTTATTTTCTGATCAGCGCTCAGGGCCGGGCGAAAATCAGCCACAGCAGCGGCCTTTATGATTGCATCCATCTCTGCGCGATGTGCAAAAACCGCATCCCTCATCTCCTCTGCTGTATTAATGCTTATAAGGTTTACGCCATATGGAGGCTTCATGTTTGTGGGGCCGCTTATGAGTGTCACCCCCGCCCCTCTCATGGCAGCCTTATGCGCAATAGCATAACCCATTTTACCAGAAGACCTGTTTGTTATGTATCTGACCGGGTCAATGGGCTCAATGGTTGGCCCTGCTGTAACCAATATCTTAATGCCCCTGAGATCCTTGTCTTCAAGCATATTAAATGCCAGTTCTGCTATATCTGGCGGGTCAGGGAGCCTGCCAGGGCCTTCTGCATTACATGCCAGTTCACCTTCGCCCGGTTTCATTACCGCAAATCCCCGGTTTATAAGCTTATTAATGTTCTCCTGTGTAATGGGGTTAGCATACATCTTGCTGTTCATTGCAGGGCATATAAGCATGGGGGCGGTTGCTGCCACTACCATTGAGCTTAAAAAGTCGTCTGCTATGCCGTGGGCTGCCTTGGCAATAAAGTTGGCTGTTGCAGGTGCAATGATCACAAGATCAGACTCCTGTCCCCATGATATATGGGCAAGGGTGTCTGTACTTCCCTCAAACATCCCGGTAATAACCCTGTTTTTTGAAAGCGCTTCAAAGGTGAGTGGCGCAATAAACCATTTTGCATTTTCTGTCATTGCCATCTTTACATCATGCCCCGCCTTTGTGAATATCCTTACAAGTTCAGGGATCTTGTATGCAGCAATACCGCCGGTCACACCTATTATTATTTTTCGTTTTTCCATATCTTTTATTTAGTATCCTCCGAATTCAGAGAATTCCGCATCATCTATCTTTGCTGTCCAGACATCCGATATATTTAAGAGCTTTTTGATCCTTTCACCCTCCATGTCTGTCTCTGAGCGGGTTTTATAAAAACCGGCCCTTAACCTGTAATAGGCCTTGTCGCGAACTATTGCGTTAGCTATATACACATAATAACCTGCCTCTATGAGTTTCACAGCATGCGGCCCGACCTCTTCCAGACTAGGGGAAGAGAGGGCATTGACCGTATAGTATGCCCTTGGCATGCGATCAAGGTTTTGCTTTTTTTCTTCAGGGGATGTAATTTTTAGCCTGGTGCCGGCAGAAAGTGGTATTTCATAGAGCCTTCCCTTCCCCCTTATTGAGGCGAGGGCGTCAAGATTATTTCTGTAAATGAAGGTCCATTTTAATGGGTCATTATTAATATTGGCCCTCCCTGAAATGGCCGAGAGGGTCTCCCCCTCTTCTGTCACATATTCATCTGTTTCTATGAGAGGCTGGATATCCGCCTGAACAGCCTCCTGATTGATCCCCTGATCAATATCCTTGTCAACAATACCGGCTATTTCATTTTTGATATCTTTATCACCTTTTATCTCTTTGGCCGGTTTTGATATTTTCATCCTTACGACATTTTTATTTTCATTATTAACAGGTTTATCCTGTGAACATCCTGCGCATAATAATAGCGTTGCCAGTATTGATAAGATGGTATACGCGAATTTCATTTTAGACACCGCCATAGTTTTACTAACCGATAATGAAGATTATGCAGTGAATGACCCGATCCCGTAGAAAATCAAAACAAATCTGCGGTATTAAAACCTAAAAACCCTATATTTACAATAAAAATTTCTAGCTAGCCCTTATTGTTGACATGGAGGCTGCTGTTACCTATACTCCATCCTCATAAAATTTTGAGGTGATTATATGAAGATATTGATCGTAGGCAGCGGCGGGCGTGAGCATGCCCTTGCATGGAAGGCTAAACAGTCTAAAGGAGTTGATAAGGTTTATGTTGCCCCGGGTAATGCGGGTACAGCCCTTGAACCGGGTATCTCTAATATTGATATCAAGGTAGATGCAATAAATGCACTTATTACATTCGCTAAAAAAGAAGAGATTGACCTTACCATTATCGGCCCTGAGGCGCCCCTTGTGGATGGTATTGTTGATGCATTTAAAAAGGCAAATCTAAAATGTTTCGGCCCTGTAAAGGCGGCGGCCCAGCTTGAGGGGTCAAAGGTATTTACAAAGGATTTTCTTAAAAGACATAAGATACCTACTGCTCATTACCGGGTGTTTACCGAGATTGAAGCTGCAAAGGCCTATATCCTTTCACATAAACTCCCTGTGGTAATAAAGGCAGACGGCCTTGCTGCCGGAAAGGGAGTTATCATAGCGAAGATACATGATGAGGCGGTAAATGCAGCAGGGGACATGCTGTCAGGCGCATCATTTGGCGATGCAGGCAAAAGGGTAGTTGTTGAGGAGTGTATCAGGGGTGAAGAGGTGAGCTTTATTGTGATGGTGGATGGAAAGAATATCCTCCCCCTTGCAACATCACAGGATCACAAGGCGGTATATGATGGAGACCTTGGCCCCAATACAGGCGGCATGGGCGCCTATTCGCCTGCCCCTGTCCTGACCGATGCGTTATATAAAAGGGTAATGAAGGAGGTTATTGAACCCACAGTAAAAGGGATGGCAGATGAGGGCACACCCTACACCGGATTTTTATATGCAGGGCTCATGATTCTTGAAGACGGCACACCGAGTGTGCTGGAGTATAACTGCCGTTTAGGTGACCCTGAAACCCAACCCATACTCTTGAGATTAAAAACCGATCTTGTTGAGCTTTGTATGGCGACTGTAAATGGGTGCCTTGATAAGATTAATGCGGAATGGGATAAACGCGCATCACTTGGTGTGGTAATGACCGCTGGCGGTTACCCTGAAAAGTATAATAAAGGTGATATCATTTCCGGGCTTCCTGAAAAGGAGGAGGCGGATATCAAGGTGTTCCATGCAGGCACTGCCATGAAAGATGGAAATGTTGTAACCTCAGGAGGACGTGTCCTTTGTGTGACAGCCCTCGGAAATACAGTAGGTGAAGCCCAGAAAAAGGCATATTCGGTTGTTAATAAAATAAAATGGGCGAATGTCTATTACAGGAAGGATATAGGCTACAGGGCGGTGAGAAGGGAAGAGCAGGGGGCATAGGGCAGAGCGCATAGGGAAGAAGGCAGAAGTCGGAAGTCAGTAGTCAGAAGAAAAACTTAACCGCAAAGGCGCTAAGGACGCAAAGGTTTTATTTTAAAACCTTGAACTTTGAACCTTAAACCTTGAATCTTCAATCTTGAACCTTTCTTTCTACCGGTTGATTAAAATAGCCCAGCCTTATATCGGGGAAGTCCTTTTGTAATTCCTCTGCCATCCTCTTCATCCCCTTTGCAGGCGCATCTGTTATAGGCATGCTCTTAAGGTAATAATCAGGGTCAATGTTCAGGTTTTTAAGATGGATAAAATTCAAACCGGTATTTTTTATCAGGTCGCCTAATGCATTTATTTCATCCTCCTGATCAGTAACTCCCGGGAAGATAAGATAGTTGATCATGGTATAAAGCCCCATAGCCCTGGAGAGTTTAATTGATGAGATCACATCCTCAAAGGTGTATCCCCTTGGCCGGTAATAGGCGTTGTAAAAGGGCTTTCTTGCGCTGTTAAGGCTTATCCTGATTGAATCAAGCCCTGCCTCAATAACCTCCTTAACCCTTTCAGGCCAGCTTCCGTTTGTGTTCAGGTTGATGGTGCCCCTTTTTGTCTGCCTCCTTATCTCTCTGATGCTGTCCCTGATAAGCCTGTATTCTGTGAGGGGTTCTCCTTCACAACCCTGGCCGAAGCTCACTATTGCATCCTCTGCCTTTTCAAGGTGGTTGACAGCAATGGTTACTATCTCTTCCAACTTAGGTGTAAATGCTATCCTGAAGTGGGATGACCTTGTGATGTCATCCTCCTGAAGGCTCAGGCAGCCAAGACAACTGGCATTACAGCTTCGGCTTACAGGGAGAGGCGCCTCCCATCTGCCCAGAAACAGGTTCTTTGCCGCAAAACAATGGTTATTGGCAGCGCAGTCCGTAAGGTGGTCTATAAACGGGGTGTCAGTACAATTTTTTTTGTATCTCTCTATTGCCCCAGGCAGAAGCCTGTCATCATAATTATAAGGATCCCACTTATGATTGTATTCTATCCTGAACCCTGTTACCTGATAATCTTTGCCCTTAAAACCAACAGCAGTATATCCCCACATGGGAAGAATGTAATCCTTATTACTGTAATCAACGGCAGGAAGATGGCTCCTTACAAAACCGGGTTCAAGAAAGGCTGCAACAGCAAGACATTTGTGTCTCTTCCTGCCCACTTTTATCTCTTTACACAGTGCGGGCATACCTGTCTCAGGATCAATACCTATGGGGGCGCAATTAGGGAAATAAAAAAGCTTGCTGAATGAGGGCATCCTGATAAGGTCTCTTTTTGATATGGCTGCAAGGGTGTTCCCTGAAAACCCTGCCATCCTGAGATAAGGATGGTCATAGATATTCCCGCATTCATCAGCATAGAGCATGTATGGCAGATCTTTATATTTCATGGTGCATCCTTTTACCTGTAGAGGTTTGACAAGTCAATGGGAGAAAAGAGGGAGAAAGAAGTCAGGAGCCAGAATACAGAAGTCAGAAATAAGAAATAAGAAATCAGTAGAAAAACCATATCTCTTCTATCTCATAACTCTGTATGCCCTGTTCTGACATCTGACACCCGACTTCCGACTTCTGTCTTCTGACTTTTGACCTATCTATTCTATCTTCTCTTTTCATATTTTTAATGCTATAGGATCAAAAAAAATATCGGATATAAATAAAATATGTCTCCAAGTCGTTTCATGAACCGCACACCAGGAATAAAGCCCTTCCGCCTGGCCAAATATTTTGCCATTACGAGCTTTATTGTCTTTTTATTAAGTAGTATCCCCTTTGCAGCCTTTATCTCCAAAAAGGCGAATGATGACCTCATAATCAATTATAAGAATTATGCTCAGGAGGTGAGCGAAAATATCAACCACCAGTTGCTGATTAATTTTTATATCCCTGTATGGAATGAATACAGGGTAATCCGGCTCAGCATAAAGCCCCAGATGGAACTTTTGGATAAGGTTGTTAGGAAGGCAACAGAAAGCCTCAATGTTGATATTGTAAACATATATTCCCCTGAAGAGGGGATTATTGTTTATAGCACAGACCCTTCTCTCATTCGAAAGAGAACCGAAAAAACAGAGGGGTACCTGAAGGCAATTAAGGGCGAGATATCGATTCAACTGGTTCCTGATGAAGGCAATCTCTGGGGCATGGGGGCAGGCATATTAGGGGGCCAGAAACAGGTCAAAACCTATATCCCGCTTATTGGTGAAGAGATGATCCTGGGTATTATTGAGCTGGTGCTCGATATGAGTCAGCAATATAACTCGATAATAAAGAGGCAGTATACTACCTTCGGGGTGTTCGCCATTATAATGATGGTCATTTTTATCTCCATGCTTCTGATTGTGAGAAAGGCGGAAAAGATTATAGAGAGCAGGGCTGTTGAGCAGCGAAAACTGGTGGAGCAGTTGAACCTTGCAGAACGGCTTGCAGCGCTGGGCGAGATGGTGGCAGGCGTCTCCCATGAGATAAAGAATCCGCTTGGTATAATTCAGAGCACCTCTGAAATCCTTAACAATATGCCTGATGCCACTGAAACCCATAAAAGGCTGTCAGGCGTTATTACAGAAGAGTCCATAAGACTGAACCGGATAGTGACTGAATTTCTGGATTTTGCACGGCCACATGCGCTCAATTTAATGGAGTTTGATCTGAAAGAGGTCATCAATAAAAATCTGGAATTTCTTAAGCCAGAGATGGAAAAAAAGGGTATCTCTGTTGAGAAGAACCTCGATAGCAGGAGATATATGATTGAGGCAGATCAGGATCTTTTACACAGGGTATTCATGAATCTGATTATTAATGCCATACAGGCTATCCCCAGTGTCGGCAGGATTTTTATAAATATAGCAGAGGAAAAGGGCTTCTATAATATAGAGATCAAAGATACTGGCAGCGGTATAAGTGAAGAAAACATGACGAAGATATTCAATCCCTTTTTTACCACAAAGCAGAAGGGCAGCGGCCTGGGGTTGCCCATTGTAAGGAAGATAATTGAGGGGCATGGTGGACAAATAGATATAGAAAGTAAAGAAGGCAATGGAACGAGCGTAATGATACGCCTGTCAAAGAGGATTAGATAACAGGTGTAAGAAGGGGTTTTTATGGATACAATTCTTGTTGTGGATGATGAAAAAAACTATTTGATAGTCCTTGAGGCGCTTCTCGCACCTGAAGGGTATGAGATAATAACGGCTGATAACCCTGAAAAGGCGCTTCAGATGATAAGGGAAACAGACCTTGATCTTGTAATCACAGATATGAAGATGCCAGGGATAAGCGGCATGGATATCCTTGAGGAGGCAAAAAGGATAAATGGGGATATCCCCATAATAATCATGACCGCATTTGGCACAATCGAGATGGCTGTGGAGGCCATGAAAAAACATGCCTATGACTACATAGAAAAGCCATTCAAGAACGAGGCATTAAAACTTACTGTAAAAAAGGCGCTTGATAACTACAGGCTTATCAAGGAGAATAGGCTTTTAAGCGAGGCCCTTTCAGACAGGTACAGGTTCGGTAATATCATAGGGAAGAGCAGGCCAATGCAGGAGATATATGACCTGATAAAAAAGGTATCTCAGTCAAAGACCTCTGTGCTCATTACAGGGGAGTCTGGCACAGGAAAGGAGCTTATAGCCAATGCCATCCACTACAACAGCCCCAGAAAGGAGAGGCCATTTATCTCCATAAACTGCGGGGCGCTCACAGAGACACTGCTTGAAACTGAGCTTTTCGGCCATGAAAGGGGGGCCTTCACAGGGGCTGTTGCCATGAAAAAGGGGAGATTTGAGCTTGCAGACGGGGGCACGCTCTTTCTGGATGAGATTAGCGAGACCTCTCCAGCCCTTCAGGTAAAACTGCTTCGGGTGTTGCAGGAGATGGAGTTTGAAAGGGTGGGAGGGACAAAGACCATTGATGTGGATGTGAGGATACTCTCAGCATCAAACAGGAATCTGAAGGATGATGTGACAAAGGGGCGTTTCCGCGAAGACCTCTTTTACAGGCTCAATGTTATACATATAGAGGTGCCTTCATTAAGGGAGAGGAGTGAGGATATCAGGCTCCTTGCCAACCATTTTATTGATAAATATCACATGGAAAAAAAAGGCCCCAAACCTGAACTGACCCCTGAGGCATGGAAGATACTCTTTAATCATAACTGGCCCGGTAACATAAGAGAGCTTGAAAATGTAATAGAGCGTGCGGTTGTCCTTAACAGCGGGGAGACCATTACCCCTGAATGCCTGCCAGGATATCTCCTCAAGGAGGAGGATCAGATCACCATAGATAAATTTATCCCAGCCGGGGCGCCCTTACAGAAGACCCTTGAGCAGATAGAGGAGCAGCTTATAAGGCGCGCCCTCAAAAACTGCAATAATGTCCAGTCCCATGCAGCAGATATGATAGGAATAACAAAAAGCCTGTTTCAGCATAAGATGAAAAAGTACAATATCTCTGTTTAGGGGTTCAATATTTTTTACCTGAGAAAATAAAGTAAAAACAGTTAGTTGATTGAGTTCTAAACATTTATGACTGGAGTCAGGTACAAAATATTGTACCGGGGTTTTTGTTTTGATTTTGGGGCCGCGATAAATAAAGGTTAAATTTATAGATAAAACAATAGGTTGAAAATATTTTTATTATCCAGGTTCCACTGGCAGGGATATTGCATTAATTATCCTTAAACAAAAAGCTTTTTCGAGCTTTTTCCTCCTAGAAGAGAGCCAGCCTATTCCCCGGGCTGGCTCTCTTTGTTTTAGGCCTGCCTAATACCCAAGTTTTTTTAATGCCTTTGTATCCTTTGTCCAGTTTTTATCTACCTTTGCCTGGAGCTCAAGAAATATATGTATCCCGAGGAGCCTTTCCAGCTCGTTTCTTGCTGCCTCACCTATCCTTTTTATCATGGCCCCGCCTTTACCGACAATTATCCCTTTCTGGGATTCGGTCTCAACATGTATACTGGCATGGATGGAAAGGAGTCCTTTTTCAGGGTTATCCGACATGGATGTCACAGTAACCGCTGAAGAGTATGGTATCTCCCGCTTTGTATTTATGAATATCTTTTCTCTTATTATTTCAGCAACCAGAAAGGTGTCAGGCTGGTCAGATATCATATCCTTTGGGAAATACTCAGGGCCATTTGGGAGCTTCTTTTTGATCTCTTCTATCAGATTCTCAATGCCTTCACCGGTCAGGGCAGAGAGAGGGATTATGGACACAAATGGAAAAAGACCGGAATACTTTTCAATAACAGGGAGTATCCTTTCAGGCAGAGTCCTGTCGATCTTGTTGATCACAAGCAATGCAGGCATCTCCCTTTTTTTGATCTCTTTCAGGATGATCTCTGCCCCTTCATCAAACGGGTAGGTAATATCAATAACAAATACAAGTATGTCAACCTCACTTACTGCCTCCATAGCAGAGGCAACCATGCTCTTATGCAGCACAGTCCTGGTGCGGTGAATGCCAGGGGTATCCATAAAGCATATCTGAAAATTGTCCTGATGATATACCCCCAGGATACGGTTTCTTGTGGTCTGGGGCTTTGGGCTTACAATAGCCACCTTTTCACCAAGCAACCTGTTCAGCAGGGTCGATTTACCTACATTAGGTGCGCCGATTATTGCCGCAAACCCGGATTTAAAGCTGTTATCATTCATGGTGTATATCTCTAGTTGAAATTGTTAAAAGGTTTATCATATGATGCCCGACACCGGAAAACAGGACATAGAAAATAGTATAAAGAAAATAGAAAACAGGAAAGAGAAATCTGCGAACAATTCTCTATCCTGTATCCTCTTTTCTATCTCCTCTATTCTTTCAATATGTCTATCTCAATTTTATCCGGCTGTAACCGGTTATCCGGCCTTATATATTTTAACCCTATCCCGCAGGCCTTTTCTATTTTTTTAACCCCGCTGTTTTCATAACCCCTGAGAAGCGGTATCTCCCTTTCCGGCATCCTGATGCCGATATTGGTTGCAGTGGCTGGGGCAGGCAGAAATGGTATCACCCTTTTCAGATAAATATCTGACCTTACCAGAAAACCAAAGGCATCATGCCACGGGCCTGCAATGATCTCGCCCTCCTCAAGGAGTGATGGTGTTGACATAAGCCCCATCCGTATCACTTTGATGTTATTCTCCTCAAGACGCATGCAGCTCATTGCACATAACTCTATAGCCTCATCAAGGGAAAGGGGGGTGTATTTGCCTGCCCTGTACAATTCTGCAAGGCCGGTGCCTTTAATGACAATGGCAGGATATATCCTTGCCATATCAGGTGCAAGCCCTATTATCCTGTCAACGGTTGTCTGAAATATTGCATATGAGTCACCCGGAAGGCCGGGCAGGAGCTGTACCCCGGTCTTAAAGCCATGCCTTTTTAACAGGGATATAGCGCTAACAGTATCTTCAGCAGTATGACCCCTTCCGGATTTACGCAGGACCTCATTATTCATTGACTGCACACCCAGTTCAACAGTGTTAACGCCATATGCCCTGATCAGCTCAAGACGTTTATCATCTATCTCATCAGGTCTTGTGGAGATGCGTATGGAATCAATCATCTTATCCTTTATATAGGGGTGAACCGCCTCAAGAAGCTCTGCCATGTATCCTGTTCCAAGGCTGGTGAAGGTGCCCCCATAAAAGGCCACTTCCCTTGAAACCGCTGTTTTATACTTTGGCGATCGTATGGCCTGCTCAATAACACCTGTAACATCATTTGCCCTGATCTGTTTATTGATCTGGCCTGTTATCCTGTCCTGTTTGCAGTATATGCACCTGTGAGGGCAGCCCATAAAGGGTATAAAAACAGGTATTATGAGCTCTCTTTTTCTTGATTTGCTAGACAATGAAAAGCTTCCCTTGCGGCATTCTGTTCCGCCTCTTTTTTACTTCTGCCAATACCTTCTGCCATCGGCGCCTCACCTATTTTAACGGCAACCCTGAAGGTCTTATCGTGCGGCAGGCCGTTTTCTTCTATAAGTATATATTCAGGCAGGGTCTTAAGCTGCTCCTGTGTATATTCCTGAAGCAGGCTCTTATAATCACTGTCTGATCTTTTTGATTTAATGTTATCTATTATAGGCATAAAGAGCATGGTTATAATGGCAAGGGTCTTTTCAAAACCTGCATCCAGGTAAAGCGCACCGAGCACAGCCTCCATGGTATTGGCGAGTATTGACGGCTTTTCACGGCCATTTGTCATCTCCTCTCCTTTGCCGAGAAGGAGATATTCACCAAGGTCAAGATACCTTGCTACCCTGCAAAGCCCGCTTTCATTGACGATTGATGCCCTGTATTTGGACAGGTCTCCCTCTCTGAGGTCGGAAAATCTCTCCATCAGAATATGGCTTATGGCGAGGTCAAGCACTGCATCACCTAAGAACTCAAGCCTTTCATTATCTTTTAACCTGGGCTCCCTGTTTTCATTTACATAGGATGAATGGCTGAGCGCCTCTGCAATGATCTCAGTCCTTGTAAAGCAGTAATTCAGTTTTTTATAGAGGTTCTCAATATTTTTCATGATGCGGAATATTAACCGATCGTATAATAGAGATCAAGGGTTGATTGACCAAAATGCTTTGCTTTTTAGGTTGTTACATGATAAATTCCTTGTCTTTATTGGGTTTGAGTTATGAAGACCGGATTAGTGTAACTTAAAATGGATATCGCTATGGAAATAAAAGCCACTGGTAAAAAGATCATTTTTGATAAAAAAGAGATAGAAGAGGGGCTTAAGCGCATTGCCTCTGAGATCATAGAGGATGACAGGGAGAATGCTGATGAGATTGTGCTTGTTGGCATCAGGACTGGCGGGGCATTCCTTGCAAAAAGGCTGCAATCAATTCTAAACGATATGACCGGGAAGAGATTTCCTACAGGGATACTGGATATCTCACTCTACAGAGATGACTGGACCAGGATAGGCCCTTCACCTAAGATAGGCAAAACAGAAATAAACTTTTCTATTGATAAAAAAATCCTTATTCTTGTGGACGATGTCCTTTTTACCGGGAGGACCATAAGGGCTGCAATGGATGCGCTCATTGACCTTGGAAGGCCCCGCAGGATAGAACTTGTTGCCCTTGTTGACAGGGGGAAAAGATACAGGGAGCTGCCTATTCAGGCCAATTATGTGGGCGGGGTCTGGAACATAGAACCGGATGAAACCATTAATGTGTACCTTGAAGAGGTGGGTTTTGAGGATCATGTGGCCATTGAGTCAAACGGAGGCGTCGTATAGTGCCTGTTAATATCCAGGTAAAAAGCAGATCAAGGACGGAGATGATCGATATTACCCATTATGTGCAGGATGAAGTTTCTCGATCCGGCATAAAAGAGGGTGCGAGCATTATTTATGTGCCCCATACAACTGCAGGAATAACGATTAATGAGGGGGCAGACCCTTCGGTATGCGATGATATCATCAGCAAGTTGACAAGGCTTGTCCCGAAAAATGAAAACTACCTGCACTGCGAGGGTAACTCAGACAGCCATATTAAGGCATCGCTTATGGGGAGTTCAGTCACTGTAATCATCGAAGATAAGAGCCTTGTACTGGGCACATGGCAGAAGATATTTTTCTGCGAGTTTGACGGGCCAAGGACAAGAAGCGTTTATATAAAAATCCTGAAAGATTTTTAGGGTTTATAATAAGGATATTTTCCCCGTGTTATTCGTGGTTAGCTCTCTTTTTCATTAAAATACCAAAAAAATAAAAATTACTATTGACAAAAACAGGTGTTCTAAATAGGATTCCGTTCAAAATTGAACATGCCTTAATTTTTCTAAATGAGGGTGGAAAACCGGCATGAAGCATACCGAAAAGACATTTCAGATTCTTGATGCACTGGACAGGGAGGAGATATCCACTCAGCGACAGCTGGCGGATAATTCGGGCATAAGTCTTGGGCAGGTGAATTATATATTGAAGAGCCTTTTAGACAAGGGGTTTGTTAAGATTAGTAATTTCAGACATAGCCAAAATAAAATAGGGTATGCATATTTTCTTACACCAAAGGGAATCGAAGAGAAATCAAAACTTGCAGTAAAATTCGTATTAAGAAAGCTTAAGGAGTATGAATTCTTAAGGGGGAGGCTTACCGAAAGGCTTATCAAAATAGAAAAAGAGGGTTATAAAAGGGTGCTCTTTATTGGCCCCCCAATGGTCAAGGAATTCATAGAAAAAATAATAGAGGAAAAGGGGATCGGCCTGCTCCTGGCGGGCCATTGTGAAGATGTAATATCAGCCGGCTCACTGGAAAAGGATACATTTGATATCGCCCTTTTGTTTGATGAAAAACCATATGCTGAAAAAAGGGTAAGAAGGGATATGGAGATACCTGAAGCTCAGGTCATGAATCTGCTGTAGGATGCTCTGTTTGAAGAAGGAAATAGGAAAGAGTAATTAGAAAACAGGGGTCAGAAGACAGAACAGAGGTCGTAGGTCGGGAGACAGAAGACAGAAGGCAGAAGTCAGAGGTCGGAAGGCAGACAGAATCCATATCTGACATTTCAACCTGGTTGACCAGTTATTCCCTTAAACCTTGAATCTTGAACCTTGAACCTCTTTCCTCCCATGTAAATCAAAGGCCGGAGGTGTATCCGGGGCATGCATCCTGAACAAAAGAAAATATTTAAAAAAATGACACCCGATCAGAAGCTAAACGCCTCATTAAGGCTCTATTTTTCAGCCTGGGAATTAAAGGAATCGGTATTAAGAACACAATATCCGGGTCTGCCAGAGGAAGAGATTAATAATAAGGTTAAGGAAATATTCCTTTATGCAAGAACATAATCTCTTTTTAATCTTTCTTTCTCTCTTGGAAGAAAATAATATTACATACATTGTAACAGGATCAGTCGCGAGTATTATATACGGGGAACCTCGCCTTACCCATGACATTGACCTTGTCGTTGAGCTTGATCTAAAGGATGCTCAAAAAATTATAAATGCATTCCCGGATGATAAATTTTATTGTCCTCCCATTGAAGTAATAAAACTTGAAATAAAGAGACCATTTCGAGGGCACTTTAATCTCATTCACCATGAGTCTGGATTTAAAGCGGATATATACCTTTCCGGCAAAGATACCCTGCATAAGTGGGCCATTGAAAATAGAAAGAGATATAAACTTGGGAATTGTGATATATGGGTTGCACCTCCGGAATATGTGATTCTGAGAAAACTTGAATATTATAAGGAGGGTAAATCAGATAAACACCTGGCAGATATAAAAAATATCCTGGAAATATCGGGTGATTTAATAGATTTTGATAAATTACTAGATATGATAATAGATCATAATCTTGATTCTGAATGGGGCTTAATAAATCCCTGTTAGTAAATTTTAATTTTGAGCCAGTAAAAAACGTTAATCTGTCACAGAAAAACACTATGAAAAATAAAAGACTCTTAAACACCCTGTTTTTTCTTTTATCCGCATTTTCCCCCCTCTTGTTTTCCTGCGGACGATCTGAAATCATTTATCAGGAGAACAATATAACCTGCTATGCAGCCACGTATGGCCAAGGTATCTATAAAAGCGATAATGGCGGCAGGAGCTGGTACCCGATGAAGATGAATCAGGAGGATATATATCTCTATTTCAAGAGGCTGTTCCTTGATTATGATAATGATTTGCTTTATGTAGCAACAACAGGGGCTGGCCTCTTTTCTATTGACCTGAAAAATCTAACTATCCAGAGAATTGAGCAGTATAAAGGAAAGAATGTAAGGAGTGTTGCATTTGTTAAAAATATGGATGATGGAAGGCCTGCAACTATAGCCGGGGTATTTGATGAAGGGATTTCAAAGGTTAGCGCTGTAGAAAAGGTTTATCTTAATACAGGCTTAACATACAGGGATGTAAATACAATTATCACCTGTGGTAATGATCTGTTTGCGGGTACTGTAAAGGATATTTTCAGTTGGGATAATACAAAAAAGGCGTGGGGATCTGCGTCAGAAGGGATAAAGAATAAAAATATCATGTCAATGGCAGCCACCCCAAAGGGCGACATCATTTATGCGGGCTCAGGCGGATATCTTGATGAAAAGGGATTATTTACTTCTTCACCGTGCCTGTATATGAGCAAAGACAATGGTAAAACATGGGGAGCATGGGATGATGGAATACCGGGTGATACGCTTATCTACTCGATTGCTGTTAACATGAAAAGGCCTGAAAGGATCTATGCAGGGACATCTGATGGTATCTATTTTTCTGATGACGGCGGTGATGGCTGGGATAAAACAGATGAGGGTCTGCCTGATGATCTCAGGGTGTTTGATATCAGGGTAAAAAACCTTGATGATGGCAATGCCCTTGTATATGCAGCAGGGTCAAAGGGTGTTTTTATGGCTGTTGATTCTGATAATCCTGAGTGGATCAATAAAGATTACGGCCTTCCTAAAACAAATATAACAGGGATAGTAATAAAGTAATGCCAATATCCACATTAATATTGAAACCTGAAAAATAGATAGCATTTATATTTTGGACTAAATCAACCTCCCAATATATTGGCGTGTTAATGTAAAGTAGTTGGAGTATTGAGTTTGCAGGATAATATAAAAAAAAAGACTTATCAGGAATATCTGAGCAAATGGCAGAAAGTCAAAGAGATTGAAGAAAAGGAATTGAGGGACGCCTCTTTTGAACTCCTGTTCAGGCAGACCCTTTCTATATGGGATATTGGCAGAACACTTGATTTTTTTACCTCTTATCCACCTTCTGAACATGTCTGGTCAGTATTTCAGAAAAAATGGATTGATGCTCATGCTAGAAAATAAAAGCAGTCATCTATTACCTGCCTTAAAAAGTATCAGTCTCCTTTTAAATGAAAAAGACATAGAAGGAATGATCATAGGAGGGTTGGCAGTCAGTTTGATGGGGCGCCCGAGATATACAAATGACATTGACCTGGTTATTCTTGATCTTGATACCCGCTTGCCAGAATTTATATCAAGATTAAAAACACTTGGGATTGAACCCAGAATTGATGATATTGAAGAGTTTGCACTTAAATCACGTGTTTTATTAATGCGTCATAAAGAAAGCGGGATAGATATAGATATTTCAATGGGAGTGTTGCCATTTGAAGTAGAAGCGGTTGGGAGGAGACATGTTAAAAATCAATCCGGACTCCAACT